>JAYUWC010000378.1:0-3019 GCA_043753755.1 Rhizobacter sp.
GCCGATGTACGCCGCCGGGCCCAGCGCTTCGGTGTAGATCACGCCGTGGTACGACACGTCAGGCTCATTGAGCCTTTTGAAACGTGCCTTGTGCTGCGCCCAGGGGAACTTGCCGGAGTCGACGATCACGCCGCCGACGCTGTTGCCGTGGCCGCCCAGGTACTTGGTGAGCGAGTGCACCACGATGTCGGCGCCGTGTTCGAACGGCCGGCACAGGTAGGGGCTGGGCACGGTGTTGTCGACGATCAGCGGGATGCCGTGGCGGTGCGCGATCTCGGCCAGCGCGGCCAGGTCGGTCACGTTGCCGAGCGGGTTGCCGATGGACTCGCAGAAGATCGCCTTGGTCTTCGAGTCGATCAGCGGCTCGAACGAGTTCGGCACGCGGTGGTCGGCGAAGCGCGCTTCGATGCCAAGCTGCGGGAACGTGTGCGCGAACAGGTTGTATGTGCCGCCATACAGCGTCGAGGCCGAGACGATGTTGTCACCGGTCTCGGCAATCGTCTGGACCGCATAACTGATGGCCGCCATGCCCGAAGCCACGGCAAGCGCGGCGAGGCCGCCTTCGAGCTCGGCCATGCGCTGCTCGAGCACGGCGTTGGTCGGGTTCATGATGCGCGTGTAGATGTTGCCCGCGACCTTCAAGTCGAACAGGTCGGCGCCGTGCTGCGTGTTGTCGAACGCATAGGCCACGGTCTGGTAGATCGGCGTGGCCACGGCCTTGGTCGTGGGGTCAGGCGACTGGCCGCCGTGCACGGCGATGGTTTCGATCTTCACGGGCGGTTCCTTCTTGTCTGGCAGCGGGAGGCGCAGTTTAGCCACGCGCGCGCCGGGGGCTGCGGCTGGGCTTAGCGCGATTCATAGAATGCAAACCCGTCCGCACGCGCGTAGCCCGCGGTGCTTCATGGAGAACCCGGATGAACGCTCCGCTCCCCGCCCATCTGCTGCCGGTGCTCATGCCCCGTGCCGTGCCAACCGAGATGCTGGCCGCCTTGAAGACGTGTTTTGGCAACCGGTTCTCGACGGCGCTCGCGGTGCGCGAACAGCATGGCCGCGACGAGTCGCCGATCGATGCGCCGCCGCCCGATGCGGTCGTCTTCTGCGAGAGCACCGCCGACGTGGCGGCTATCGTCGCGCTTGCCGATCGGCATGCGGTGCCGGTGATCCCGTTCGGCGTGGGCTCGTCGCTCGAGGGCCACCTGCTCGCCGTGCAGGGCGGCATCAGCATCGACCTCTCACGCATGAACCGCGTCGTCGCGCTGCAGCCCGAAGACCTGACCGTGACCGTGCAGGCCGGTGTGACCCGCAAGCAGTTGAACGACGAGATTCGCCACACGGGCTTGTTCTTTCCGATCGACCCGGGGGCCGACGCGAGCCTGGGCGGCATGGCAGCCACGCGCGCGAGCGGCACGAACGCAGTGCGCTACGGCACGATGCGCGAGAACGTGCTGGGCCTGACGGTGGTTTTGCCCAGCGGCGAGGTCATTCGCACCGGCACGCGCGCGCGCAAGTCATCGGCCGGCTACGACCTCACGCGATTGATGGTCGGCAGCGAAGGCACGCTGGGGGTGATGACCGAGATCACGCTGCGCCTCTACCCGTTGCCCGAGGCGATCTCGGCGGCGGTGTGCATGTTTCCGAGCATCGATGCGGCCGTGCGCACCACGATCCAGATCATCCAGCTCGGTGTGCCGATCGCGCGCTGCGAGTTGCTCGACGCACACGCAGTGCGCGCTGTCAATCGCCACGACAAGCTCTCGCTTACCGAAGCACCGATGCTGTTGATGGAGTTTCACGGCAGCGCGGCGAGCGTTGCCGAGCAAGCAGCCACGGTGCAAGAGATCGCCGCCGATTTCGGCGGCTCGGGCTTTCAATGGGCAACCACGCCAGAAGAACGCACCAAGCTCTGGACGGCACGCCACCACGCTTATTTCGCCGGCGCTCAGATGAAGCCCGGTTGCCGCACCGTGAGCACCGACACCTGCGTGCCGATCTCGCGGCTCGCCGAGTGCGTGACCGCGGCGTCAGAAGCTGCGACCGCCGCGGGCATGCCGCACTACATCGTGGGCCATGTCGGCGACGGCAACTTCCACATCGCTTATCTGGTCGACCCCCGCATCCCCGCCGAGCGTGAACTCGCCGAAAAACTCAACGGCGAACTGGTTCAGCGGGCGATCGATGCGCAAGGCACCTGCAGCGGCGAGCATGGCATCGGGCTGCACAAGATGGACTTTCTGGTGAACGAAGCCGGTGCGGGTGCGATCGATTTGATGCGCACCTTGAAGCGCGCGATGGACCCGAAGAACATCATGAATCCGGGCAAGATTTTTGTGCTGTGATGGTCGACTTCAGGACACCGGCGCGGGCACCGAGAAGGTCTGCTGGCTCGTGGCGCTGGCGTCGACGCTCTCGAGGTGAACGCCGAAGCCCCAAAGGCGCGCCACGTGTTTGAGCACCTCGTGCGCGCCGTCGTGCAGCGGTCGGTTGTTGTGGCGGGTGTGGCGCAGCGTCAGCGAGCGGTCACCGCGCAGGTTGACATTCCAGACCTGAATGTCGGGCTCGCGCGAGCTGAGGTCGTATTGACGCGAGAGCGCCTCGCGCAGCCGCTTGAAACCCGACGGGTCGTGGATCGCGGAGACCTGCAGCGTCTCGGCCTTCTCGTCGTCAAGGACCGCAAAGAGGCGCAGTTCGCGCATCAGCTTCGGTGACAAATACTGTCCGATGAAGCTCTCGTCCTTGAAGTTGCGCATCGCGTGGTCGAGTGTGGGCAACCACGGTTGGCCGGCGAAATTGGGAAACCACTCGCGATCTTCGTCGGTCGGGTACTCGCAGATGCGCTTGATGTCGGTGTACATCGCAAAGCCCAGCGCATAGGGGTTGATGCCGCTGTAGGCGCGGTGGCCGACCGGCGGTTGATAGACCACATTGGTGTGCGACTTCAGCCACTCGATCATCACGCCGTCGGTGAGAAAACCGTCGTCGTACATCGTGTTCAGCAAATGGTGGTGCCAGAAAGTAGCCC
>JAYUWC010000379.1:0-3011 GCA_043753755.1 Rhizobacter sp.
CCGATCGGCAGAGCGAGCAGCGCGCTCGCGCCTGCCCATCGCAAAGCGCCGGAGAGCGAGAGCCGGCCCGATTTGACGTAGAAAAACAGCGCCTGCGGCAGCCCGAACATCGCGAAGGCCGCGATGAATTCGATCTCGGACTTGGCCCGGCTGAAACCGCCCTGCACTTCGGGCCCCAGGCTGGCACCGAGCCAGAGCGTCGCGAGCAACACCGACCCGGCGCCCACACCCTGCACCCCGAACGAGACCAGCAACTCGCGCCGCAGACTCAACGCACCGGCCTCGGCGGTGGCGCCTCACGAGGCACCCGGGCGCGGATGAATCGCGCAGGCACGCCACCCCAAACCTCCATCGCCGGCACATCGCGGTTGACCACGGCGCCGGCCGCGATCACTGCGCCGTGGCCGATTCGCACACCGCGCAAGATGATCGAGCGCGCGCCGACCCAGACCTCGTCTTCGAGCACGGGCGGGGGCAGCGTGGCCCTGCCGGTCGTGTCGTTCCAGCCCTCACGAAGCGCCTTCACCGGCGAGGTGGTCGGGGCGTCGGGGTCGTGCTCGGAAGGGCCGATCAGCACGTCGTAGCCGATCGAACACCACCTCCCCACCTTGCCCGACATGATCGAGCCCGAGCCGACATAGCTGCCCTCGCCGAGCGACACATCGCGGCCAAGGGTGGCCGCCCCTACTGCATAGGCCCCGTCGAGCCGGGCATGCGGGCTGATCCGCGCGCCGCTGCCGACTCGCACGCCTTTGGCCCCGGCGCGCAGATTGCCGAGCCGGTAGTAAGCGAAGGTCGCTGCGCCCGCCCACAGGTTGCGCGCAATCTGCAGGGCTTTCACCGACGCGCTGCCAAAGGCCTGCTCGGAACCGCATCACGCAGCGCATCGACCACCCGGTCTTGCTGCCCATGGGTCAAGTCGGCGCTCATCGGCAGGCTCATCACGCGCTCGCCGGCCGCCACGCTCGCAGGGCAGCACTCGGGGCAACAAAGCGCTGCATACGCCGGCTGGTGGTGCACCGGTTTCGGGTAGTGCACCGCCGTTGGAATGCCGAGCATCTTCAGGCTGGCTTGCACCTCGTCGCGGTCGTCGACGAATACGGTGTACTGGGCCCAGACGCAATCGCGGTCGGCGCGCACCGCGAGCCGGGTCACGCCGGGCACGCTTTCGAGCAAGGCGGCGTAACGCTCGCCGAGGGCATGGCGCTGCGCCAGCTCCCACTCGAAACGCTCGAGCTTGGCGAGCACGATGGCGCATTGCAGCGTGTCCATCCGGCCACCGACACCGACGCGGGTGTGGTGGTAGCGCGCGCTCTGGCCGTGCACACGGATCTCGCGGGCGGCTTGCGCCAAGGCGTCGTCGTCGGTGAAGAGTGCACCGCCGTCGCCATAGCAGCCGAGCGGCTTGCTCGGGAAAAAACTGGTGCAGCCGATCGTGCTCAAGTTGCAGCTCTTGCGACCCTTGTAGGTCGCACCGAAGCTCTGCGCCGCGTCTTCGATCACCGCCAGGCCGTGGCGCGCGGCGATGGCGTTGACCGCATCCAGGTCGGCGCACTGGCCGTAGAGGCCGACTGGCATGATTGCGCGGGTGCGCGGCGTGATCTTGGCTTCGATCAGGGTCGCGTCGATGTTGCAGGTGTCGGGCTCGATGTCGGCAAACACCGGCACCCCGCCGAGCAGAACGATCATCTCGGCGGTTGCGGCAAAGGTGAACGGCGTGGTGATGACCTCGTCGCCCGGCTTGAGGCCGATCGTCATCAGCGCGATCAACAAGGCCTCGGTGCCGCTGGCCACCGTCACACAGTGCTTCGCGCCGGTGAATGCGACGAGGCTGGCTTCGAGCTCGGAGACCTCGGGGCCCATGATGTACTGGCCGTGGTCGAGCACGCGCTGCATGCGCTCGTCGATGCTGACCTTGAGCGCGGCGTATTGACTCTTCAGATCGATGAAGTCGAGCGGCGGCGCGGTCATGCGGTGGCCTCGTCCTGTTCGAGCGAACACGCGCCGCCCCGCAACACATAGCGCTCACCGGTCGCAAGGCAAGCGGCTCGACCGTCGACGAACACCAGCCGCTCGCCATGCCGGCTGACCCAACCGATCTGCTTGGCAGGCACACCGACGACGAGCGCGAAATCGCTCACGTCACGGCTTACCACCGCACCGGCGCCGACGAATGCATGGCGCCCGATGGTCGTGCCGCAGACGACCGTGCAGTTGGCGCCCAGCGTCGCGCCACGCTTGACCAAGGTCGGCCGGTATTCGCTTTTGCGCGGCACGGCCGAACGCGGGTTGTGAACGTTGGTGAAGACAACGCTGGGGCCGCAGAACACGTCGTCTCCCAGCGTCACGCCGTCGAATACCGACACGTTGTTTTGCACCTTTACGTTGCGGCCGATCACAACCTCGTTGCCGACATACACGCCCTGCCCCAACGAGCAGCCCTCACCGATGCGCGCGCCGGCGCACACATGCGCGAAGTGCCAGACCCGCGTGCCGGCGCCGAGCTGGGCGCCCGGGTCGACGATGGCCGAGGGGTGAATCTGTGCCGTCATCAAAACACCAGCGGCAAGCCGACCCGCACACCGTCGCGCGCCGAGCGGTAGGCGGCGATCAGCACCTCGAGCGAGCGCAGGCCTTCGTAGCCGTCGACCGCGGCATCGGCGGTGCCGTGCAGGGTGTTGATGACGTTGTCGTAGTACAGCGGGTGGCCCGGGCCGTAGACGCTCTCGGTGCCGTAGCTGGCTTCAGTCACCTTCGCGTCGTCGGCATGCTTCGCCTCGAACTCCCAGTGCTCGATCTTGTTGACCGCCACGCCGCCGACCCGCACCGTGCCGCGCTCGCCGAGCAGCGTGATGCTGCCCTCGAAGTTCTTGTTGTGGGTGAGCATCGTGACGTTGACCGAGGCGAGCGCGCCGCTGCGCAGGCGCAGGCTCATCGTGCCGGTGTCTTCGGCCTCGATGTCGCGCGCCAGCGTGGCGGTGTAGGCGTGCACGTTGTCGACCGGGCCGACC
>JAYUWC010000380.1:0-9180 GCA_043753755.1 Rhizobacter sp.
CGTGGGGGCAGCGCAGATGAGCGCGGCTGTCGAGTCTATCGACGCGGCCTGCGTCGGTGGCACAGTCGCCGTATGAAGCCCGACGCTCCGCGCCCCCACTGGACCACCGAAATCACCTCGCGCATGCGCAGCCACTTCGCGTTGAAGTTCATCGGCACCAGCCTCTGGACCTGGGCGTTTTTTATCGGCTACTTTCACCTGTTGCGGCACCCGGCGCATCCGGTCGTGGTGATGCCGTTGACGGCGCTCGACACCTTGATCCCGTTCCAGCCTGAAACCCTGTACGCCTACTTGTCGCTCTGGCTCTACGTCGGCGTCGCGCCGGGGCTGCAACGCAACCTGCGTGAGTTGCTGGTCTACGGCGCCTGGGCCGGCGGCTTGTGTGCAACAGGCCTGGTTTTCTTCTACCTGTGGCCCACCGCTGTGCCGAAGGCGGTGCTGGCTGTCGATCACGTGCCGGGCTTTCAACTGCTGCAAGGCGTGGACGCGGCCGGCAATGCCTGCCCTTCGATGCATGTTGCGTTTGCGATGTTCAGCGCGCTCTGGATCGAATACCAGTTGCGCATCATCACGGCGCCCGCTGGCCTGCGTGTTTTCAATTTGGTCTGGTTTTTGGCGATCAGCTGGTCGACGCTGGCGATACGCCAGCACGTGGTGCTCGACGTTTTAGGCGGTGCGTTACTCGGGATCGCATTCGCTCTGCCGTCGCTTCACGCGCACGCCAGCCGCCTGCGGCGCCGCAGGCAGCATGAGGCTGCGGCTATCATCGATCGCCTTCCTGCAGACGCCGCATCATGAGTTCGTTGAAAGAGTTGCAAGACCTGATCCAACAGAAGTTCGACATCGATCCGTCGACGCTGGACCCCAACGAATCGATGCGCGAAAAAGGAGGCCTCGATTCACTCGCACTGGTCGAATTTCTATTTGCGATCGAAGATCACTTCCACATTGCGATGCGCGACGAAGACTCCAACATCGACACGCTCGCCCAACTGGCTGCTGCGGTCGACGAGATCCGGGCAAAGAAGGCGGCGTGAATTTAGCGGTTGCGGTCACTGGCCTGGGGGTTGTCGCGCCGCACGCGGGCGATGTTGCCGCGATGTTCGCAGCGCTGCTGCGCGGCGAATCGGCGTTGCAGCAGGTCTTCCCCGAATTGCCGAAACCTGCGGTGGCGGCGAGCGCCGAGTTCGACGTCTCTCGCTGGTTCACCAAGCTGCAGCTGGCCGGCGTCGACCGGGTCAGCCAGCTGGCCGTCGCCGCCGCCGACCTGGCCCTGCGTGACGCGAATCTCGATCTAACTTCAGGCGCATGCGACCCCGAGCGCATCGGCGTTTACGTCGGCTGCGGCATGGGCGGCGCGATTGCCCTAGACACCGCCTACCGCAGCGGCGGCCGGGTGCCGCCGTTGACCATTCCGGCCTGCATGCCCAACGCGCCTGCAGCGCACGTGGCAATGCGCAACAAGGTGCTCGGGCCGGTGTTGACCTATTCGGTGGCGTGCGCATCGTCGGCGGTGGCGTTGGCCGAAGCCGCGGCGGCGATTCAACGCGGCGAGATCGACGTGGCGATCGCTGGCGGCAGCGAGGCGCTGCTGGTGCCGGGTGTCGTGCTGGCCTGGCAGGCAATGCAAACCCTGGCGACGTTCGCGCCCGGTGAAGCGGCGCGTGCGGTGCGGCCGTTCGCGCTCGAGCGAACCGGCTTTGCCCTCGGCGAAGGGGCGGCCTTCGTCGTGCTCGAATCCGCTGAGCGCGCGCAGCGCCGCGGCGCACGCTCGCATGCGCGGCTGGCCGGTTGGGGCTTGAGCAGCGATGCGACCCACCTGACCAAACCCGACGCGCCCGGCCAGGCCCGCGCGCTGCGCAGCGCCCTGCGCCGTGCCGATCTGCAACCGCGCGACGTGGGCTACTGCAACGCCCACGGCACCGCCACGCGAATCGGCGATGCGGTCGAGCGCGCCGCCCTGGCCACGGTGTGGGGCGACGACCTCGACACCCTGCAGGTCAGCTCGACCAAAGCGCTGCACGGCCACTTGCTCGGCGCCGCCGGCGCACTCGAGGCCGTGGTCACGGTGTTGACACTCGCCGAGGGCCGCTTGCCACCGAACGCGCACGGTGAGCAAATTGACCCGGGTTGCGCTTTGAGTTTGGTGCCGGCAGCCGGCGCAGTGGTTGCCAACCTGCAAGCCGCTGTCAGTAACTCGTTCGCGTTCGGCGGCACCAACGCGGTGCTGCTCTTTACTCGCGATTGATCGAACCCTGCCGGCTGCCGGCGCGACTCCAAGCGAGCATCACCGTCGTCAGACCAAAATGACCGCACCCAGCTGCCGGGCGATCTCGAGAATCTGCGCGTTCATGTCGACCGCCACGCCTCGCACCGGTGCTGGCCCGATGAAGAATGTCTCGCGGCCGCGCTGTGCCACCAGCCGGTAACCGTCGTCACCTTGCGAGCGCGAGTAGATGACGGTCTCGCAGGTATCGGAGATGAGTGCCCGGTTACCACTGGTCGATTGCGCCTCGTAGTAATTGCTGCCGCGGGGGGCTTCGGTGAGTATCCACATGGGTCGTCTCCAGGTTGTCGCTGCGCTGCTCGACGCAAAGGGCTAATGTGCACGAGATGAACGACGCGATGCTGTCCCTGACCGAAACCCCCGCAGCTGCCCTGCTGCTGGCCGCCATGTTGGTCGCGACCTTATGGGGTCTGTTCAAGGCGCCGGCAATGGTCGAGCGCAACCTGTTTCGACCGCACTGGTTGCTGCCGCGCCGCGAGTACGCGACGCTGATCACGAGCGCTTTTCTACACGCCGATCTGTCGCACCTGATCTTCAACGCGTTCACCTTCTGGGCTTTCGGCTTCGGCCTCGAACGAACCATCGGCACTCCGGCCTTTCTCGCGCTCTACGCCTTCGGCCTGATGGTGAGCGATGCCGGCACCTGGCTCGCGCACCGGCACGAGCCCGACTACGCCAGCCTGGGCGCGTCGGGGGCGATCCTTGCCGTGCTCTTCGCCGCGATCGTCTACCACCCGGCCAGCTCGATCTTCATCCTGCCGATTCCGGTGCCGATACCGGCGCCGCTGTTCGCGCTGAGCTACTTGGCCTACACGATTTACGCCGGGCATCGGGGCCGCGGGCGCGTCAACCACGTGGCGCACCTCGGCGGCGCGCTCGCCGGCGTGGCCTTTGTTGCCGTGACCGATTGGCCGACGCTGGTGTCGGCGTGGCGCAGCGTGATGGCCTGAACGGCGTCCGCATGAAGGGGCGACGTTCTGCGAACTCGCTCCTGCGTTCGAAGCCCAGCATCCGGGCACATGGGTACTGCTCCATGCGTTGGGCGCGCTGCGAGCGGCCGAGTGTGGCCTGCGGTCCAGGACCAGAGCGTTCTTCAGGCGCTCGACTACAGCGCACGCGGCGAGGTCGAGGCCGGCTTCGTCTACGCAAGCGATGCAGCGCTGACGAAAGACAAGGTCAAGGTCGCGCTCGGCATGCCGACCGAGACCCGCGCGCTCTATCCGATTGCGGCTGTCGCAGAGGCAGCCCTGGGCGCGGCGGGTGCCGCTTTAGGCAGAGATCGAGCGAGCCGGCTCCGGGACATTCCCTCGGCGCTCAAGCCACTGCGTAGTTCAGGCTTCGAGCGTGACCGTGGGCGTTCCGGCTTGACCGGCCGAAGCGCGCGCCCCCGAAAAGTCAGACCCGCTCGGGCATGCGTCTGCCCGGCACGCCTAGGCGCTCGGCTGAAAGGTATTGCTGGCGGTAAACCTCGAACGGCATGGTGTCGCTGGCTTCGATGCGGCGCTGCGCTTCGACCGACGCCTTCGACTCGGCCACGAAGCGTGCTTGCTGCATCTCACTGAACGGCAGCGACAGCAGTCGCTGCCGCGTCTGCAACGACTGCGCGCGGGTGAAGCCGACATACGAATGGTCGAAGTCACGCGCCAACGCGGCGAGCACGCGGCTCGACGGCGCTGTCTCGGGCGCCTCCAACGTGGCCTCGGCCGAGGCCAGCGCCTCGCGGTAGCCGTGGCCGCCCTGTAACGCATCGAGCCGTTGCGCGATCGGCGTGATCGCAGCCAGAATTTCGCCGCCCCACTCGGCCAGCGTCAAGACCGAATCGCCACGCTCCAGTCGCAGACCCGGCTCACGCCCTCGCGTCGCTACGCGTTGCTGGTTGCGCCCCAATGCAGCGATCTCGTCAGGCGTGTCGGGCGGGCTTTCGGCGAACAGGCAGTGCAGCAAAAACAAATCGATGAAGCGCATGGTGCGAGCACCGATACCGACCGGCTCGAAGGGGTCGAGGTCCATGCAGCGCACCTCCACGTACTCGACCCCGCGTTCGCGCAACGCGTGCAACGGCCGCTCGCCGGAGTGGATCACCCGCTTCGGCCGGATCGTCCCGTAGAACTCGTTCTCGATTTGCAACAGGCTGGTGGCCAGCTGGTTGTAGTCACCGCCCGGGTTGCGAATGCCGACGTTCTCGTACGCCGGATACGGTTGGGTCAGCGCCTCTTGCAACGACGTGGCATAGCGCTCGAGGTCGTTGTAGCTGACCGAAAGCGAGGCTTGCGCGTCGCTCTGATAGCCGAGCCGCCCCATGCGCAACGAGGTGCCGTGCGGCATGTGAAGCGTGTTGCCCTTGAGCACCTGCAGCTCGTGCTCGCGCCCGGCCACAAAACTTGAACACAACGCCGGCGAAGCGCCGAACAAGGTCAACAGCAAGAACGAGTGGCGACTGAAGTTGCGGATCAGGTCGAAGTACTGTGGGGTCGAGATACCCGGCATCGACCAGTTGTAGTGGATGCCGGAGATGGTCTGCATGCGCCGGCCGTAGCGGTGACCCAGACCCATCCGGTAAACGCTTTTGGCGCGGCCGACGTTCGACGAGCCGTAGCGCCCGAGCGGAATGGTCTCGTCGGTCGGCAGCCCGCAAGGCATGCTCGAGACCCATAGCATCTCTTCGCCCAAGTCGCGCAGCGCGCAGTAACTGAACTGGTGAATCTGGGTCAGCTCGTCGAGGCAGGCTTCGGCGCTGGGGTGCACGCCGGTGACGAACTCGAGCTGCGACTCGCTGAAATCGGTGGTGATGTGCGGATGCGTCAGCGCCGAGCCGAGTGCGGCCGGATGTGGGGTCAGCGCCAGGCCGCCATCGGGCAACGAACGCAGACTTTCTTTCTCGACCCCGCGCAGCATGCCCGCCATCGAAGCATCGGGCCACTCGCGCAAGCGTTGTTCCAAACGGCCCATGCGGTGCCTCCTCTGAACGATTTGAAGCGCACGGTACCAGAGCCTGATGCCCGGCGCCCGGCGCTGTCCGAATTGAACCTCCGACCCCGCTGCGGGCCCGACTCGGCCGGTCAGGCACTCAAAATCGGTCCTAAAGGCAGACGACAGCCGAACGTTCCAGCATGACCTTCCCTCAGAAAAATTCATGGCGCCCTCCTCAGATTTTCATGCTGCTGCTCGTGCCGCCATTGGTGCTCGTCTTGCACATGGCGGCCTGGGTCGCGTTGCTCCACACGTTGGGCGCGCCGGGACGACACAAGTCGCTGACCGAGCCGGCGCGCATCAGCGTGCGCCTTTTGCCGTTGCCTGTCGCGCCGAGCGCCCGCACTGAGCCGCAGCGGCCACGCGCCGACACGCCTCGCGCACCGGCCGCGATCGCACCGGTCAGATCGACAAGCACCGCGCCACGAGATTTCCTGCCCATCGACAGCGTTGCCGCAACGGCCGAGTCCGTACTTGCCGCTGGGCTGCCCGCGCTGCCCGCTTCACAACCGCCGCACCCGCTCAATCTCGAGTTGCCGCGCGGCTACGCAGCGCAGGCCCGGGCCAGCAACCCCGCAACAGCCGATGCGCGCGCCAACACTGCACGGCTGAGCCCGGAAACCCGCATGGCGCGCACCTTCGACACTCAGGTAACAGAAGAGGTAATGGACGGCGGGCGCCGCCGCGTTCGCCAGGGCGACAAATGCGTGATCGCGACGCCGTCGCGCACCACCCAGCTCATGCCGTTCAGCGAGTCGGCAGCGCGGATCCCTGCGATGGTCTCGGCCTGCCCTTGAAACGGCGAGCACGTGTTGCGGCGGTCGCTTTTATCGGCGCGCCGCGGCGCGCGCCTCTTCTCGCAGGCGCAACACGCGCCGCTGGACCTTTCCGGTGGTCGTCATCGGCAGCGCGTCGATGAACTCGATCTCTTTCGGATATTCGTAAGGCGCGAGCCGACCCCGCACATGGCGCTGCAGCTCGCCGACCAGTTCGGCCGTGCCGTCGAAGCCCGCGCTCAACACGACGAAAGCCTTGACCACCGCGCCACGCTCGGCGTCGGGCTTGGGCACGACGGCGGCGTTGGCGACCGCGGGGTGCTCGACCAGGCAGTTCTCGATCTCGCTCGGGCCGATGCGGTAGCCCGCGGCCTTGAAGACATCGTCGCTGCGGCCGTGGTACCAGAGATAGCCGTGGGCATCCATCACGGCCATGTCGCCGGTGCGGCACCAGCTGTCGGAGGGGTCGCCGGTGAACTTGGCCCGGGTCGCATCGGGGTCGTTCCAGTAGCCGAGAAAGAAGACCGGGTCGGGGTCGCCGTGAAGATCACGGCGGTGCAGCGCCACATCGCCCGGTGTGCCGCGCGGGCACTCGAGGCCTGCGTCGTCAATCACCGCAATGCGGTGGCCCGGGTACGGCCGGCCCATGCTGCCCGGCCGCGCCGGCCACACCGCGTGCGAATTGCCGACGATGTAGTTCATCTCGGTCTGACCGAACATCTCGTTGAGCGGCACGCCGAGCGCATCGCGGCACCAGACGAAGACCGCATCGCCGACGGCCTCGCCCGCACTCATCACGGCCTGTAGTTTCAATGCGAAGCGCTCACGCGGATTCGGCACCGCTTTCATCATCGCTTTCAGCGCCGTCGGGAACAAAAACGTGTGCGTGATGCGATACCGCTGCATCAACTCGAACGCCAGCTCGGGCTTGAAGCGACCCGAGTAGCCGACGATGGAGCGGCCGAAGTAAAGCGTGGGCAACAAGGCGTCCATCAGCCCGCCCGTCCAGGCCCAGTCGGCCGGTGACCAGAACACCGTGTTGCCCTCAGCACCACGCTCACGAAAGCCGAACCAGTTTTGGCTCGCGACAAAGCCGCTGAGATTACCGATCAACGCGCGGTGCGGTATCAACGCGCCCTTGGGCGGGCCGGTGGTGCCGCTGGTGTAGATGAGCACGGCCGCGTCGTCGGCCTGCGTGGCGACGGGTACGAAGCGTGCCGGTGCGGCGGCGCAAGCCGCGGCCCAGTCGAGGTCGCCCTGCCCCTTGGCCGCACCCACCGCGAGCACCCTCTGCAGCGCCGTGCATGAAGCACGTGCGGCCAATACGTTGGTGATGCCACTCTCGTCGACGATGGCAACGCGAGCGCCGCTGTCGTTCAGCCGATACGCAAGCGCATCGGGCCCGAACAGCATCGAGAGCGGCACCGCGACCGCACCGAGTTGGTAGACCGCGATGTGCGCCACCGCCGTCTCGAAGCGCTGCGGCATCACGATCGCGACCCGGTCGCCGCGCGCCACGCTGAGGCAGGCCAGCACGTTCGATAGCCGATCGGCAGCGCCCTGCAGCGCGCGGTAGCTGTGCCCGGCGCGGCGGCCGTATTCGGACTCGGCATGAATCGCGATCACTTCGGGCGTGTCGCGCGCCCAGCGGCGGCAGCAGACTTCGGCCAGGTTGAACGCGGCCGGCACCTGCCAGCGAAACCCCTCGTACAACTCGCCGTAGCGATCGATCACGGCACCTCGCCGAGTGCCTTCAACGCGTCGCCGGTGACGCGGCAGATGCGCCAGTCGGGCATCACGGTCGCACCCATGCCTTCGTAGAAGCGGATCGCACTCTCGTTCCAGTCGAGCACGCTCCACTCGAATCGCCCGTACTGACGGGCCACGGCCACTTCGGCCAGCCGCTTCAGCAAAGCCCGGCCGATGCCGGTGCCACGGTGTTCGGGCTTGACGTAGAGGTCTTCGAGGTAGAGCCCCGGCTGGGCGAGAAAGGTCGAGAAATTGGTGAAGAAAAGCGCGAAGGCGACAACCTCGCGGGCGCCCTTGACGATGCCGTCGTCCGCTGTTGCGACCTCGGCCACCAGCGCCTCGGCCACCGGCCGTTCACCGAAAAGTTGCGGCCGCAGCTTCTCGGGCGTGACCTGCACCAGGTGCGACAACTTCTCAAACTCGGCCAATTCGCGGATCAGCTGCACGACGGCGCCAACATCGCCCAACTCGGCAGGGCGCAACACAAACGGGGTGGGTGCAGTCATCGTTCGATTCTCGCATCGGGTGTCGCGAAGGCGAGCCTCGGCCAAGGCGGTGCCGCGTACAGTGCCGCAGATGAAATCCGACCGAGACACCGGCTTGCCTTATTGCGTTCGCAGGCCTTCACGCAGCCGCTTCATTCAGGTTCGCGGTCTGCGCCATCACGTGCTCGAATGGGGCGACGCATCGATGAACACCCTCGAGTGCCCGCCGCTCCTGATGCAGCACGGCTGGATGGACGTGGCCGCCTCGTTCCAGTTCGTCGTCGACGCGCTGCCGACCGATCGCCATGTGCTCGCGTTCGACTGGCGCGGCTTCGGCCTGACCGAGTCGCCTGCAGCCGACACCTACTGGCTGCCCGACTACCTCGGCGACCTCGACAATGCGCTCGGCCTGCTGTGCTTCGACGCTGCACCCGGTCGCCCGATCGACCTGCTCGGCCACAGCATGGGCGGCAACGCGGTGATGCTCTACGCCGGGCTGCGGCCCCAACGCATCCGCCGGCTGATCAACCTCGAAGGCTTCGGCATGCCGGCGACGAAACCTTCGCAATCGCCGAAACGCATCGTGCAGTGGCTCGACGAGCTCAAGGCGCCAGCGGAGCTGCGCGACTATGCGAGCTTCGATGAAGTCGCCGCGCGTTTGCGCAAGACCAACCCGCTGCTGCCGCCGCAGCGCGCGGCGTGGCTGGCGCAGCACTGGTCACGCGAGGTCGTGAGAGCCGACGGCACCGTCCGCTTCGAGATCCTCGGCGACGCAGCGCACAAACGCGGTACGCCGACCCTCTACCAGCGCGACGAAGTGCTCGAAACCTGGAAGCTCATCGACGCACCGGTGCTGTGGGTCGAGGGCGACCAGACCGACATCGCGAAGTGGTGGGGCACGCGCTACACCAAG
>JAYUWC010000381.1:0-9171 GCA_043753755.1 Rhizobacter sp.
GTGAGCACCGGGCCGTTGCCCTGCACCTGTGTGCCTTGCACTTGCGCGGTATGCAGCGTGCGCAGCAACTCGAAGCTGAGCGCCATGTCGTCGAGCACCTGATCGGCGATCTCGTCGGTGCGTTGGCCTTCGAGGCTCGTGACGCGGGCCACACGCGCCGCCAAACCCGGTAGCGCAGGCAGGTGACCCACGCTGGTCAAACGATCTACCAGCAACGCGATCGGCCCACCACCGGCCTCGGCTTGGGCCGCAAGCCAGCCGTTCAAAGCACCCAGCAAGCTGCGCGCGCTCTGGTAGCGCAAACGCTCCTGGCCCGAAGTGCTGCGGTTCACGATCGCACGCAACGCCTCGGGGATCGGCAGCGGCGTGCTCCACGGCAGCCGGACGAGTTCACGGCCGAGCGGCGCCATGCGCTCGATGACGAGCGCGGCGTCGGGTTGGTCGAGTGCAGGCTGACCGGCCATCAACTGATGCAGCAACACGCCACACGCCAACAGGTCTCGCGCCGCGGCGGCACGGCGGGCGCGCAGCAGGCCGGGCGCGAGCGCCATCGCGCGCTCGTTCGAAAGGGCTTCTGCCTCAGTGCCTTGGCTCAGCGCGACGCCGATCGCCATCAGGCTCGCGCGACCGCGCTCGTCGATCAACAGATGGTGCAGCTGCAGGTCGAGGTGGGCCGCGCCCGCCTCGTGCGCAAAGGCGAGCCCCTGCAACAGTTCGACCATCCAGCCGACAGCATCGGCGATTTGGGGATTGGGGTGCTCAGCGAGCCACTCGGTCAACGCGATGCCGAGGCTTCGCTCGACCACGGCATAGGGCCAGTGGTCTTGCACGCCGACCTCGCTAACCGGCGCCAGGTTGGGGTGGTTAAGGCGTGTGGCGACCGCGACAGCTTGTTGCCACCGCTCGAGCGCTTCGACGTCGGTCGGCTGCAGCCGCGGCAGACTCAGCATGACCTCGGCGCTGCGTTGCGGGTCGAACGCCAACCACAGCATCGAGCCCGCGCTCTTGCCCAGCAAGCGCCGCAACTCGAAGCGACCGAAGGCGCGGGTCGGGTGGGCTGGCTGGGGCGCGGGCGAGTGCGCAGGGACGGGGGTGGCGGACAAGGCGATCGCAGTCATCGACAAAATGGGTAATCTGCCGATTGCACACCTGCCGCAGCCCTGGCAACCCGCGAATCAGCCCGCGCATTGCCCGCCAATTGGCCGGATCGCGCTGGAACGCCGGCTGCAGCAGCACCCCTCCGAACGGCCGTGCTCAATCGATCTCGATCACCTCGCCCGCGCCGGTGATGAACGCACAGCGCACCGCCTCGCCGGGCTGCGCGCGCTGCACCGCCGCGCGGTAGCGATGCAACTGCGCCCGATAGATTTCGAGCTGCTGCGGCGCATGCGCGAGCTTGTAGTCGAGCACCCACCAGGTCGACTCGCCTGCGAACTCGAGTTGCACCAGGCGGTCGATGCGCAGCAGCTCGCCAGCATCGGCCACCGGCACCTCGTTGCCAGCCCAGCGCAACCCGGCACCGCTGAAGAATCGCGCGCCCGCGGCACTGCCGAGGATGGCTTCGGAATGTTTCACCACGGACTCGGCGGCAGCGCCGAATTGGGTGGCCGCGGCCAGTGCCAACGCCGGTAGACCCATCGTCGGCTGGTTCGGCCAGGCCGACCATTCGAGAACCCGGTGCACCGCCAAGCCCAGCCGAGTCGCTTCGGTGTCGGGGCTGCACGGCGCAGCGCTCGTGGAAGGCGACAAGGCGATCGGCGTTGCGCGGGTCAGCACCTTGAGGCGCACCAGCAGCGGCGCGGCATCGGCATCGGCGTTGGCGTTGGCGTTGGCGTTGGCATTTTCGATGGCGAGGCGCGACGTGACGGCTGGCGCGAGCGGTGTTGCCGACCCGACGACGCGCGCCCACCAGGCCGGCTCAGACGCGGGCCGCGAGGGCTCGGTAGCGCTGAAGACCAAGCGTTCGCGCGCGCGCGACATTGCCACATAGAGGCCGTTCAGTTCTTCACGCCGCCGGGCCGCGCGCTCGGTTTCGAGCAACGGCAGCAGCGCGGGCGGGCACGCGGATTCGGCATAGACGAAGGCACAGCGCTGCGGGTGATCGGCCTCGACCGGCCAGTCGATCAACAACGTGGCGGTATCGGGGTTCTTGGGTTGGGGGTCGGCGTCCATCACGAACACCACTTTTGCCTCCAGCCCTTTCGCGCCGTGCACGGTCAGCAGTTGCACGGCATCGGCCTGCACCGGCGCAGCCGATCGGATTGCCCGCCGCTTCAGGGCCCGCACAAAGTTGTACGGCGTCGCGTAACGCGCGCTATCGAGCGTCAGCGCCTGTGCCAGCACCGCGTCGACCGCGTCGAGTGCCGCAGCGCGCTGGGTCGGCGGTACGGTGGCGGCGACGCGCTCGCGCACTTCGCCCTCGAACACGATGCGGTCGAGCAGATCGTGCGGCGGTAACGCGGCCGATGCAGTGCGCCAGCGCGGCAACAAATCGCGCGCGCGCATCAGCGTGTCGCTGGCATGCGGCTCGCCTTCGACCAGCGCTCGCCACCAATCGCCGCCCAGGCCGTCGGCCCGCGTCGCGAGCGCGATCAGGTCGGCATCGCTCGCCCCGAAAACCGGGCTGCGCAGCGCCTGCGCGAGCGACAGGCGATGCTGCGGCGAGACCAACGCATCGAGCAAAGCCACGAGGTCGCGGGCTTCGGGGGCGTCCATCAACGCAGCATCTTCCGAGGCTGCAAACGGCACCTGAACTTTTTGCAATGCCTGCGCTACCAAACGCAGCGACTGGCGCTTGCGACTGAGCACGAATATCTCGGCCGGCTTGGCCTGCCCCGCGCTGATGAGCTCGCGTATCGCTGCAGCCACGATCGCAGCCTCATGTTCGCGCAGCAGCGCCTCGGGCTCGTGCCGTGGGGTGGTCAGCGTGTCGCGCCACACCGCGGGACCGGACGGCGCGCCCCGGGCCGCCCGCGGTGGTCGCGGCACCAAAGGCAGCGTTTGCACCGATGCGCCGCCCCTGCTTTCGACTTCGGTCGTGTGCGCGCGAAAACCATCGAACTCACCTGCGTCCTGGGCTCGGAGAAACACGGTGTTCAGGGCGGTCAGCACCTCGGGCGAATTGCGCCGGGTGTGGTCGCACGCGAGCCTGCGGCCACCCAGCGCTTCGACGACAAAGCTGCGCGCCGCCTCGAACACGCGCGGCTCGGCGCGGCGAAACCGGTAGATGCTTTGCTTGGGGTCGCCGACGATGAACACTCCCGGCGGTCGTTGCCCGCTCGCGCCGCCACCCGCGCCGGCGTAGGCAGAGAGCCACGCGTTCAGCGCGTGCCACTGCAGTGGGCTGGTGTCTTGAAACTCATCGATCAGCACATGACGAATCCGCGCGTCCAGCCGTTCTTGAACCCATCCCGCCAGGCTGGCATCGCGCAACAAGGCAAGGCCACAGCGTTCGAGGTCGGACATGTCGGCCAGGCCGCGTGTGCGTTTGTAGTCGGCAAACTCGGCCAGCAGCGCGCGCGTGAGCCGCACCATGCGCAGGTGCTCGACATGCGCTTCGTGCTGGTTGATTTGTCGGCCGATCGCGGCGAGCTCGTCTTGCGTCCGCGCGAGTTCGGCCAGCTCACCGAGCTTGCGCGGCGTGCCCTTGTCGGTGAAGAGCGCGGCCCACGCGTGCGCGTAGCGGGCGGCAGCGTCTTGTTGTTGAGTCGCAAGCACCAAGCCGGTCGCTGCATCTTGCGCACGCACGCTGCCACGGGCCAAAGCAATCGCCAGTTCGCGCAGCGAGTCGTGCCATGCGACGCCGAGCAGCGCGTGGACCGGGTGCAGCAGGCCATCGAACAGCACCGGCGGCGGCACGCTCGCCTCAAGCACACCCGCCGCGTCGGCCAGCTCTAATTCCACCCGCTTGTCGAGCGCGGCGGTCAGCCATTTGCGCAGCTGCGAGCGGCCCCGTTGAGCCGTCAGCGCGAAGTAGTCCTCTCGCAACGCGGGCTCGCCAAGTACGGCCGCATGGAAGCGCCTGAACACCTCGGCGAGGTGATCGTCGAGGTCTTCGATCAAGGCCATGTCTTGCTGCAGGCCGAGTTCGCCGAGCAGCTCTAGCGGTGCCGCGCGCAGCAGTTGTGAAAACCAGGCGTGAAAGGTGCGAATCTCAACCGACCGTCCGCCGCGAAGCAGCCGTTCGCGAAGGCTCGCCAACTGCGGCGCTAGCGCATGCGCGTCGCTCAAGGGCACGCCGCGCTGCACGAGTGCTTCGATGCGGACAGAATCGGGTGTTTGCGGCGCACCGAACTCACGCAGCCAGTCGTTCAAACGCTCGCGCATTTCGCCGGCCGCCTTGCGGGTGAAGGTGATGGCGAGAATCTCGTGCGGCTCGGCGCCGGCCAGCAGTGCGCGCAGGATGCGCGAGACCAGCATCCAGGTCTTGCCGGCGCCGGCGCATGCTTCGACAACGACGCTACGGCCCGGGTCGCAAGCGATGGCGTAGAACGTTTCGCGAGACACCGGCCGGTCATCGGCAAGGTAGGCAGCGGCTGTTGTTGGCGTCTCTTTCACGGCGCTGCGTCGGTCCAGTGATCGCGGCGACAGATGCCGCGGGCTGCGCAGTGATCGCAGGTCGCGCCCACGCCGAGCGCCGGCATGCCGGCGCCCGCACGCAGCCGACGCAAGTCGCCGGCCAGACCGTCGACCAATGCGACGGCGCTCGCCTCGACATCCTCATGCTCGATCTCTTCGAGACCCTTGCTGCCATCGAGCGCGAGGTAAGCGGCGCTCAGTGGCAACGGGCTGCGAGAGCGCATCAACGCCGCATAGAACGCGAGCTGAGTGTCTTCGAGCGGCTGCTTGACCTTCTCTCTCAGCGCGGCGGCATTGCCGGTCTTGTAGTCGATCAACCCGATCGCCGAGCCGTTGTCGACCCCGTCGATGCGGTCGACGATGCCGTGCAGTTCGGTGCCGCCGAGCGCTTCGGGCACGACACTGATCTGCTCCTCGCCGGCAAGCCAGCGTGCGCCCTCGGCGTCGCGTGCGTGCAGCCATGCGATGTAGCGCGGCGCGATGGTTTCGAACGACGCAGCGAATGGCAAGAACTCCGCATCGGCGAGCCCTTGCACGATCCGCGTGGCCTGTGCGATCCGGTGCAAGCGAGCGACTTCGGTGTCGGCCGGCTCGGGCTCGTCACGCGAGCGGTGAAAGGCATCGAGCACCTTGTGCAACCAGTTGCCGTAGTCGCGCTTTTCGACCTCGCGCTCGAGCTCGTCGGCCTCATGCAACGGCAGCATGCGCAGTGCGAAAAAGCGATACGGGCAAGCGCGCAAGGCTTCGCAGGCGCTGGCCGAAAGGCGCGCCGGCAAACGCTCGGCGGCGGCGGGCGCACTCATCGCGATCGGCGTGGCAACGAACGACGCCTCGGTGCGCGGGTCATGCCAGGGCGTAAAACAGGCGCCGTGCGCCGCCAAGGCGATCTCGAGTCGCTCGACGAGCGGGCTCGCGGCCATCGGCTCGGCACCATCGACCCCGCGCCGCAGCAAAGTCAGGTGCGGCGCGGCAAGCAGGTGAACGAACGCAAGTTGCTCGGCGAGTCGCCGCGATGCAGCAGTCGGCATGCCCAACGCATCGGCCTGCGCGTCGGTGAGCAGCGACACCGGCGGGTTAACGGCGCCGAGGTGCGTTGCATCGGCACCCGGGATCACCACGGCGCCGAACGAACGCATCACAGCCTCGGCGAGCGGCGTGACGATGACCTCGTGCGCAGCCTCGGACTCCGGCGACGGGCGAAAGCTCGATCGCTCGAGCACACGGTCGGCCCATTCGCGAAACCGCGCCAAGTCCATCACCGTGTCGGCCGAACTGACGGCCCATGCCTCCACCGGGTTGCTGTGCGGCAGCAGACGCAAGGCTTCGAGAACCTGCCGGCCGGCATCATCGGCTTGCAATGCACGCAGTGCACCGCTGGCGTCGAGCGCATGGGCCAGCGCACGCAACCACGCCGCGAGCGATTGGCGCCTTACGGCGGCCAGCGCGCTGATCACGGCTTCAGCGGCTGCCCAGAGGCGAGCAGCCGGAGGCGCCAGCGCCGCCTGCCTCAGCGCTGCGACGCGAGCGATCTGCTCGCGACGACAAAAAGACTCGAGCGCGGCAAGTCCGGTCTCGTTGTCGGTGCCGGCCTTGAGCCAGTCGAACAAGTCGTCGGTGCTTGCGTCGTCACGTGCAGCGGCGAGCAGGCTCATCACCACGGCCGCGGCGCGCGTGGTCGACAGCTTCCAGCCGGTCTCGTCACGAAGGCGCACACCATGCCGCTCGAGCAGGGCCCGCACACGTCGCACCAGCACGCGGTCTTGCGCGATCAGAGCCACCGGCGTTTCGCCCCGATCGATGTGAAGAAGCACTTGCGCCGCGGTGCATTGCGCTTCGTGCTCGAAGCCGTCGCACACCGCGAGCGATGGCCGGCATCTCGCAGCCGCCTGGGTGAAAGGATCAGCCTCAGGCGGGTCGAGGTCGATCACGATCGCCGGCAGCTCGGCTGCGGCTAGCAAATTTTCGACCAGCGGCTCGGCTCCTCCGACCCGCACTGCGATCCAGACTGATGGACGCACCGCCGTGAACAAGCAGTCGGTCGACGGGGTCGGCGCCAGCAGCCCCCACTCAACGGCGACCCGAGCCAACAAACGCTCGTTGGCGCCCGGGCCGGCGGCTGCCAATAGGGTTTCGCGTGCAGCGGCACCATAGTGATCGCGCTGTGCCGGTGGCACAGTGAAGGCAGCACGTGCGACGGCTTGTGCAGTCGCGACTACCGCTGCCACTGCCTGCTGGAAAGCACGAGCGTCGCGGCGCGCCCAGGCGGCGCCCCAAGGTTGCTCCCGCAACAGCGCCGACGCCGTCAACTCGTCCAGAGTCGCATCGAGAGTGAGCAGGCCGGCCGAACTGGTCGCGGTCGGCCCGAAACTGGTGGCTAGCGTTTGGCTGGTCTCAACACGGGGCACCCAACCGCCACGACGCGCGAATGCGGCGCGCGCTTCGGGCAACAACTGCGCAAACGGCACCAACACGATCGCATCGCGCATCGGCACGCCGAGGTTGTCGACGCGGTCGGCTATCAGGTCGACAGCGGCATCCCATCGAAATGGTCGAAGGGCACGGGCTTCAAGGGAGCAGCGCACTATCGTCGTCATAGTAAGGATCGCGTCTGCAGCCGTCTGGCGGAGGCCTGACACGCGAGGCCGATGTGTCAGAATCATTGTGCCTCGGCACCCTATTTGACCGGTGCAGAAAGAAGGACACCCATGAGCAGCGACTTGATCAAACATACCTCCGACGCGTCGTTCGAGACCGATGTGCTGAAGTCCAGCAGGCCGGTGCTGGTCGACTATTGGGCCGAGTGGTGCGGCCCATGCAAGGCGATCGCACCCATCCTCGACGAAGTTTCTAAAGACTACGGCGACCGGCTGCAGATCGCCAAGATGAATGTGGACGAGAACCGCGATGTGCCGGCAAAGTTTGGCATCCGCGGTATCCCGACGTTGATGCTGTTCAAAGACGGCCAGCTCGCGGCAACCAAGGTCGGCGCTCTCTCGAAAGCCCAGTTGACCGCCTTTATTGACGGCCATCTATAATTTGCAGACGTGTGCCGAGAGCGCCGCGACGCGCCGCTCTCGCTTTGACTCTCGGACGCTACAAATTCGCCATGCCACAGAGGCTGGCTGTCGAGGCGGCCTGATCGCCTGAACAGCACCGTGTGAGTTCGGCAACACCACGGCATTCTTCTCGCTAATTCGTTCGTTGAAGTAGCACTGCTGGGCACCGCATGCGGCAGCTCGCCGGCCCCAACTAACGCCCGACGCTGCCAGTCTTGGCCACCGTCATCCACTCCCCCGGGGTATCTACCCATGCACCTTTCAGAACTCAAGCTGATCCACGTCTCTCAGCTCATCACGATGGGCGAAGCGCTGGAGATCGAGAACGTCGCCCGCATGCGGAAGCAGGAGCTGATGTTCGCGATTATGAAAAAGCGCGCCAAGGGCGGCGAACAGGTCTTCGGCGACGGCGTTCTCGAGGTCTTGCCCGATGGCTTTGGCTTCTTGCGAGCGCCCGACGCGAGCTATATGGCGTCGACCGACGACATCTACTTGAGCCCGAGCCAAATCCGGCGCTTTAACCTGCACACCGGTGACGCTATCGAAGGCGAGGTGCGTGTGCCGAAAGATGGCGAACGCTACTTTGCCCTTGTCAAGGTCGACCGCGTCAACGGCGTCGCGCCTGAGGAAAGCAAGCACAAAGTCATGTTCGAGAACTTGACGCCGCTGTTTCCGAAAGAACAGTTCAAGCTTGAGCGGGACATCAAGAGCGATGAAAACGTCACCAGCCGCATCATCGATTTGATTGCGCCGATTGGCAAAGGTCAACGCGCTCTGCTGGTGGCGCAGCCGAAGACCGGCAAGACGGTGATGATGCAGCAGATGGCGCACGCGCTGGTTGCGAACCACCCTGAAGTACATCTGATCGTGTTGTTGGTCGACGAGCGCCCCGAAGAAGTGACCGAGATGGTGCGCACCGTGCGCGGCGAGGTGATCAGCTCGACCTTCGACGAGCCCGCCGCGCGCCACGTGCAGGTGGCCGAGATGGTCATCGAGCGCGCGAAGCGGCTGGTTGAGATGAAAAAGGACGTAGTGATCCTGCTCGATTCAATCACCCGGCTCGCCCGCGCATACAACAACGTGTTGCCGTCGTCAGGCAAGGTGCTGACAGGCGGCATGGATTCCAACGCGCTGCAGCGTCCGAAGCGCTTCTTTGGCGCGGCGCGTAATGTCGAAGAAGGCGGCTCGCTGACGATCATCGGTACCGCGCTGGTCGACACGGGCTCGCGCATGGACGAGGTGATCTATGAAGAGTTCAAGGGCACGGGCAACTGCGAAATTCACCTTGACCGGCGCATGGCAGAAAAGCGCGTCTACCCGTCGATCTTGCTGAACAAGAGCGGCACGCGGCGCGAAGAGTTGCTTTTGCAGCCCGAAATTTTGCAGAAGACCTGGATTTTGCGAAAGCTGCTGTATCCAATGGACGAGATCGAGGCGATGGAATTTATTCTAGAAAAGATGAAAGCGACGAAGAACAACCACGACTTCTTCGACATGATGAGGCGTGGTGGTTAAGTGTTGGCGCTCAGCTATACTC
>JAYUWC010000382.1:0-3005 GCA_043753755.1 Rhizobacter sp.
TTCACCCACCTCAATCTCGAAGGCTCGCGTTTTTCGGACGGGCGCTACGGCGTCTACTACGCGGCCCACGATCTCGAGACCGCGGTGGCCGAGGTCAGCCACCACCGTGCGATCTTTCTAGCCCGCACCGACGAGCCGGCACTCGATGTCGACCTTCGCCTGGTCGCCGCGACTGTTGAGGCCGAGCTGCACGATCTGCGTGACCTCGGCAAGCGCGGCACCTCGCTGCTCGACCCTGACCATTACGCGGCGCCTCAAGCGTTGGGCCGGCAATTGCGAGATGCCGGCAGCTGGGGCGTGGTCTGGCCCAGCGTGCGCCGCTCGGGCGGTTGGTGCGTCGGCCTGTTCCGGCCGCGCGCGATTCGCCAGGCGCGTTCGGCAAGCCACATCGCGCTGCACTGGGATGGCCAGCGCATCACGCATTGGTACGAAAAACGCGGGCCGCACGTGCTGCCTTGAGATCGCCGTCACTCCTGATGACGGCATCGGCGCCGCGGTGATGCCCGACACTTCGGGCGTCCGAGACACGCGTGGCGGTGCGTCTTTTGACATGCGTCGCACGGCCGTTGCCACCTACATTCCACCGCTGAAAAGAAGCGCAAATGCGCGGGAGCGGACATGGACGGCGAGTTGTTGAATGACGAACGTTGGCTGACACGCTGTTTGGGGCGTCTGATCGAACTCGATCCGCAACTCGACCCTGCGTTGGCTCTCCCCATCGCCGAAGACCTGTGCGGCCGGCCGCGCTGGCGCGCGATGGCGCCTGAGACAGCGGCGCAAATCGTGTTCGATGGTGGGGCCGCCAAAGGCTCACGGCTGGTCGTCAGTGCTGTAGGTCGGCGCCCACGTGACGATGCTCGCTCGGCCGAGTGACCGCGCGCAAGGCGTGAGACACGATGCATTTCTCGGGTACCCGTTGCCCGTCCACGGAGACTGCATGAACACCAACGACAAACCCGAAGCCTTTGGCGTCTTCAAACCGGTGGGCCACGTGATCGTGGCCTTCGCCAACGCTGGCAATGCCGATGCGGCTCGAGCGCAGCTGCAGCAGGAGGGCTTTACGTCCGAAGACATTCGGCCCTACACGCCCGAGCAAATGAAGAACCAGGCCGACACCGACATCGAAAACGCCGGTTTGCTCGCCGGTCTCGGGCAGGAACTCAACCTCGTCAAGGCCCACCGCGAACTTGCGGCGCGCGGCTACAGCTTCCTGGTCGTCAACGCGCCCAAAGACGACGCGACCGAGCGCGTGGCCGGCATTGCTCGTCGCTTCCATGCTGCCCGCGCGCAAAAGTACGGGCGGCTCATCATCGAGGAGTTGATTGAGGTCGGCACCGACGACAAACAGGTCGCCGAGTCGCCCGACCGCGGGCTCGATTCACAGACCGTCTCCGGTCGCGAGGATGCCGCTGGACGCTGAGCCCTAACCGGGGCGTGCCAAGCGGCCCGTCAGCGGGTACATCGGGTCGTTGTAGCCCGGCGTCGAGGCGTGGCCTGTGGCGACCAGACCGCTGACGAAGGCTTCGGCCTCGGCATCGAACGGTGTGCCCACGGCGTCGAGGTAGTTCTGCCACTGCACGCGCGTGCGTGGGCCACCGATCAAGCCGTTGACATGCACGTTGTTCCAGACCCAGCCGAGCGCGAGCTGGGTCGGCGTGAGGCCACGCGCCTGCGCGTACTCGGCCATCTGGCGCGCCAGCGCAACCGACTCGGGCCGGAACTCGGTCTGCAGGATGCGTGGGTCGTTGCGCGCCGCACGTGATCCTTCGGGGGCATCTGCGCCTGGGGTGTATTTGCCGCTCAACACGCCGCGAGCCAAGGGGCTGTACACCACCGCGCCCAGCCCGTAGTGCGCGCAGCAGGGCAGCAATTCGGCTTCGATCTGACGCGACACGGCGCTGTACGGCGGCTGGCAGACGATTGGCGGCGCGATGCCCATAGCACGGCACATCTCGGCCACACGGGCAACGCGCCATGCGCGAAAGTTCGAGAGCCCGAAGTGATGCACCTTGCCGCGTTCGATCAAATGGGCCACGGCGGTGAGCGTCTCTTCGAGCGGCGTGGTCGGATCCTCACGGTGCAGGTACAGAATTTCGACGCGGTCTGTGCCCAACCGCTGCAAGCTCGCGTCGAGCGCGGCCACGATGTGACGGCGCGACAACCCACGGTCGTTAGGCCCTGGGCCGACGATGTTTGCGACCTTGGTTGCAAGCACCCATCGGTCACGGTCGGCCTTGATCAGCCGGCCGGTAATGCGCTCTGACTCGCCAGCGGCGTACACGTCGGCGGTGTCGATCGCGTTGAGGCCGGCATCGCGCGCAGCGGCCACGATGTCGGCGGCCTCGGCTTCATCGGTGCGGTCGCCGAACATCATGGTGCCGAGCCAGAGCGGCGAGACCTTGAGGCCGCTGGCGCCCAGCGGGTGGTAGGTGGGGGTAGGCACGTTCATCCGGCTTTATATCGCCAGTGATGCGGCCGCGCTCAGAACGGGCCGCATGGTGCGGTCAGGCGGTGGCAGTCGGAGCGAGGTGCCGATCGACTTGGGCCGTGCAGCCCGCCCCTGCCGCAAACACCCGGTCGGTAAGCAGGCGCCGAGACGTGGGTCGGCCGTTGAAGTCGAGCCACTGATGGTGTTCGTAGTCGTAGAGCTTGCAGCGGTCGTAGACGTCGCGCAAGGTCTTGAGGGTCAGCGGCACGATGACCCGCGAGTGCGCTCCGGCTTCGAGCAGGCCGTTGAGCCGGTCCTGGGCTTCTCTCAGCCGCCGGCTGGGGACGCCCGGGGCGATGTGGTGGGCGGCGTGGTCGAGCGAAAAGTGCATCAGCTTACCGAGCAGCAGCGGCACCCGCCAGTTGGTGGTCACGACTTCTTGGCCGACCTCGGCGAACCGGGCGTCGTCGGGGCCGAACCAGGGCACCTCGGGATGAAGATGCTGAATGCCGGTGACGATGCAGGCCGAGGTCTGAAACAGCGTCACCGGGATCAACAGACCAAACAAGAGATCGGC
>JAYUWC010000383.1:0-9163 GCA_043753755.1 Rhizobacter sp.
CGAGTTGGCGGCCGACCCGAGAGCGTTTCGTCAAGCGCTCTACAACGTTCGAGCATTGATCGTGCCACCCACCGTCACGATCGACACCCAGGCTTTGCATTACGCGCCGGCGCTGCGAGCCGTCGGCAGGATCAGCGCCGGGGCCGAAAACATCGACCTCGATGCTTGCGCACGCGCGCGGGTCGAGCTTGTGCGCGGGCTGGTGGCCACTGCGGAGGCCGAAGCCGAATTCATGATCGGGGCGATGCTTTCGTTGTTGCGCCGCGTGCCGGTTGCCGGCGGCGACGGCGTGCTCGCCGGGCGCGAGTTGGGTGGCGCAACCGTCGGGCTCGTCGGCTTGGCGCCGGCTGCCCGCACGATGGTGCAAATGCTCAGTGGTTTCGGCTCGAAGATGGTCGGCTACGACCCCGCCCTGCATTCGAGCGACAGTGTCTTCGAGCGTTGGCGCGTCAAGCCACTCGGCCTGCGCGAGCTGCTCGAGCGATCGGACGCGGTCTGTGTGCAGCTCAGTTATTTCAGCCGCTACCACGGCCTGTTCGGCGAGCGCTTTTTGCCGTTTTGCAAGCCAAATCAGGTAATCGTGAGCATTGCTCACTCGGGTCTCTTCGACGAATCTTCGCTCGCTCTAGCGTTGACCAGTGGCCGGCTCGCCGCGGTTTGGCTCGACAGCCTCGAGCCCGGCGCGCTCGACGAAGGCCGCGCGCTGCACGGCGTCGAAAACCTGCAGGTCACGCCGCGTGTCGCGAGCACCACTCACGAGTCGCGGCTGCGCAGCGCCTGGGCCGTGGCGCGCCGAATCGACGAGCTGCTGAGCGCCGCCGCCCCAGCCGCGCCGGCATTCAGGGAATCTTCGCCAGGCGAGCCCACTGATCTCGCAGTCGAGCCACTGTCGCCGTGAAATCGGCAACGCGCTGGTTCTCCTGAGCCACGACGGCTGCCGGTGCACGCGCCGCAAAGCTCTTGTTCGCGAGCTTGCCCGCTGCCTTTGCAATCTCGGCGTCTAGTCGACCGATCTCTTTCGACAAGCGCTCCGTCTCGGTCGCTACGTCAATCTCGACCTTCAAGGCCATTCGCGATTCACCGGCGACGGCCACGGCCGCATGGCGCGTGGCTTCTGCAAAGCCCGCGTCGTCGCCGAAGCGGGTCACCCCGGACACCTTGGCCAGCGCTTTCAGCAACGGCTCGACCTCGGTGATGAAAGCGTCGTCGCCGGTCACCAGGAGCGGCACGCGCACGCCGGGTGAAACCCCCACTTCGCTGCGCAACGCGCGGCTGGTGCCGATGATGGTCTTCAGCTTGGCGACCCAGGCGTCCGAGGCCGCATCGATGCGGTCGAGCTGCGCTTTCGGGTAGGCGGCGTTGACGATGCTGGCGCCATCGACCTTGCGGCCGGCGACCTGGGCGACTGTCTCCCACAGCTCGGCGGTGATGAAGGGTGTGACTGGGTGCATCAACCGCAGCACGGTCTCGAGCACCCGAATCAGGGTGCGCCGGGTCGCACGTTGCTGCGCCTCGCTGCCGGTTTGCAGCTGCACCTTGGCAATCTCGATGTACCAGTCGCAGTACTCATCCCAGACGAACGAATAGATCGCGCTCGCCACCAGGTCGAGCCGATAGGCCTCGAAGCCTTGCTCGACCGCGGCCTCGACGCGCTGCAATTCGCCGCTGATCCATTTGTCGGCCGGGCTGAACTTGAGATAGCCGTGCGCCGGGCCTGCAGGGGCGAGGAGGCGGCCCGCTTCGTCCAGCCGTGCCGGGGCGCAATCGGCCTTGGTGTGCTCCCTCAGCCCGCAGTCTTGAGTCTCGCAATTCATCAGCACGAACTTGGCTGCGTTCCAGAGCTTGTTGCAAAAGTTGCGATAGCCCTCGCAGCGTTTGGTGTCGAAGTTGATGCTTCGCCCGAGGCTGGCGTACGACGCCATCGTGAAGCGCAGCGCGTCGGCGCCGAACGCCGGCATCCCCTCCGGAAACTCCTTGCGGACGCGCGCCGCAACCTTGGGTGCGATCTCGGGTTTGCGCAGGCCGGTCGTCGCTTTCTTCACCAGAGTCTCGAGGTCGACGCCTTCGATCAAGTCGATCGGGTCGAGCACGTTGCCCTCCGACTTGCTCATCTTCTTGCCCTCGCTGTCGCGCACCATGCCGTGGATGTAGACGGTGCGAAAGGGCACGCGGCCGGTGAAGTGGGTCGTCATCATGATCATCCGGGCGACCCAGAAGAAGATGATGTCGTGGCCAGTGACCAGCACGCTCGACGGCAGGAAGAGCTTCGTCTCTTCGGTCTCTTGCGGCCAGCCGAGCGTGGCGAAAGGCACCAGCGCGGACGAAAACCAGGTGTCGAGCACGTCAGGGTCGCGCTTGAGTGCGCCGGTGTAGCCGGCAGCCCTCGCTTTGGCAGCGGCCTCGGCCTCGTCGCGGCCGACGAACACCTCGCCGCCGCTGCCGTACCACGCCGGAATCTGATGGCCCCACCACAGCTGGCGGCTCACACACCAGTCAGTGATGTTCTTCATCCACTGGTCATAGGTGTTGACCCAGTTCTCGGGCACGAACTTGACCGCGCCCGAATCGACCGCGTCGATCGCTTTCTGCGCGATGCTTTTGCCGTCGGGGGCCGGCTTGCCGACCGCCATGAACCATTGCTCGGTCAGCATCGGCTCGACGATCTGGCCGGTACGTTCGCAGACCGGCACCGAATTCTTGTGCGGCACCGCCTTTTCGAGAAAGCCCTGCGCCTCGAGGTCGCGCAGCACCGCCTTGCGCGCATCGAAGCGGTCGAGCCCACGGTAGGGTGCGGGGCCGTTGTCGTTGATCTTCGCGTCGAGCGTGAAGATCGTGATCATCGGCAGGCCGTGCCGCTGCGCGCAAGCGTAGTCGTTGAAGTCGTGGGCGCCGGTGATCTTGACGCAGCCCGAGCCGAACTCGCGGTCGACGAAGTCGTCGGCAATGATGGGAATTCGGCGGTCGCACAGCGGCAGGTCGACCATCTTGCCGACCAGGTGCCTGTAGCGCGCGTCGTCGGGGTGCACGCAGAGCGCGCCGTCGGCCAGCATGGTCTCGGGGCGGGTGGTCGCGATGTGCATGCCGCGCATCGGCTGGCCTTCGGCATCCACCTGCGGGCCGTCTGAAAATGGGTACTCGATGTGCCACATGAAGCCGTTGCGTTCTTCGTTCACGACCTCGAGATCGGAGACCGCCGACTTCAGCACCGGATCCCAACTCACCAGCCGCGTGCCGCGGTAGATCAGCCCTTGCTCATGCAGTTTGACGAAGCATTCGGTGACGACTTCGGAGCGCGCAGCGTCCATCGTGAAGTACTCGCGCGACCAGTCGACGCTGGCGCCCATGCGGCGCATTTGGTTCGTGATGGCGCTGCCCGACTGCGTCTTCCACTCCCAGACCTTCCCGATGAACTTCTCGCGGCCGATGTCGTGGCGGCTGGTCTTTTGCTGCTCGAGCTGGCGCTCGACGACGATTTGCGTGGCGATGCCCGCATGGTCGGTGCCGGGCAACCAGAGCGTGTTGTCGCCGCGCATGCGGTGGTAGCGGGTCAGCGCATCCATGATGGTCTGGTTGAACCCGTGGCCCATGTGCAGCGTGCCGGTCACGTTGGGGGGCGGCAGCTGGATGCTGAACGAGGGCTTGCTCGCGTCCAGCGTCGGCGCATAGAGGCCGCTCTGCTCCCAGCGCGGCGCCCAGCGCGCCTCGATGGCGGCGGGCTCGAAAGATTTGGCGAGTTCGGTCATGGTCACATCAGCAAGTGTTCGCCGGCATTGTCGCCGCCCAAGATCACGTAGTTGACCTTGCGGATGTCGGCCAGGCGTGTGCCGCCGGCATACGAGATCGAGCTCTGCACGTCTTCGCGCATCTCGCGCAGCGTGTCGGCCAAGTGACCCTTGATCGGCTCGAGGATGCGCTTGCCTTCGACGTGCTTGTACTCGCCCTTGTTGAAGTCGGACGCGCTGCCGTAGTACTCCTTGAACAGCTTGCCGTCGACTTCGACCGTCTGCCCCGGCGACTCTTCATGCCCCGCGAACAACGAGCCGATCATCACCATCGAGGCGCCGAAGCGGATGCTCTTGGCAATGTCGCCGTGGTCGCGAATGCCGCCGTCGGCAATGATGGGTTTGGTCGCGACTCGCGCGCACCACTTCAATGCCGAGAGTTGCCAGCCGCCGGTGCCGAATCCAGTCTTGAGCTTGGTGATGCAGACCTTGCCCGGGCCGACGCCGACCTTGGTCGCATCGGCGCCCCAGTTTTCAAGATCGATCACCGCTTCGGGCGTGGCCACGTTGCCGGCGATCACGAAGGCGGCTGGTAGCTGCTTCTTGATGTGTTCGATCATCTTGCGCACGCTGTCGGCGTGGCCGTGCGCGATGTCGATCGTGATGTAGTCGGCGCCCGCGCCACTTTCGGCCAGGCGGTCGATCACCGAATAGTCGGGCGGCTTCACGCCGGAGCTGACCGACACGATCAAGCCCTTCTCGCGCATTCGCTTCGCGAACGCGAGGTTGTCGATGTCGAAGCGGTGCATCACGTAGAAGTAGCCGTTCGCAGCCAGCCATTCGACGATGGGTTGGTCGACCACGGTCTTCATGTTGGCCGGCACCACCGGCAGGTTGAAGCGGTGACCCCCGAAGGCCGTGCTGGCGTCGCATTCGCTGCGGCTTTCGACGCGGCATTTGCGCGGCAACAGCAAGACGTTGTCGTAGTCGAATATTTCCATCAAGCGCCTCGCTAACCCACAAAAAAAACCGCAAAACGATTCCGAAAGAACCACAAAAAACCGGGCGCATGCCCTGGAGGATTTCAATGGCCGCGCCCGCTGGCAAATTTTACGCGGCACCTACACTGATGTGCCTCTGCTACCCAATGATCCTGCCTTGCTAGCGCCCACCACCCAACGCATGCTGCCCTGGGTCGTCGCGATCGCGTTCTTCATGCAAACGCTGGACGGCACCATCCTCAACGCCGCGCTGCCGACCATGGCACACGACCTCGGCGAGCGGCCGCTGCGCATGCAGTCGGTCGCGATCGCCTACCTGCTCACGGTGGCTGTTTTCATTCCGGCCTCAGGCTGGCTCGCCGATCGGTTCGGCACGCAGCGCACCTTCATCGTCGCAACGCTGTTGTTCACCCTCGGCTCGCTGCTGTGCGCGCTTTCGCCCACGCTGCCGTGGCTGGTCGCGGCGCGTGTCGTGCAGGGCGTCGGTGGCGCGCTGCTGCTGCCGGTCGGGCGTTTGGCGATTTTGCGCGCTTACCCGCGCGCCGAGTTGTTGAAGGTGCTGTCGTTCGTGACGATTCCTGGGCTCGTCGGCCCTTTGGTCGGGCCGCCGCTCGGCGGTTGGCTGGTCGAGGTGGCGAGCTGGCATTGGGTGTTTTTGATCAATTTGCCGGTCGGCGCGCTGGGCGTGTTCGCGGCGTGGCGCTACATGCCGGACTTGCGGGGCGCCGCCGGTCAGCGTTTCGACTGGCCCGGCTTCGCGATGTTTTCGCTCGGTCTCGCGTGTGTCACGCTCGGGCTTCAAGGCCTTGGCGAGCGAGCGGTCAGCGCGCCACTTTCGATCTTGCTCGTGATCGCCGGCCTTGCCGCGATGGCGGCCTATTGGATGCACGCGGCGCGCGCCGAGCGGCCCCTCTTCAGCGTCGCACTGTTCGAGATACCGACCTTTTCGATCGGGCTGTTCGGCAACCTGTTCGCGCGCCTCGGCAGCGGCGCGATGCCATTTCTGACGCCGCTGTTTCTTCAGGTCGGCCTGGGCTATTCGCCGAGCCGAGCCGGCCTGACGATGGTGCCAACCGTCATCGGCGCAATGCTGATCAAGACGGTGGCCGCGCCGCTGATCGAGCGCTTCGGCTATCGGCTCGTGCTGGTCGTGAACACCCTGCTGCTCGGCGCGTTCATTGCCGGCTTCGCGTTGGTCGATCACGACACGCCACACGTGGCCCTTCTTGTCTACCTCGGCGTCTTCGGTGTTTGCAACTCGCTGCAATTCACAGCGATAAACACGCTCACGCTCGGCGACCTCGACGACGCCCGTGCGAGCAGCGGCAACAGCCTGCTCTCGGTGGTGATGCAGCTTGCGATGAGCCTGGGTGTGGCTGCCTCGGGCGCGCTGCTGGCTGCGTTCGCCACGCCGATCGTCATCCCGATCGCCAGCGATCAAGGCCCGAACGATCTGCTGCACACCTTTCATGCGACCTACATCTGCCTGGGCGCGCTGTCGGCCTTGGCCGCTACGATCTTCTTCCAGCTCGGCCCGCATGAAGGGCCGAGTCGCGCTGCGCCGGTGGTCGAAGCCGGATGAATGCGGTGACACGGCTCGACCCGGGCATAGGCGCTGCGCTCGCCGCCGCGGCGCTCTTCGGTGCCGGTGCGCCGTTTGCAAAACAGTTGCTGGCTGGCACCGGGCCGTGGCTGTTGGCGGCCATCCTCTACCTCGGCTCGGGTCTGGGCCTGTTGCTCGTGCGCCGCCTGCGCCATGCCGCGCCGGTGCGGCCGAGCCGCGCCGAGTGGGGCTGGCTGGCGGCGGCAACGGCGTGCGGCGGCATCGTCGGCCCGGTGCTGTTGATGAGCGGTCTTGCGGCGCTGCCGGCTGCGAGCGCCTCGTTATTGCTCAACACCGAGGGCGTGTTGACCGCGCTGCTGGCGTGGTTCGTGTTTCGCGAGAACGTCGACCGGCGCATCGCGCTCGGTATGGCGTTCATCGTCGCGGGTGCGTTGGTGCTGAGCTGGCCCGGCGAGTTCTCGACGCTGCCCGCCGGCCCGGTGCTCGCGGTGCTCGGTGCCTGCCTGGCCTGGGCCGTCGACAACAACCTCACACGCAAGGTCGCGCTGACCGATGCCTCTTTCATCGCGATGGTGAAGGGCCTGGTCGCGGGCTCGACCAACCTCGGCATCGCGCTGCTGCTCGGCGCCCAACTGCCGACGTTGCCCACGGTCGCTGCCGGTGCGTTGCGCGAGCCTGGTGTTGTTCGTCGTGGCGCTGCGCCGGCTGGGCACGGCGCGCACCGGCGCGTATTTTTCGGTGGCGCCGTTCTTCGGCGCGCTGCTCGCGGTCGTCGGCTTCGGCGAGCCGGCGAGCGCTGCGCTGCTCGTGGCGGGCGGGTTGATGGCTGTCGGTGTCTGGCTGCACCTGGCCGAGCGCCACGCGCATGTGCATGTGCATGAGCCTCTGACTCACCGCCACGACCACGATCACGACGACGAACACCACTAACACACCCACGCGCCCGGCGCGTCGGCTGCCGGGCGCCACACCCACGCTCACACGCATGCGCCGCTGTGCCACGACCACCCGCACTACCCCGACGCGCACCACGGGCACCCCCACTGACACGCGGCAGGCCTGACCGACAATCCCGCGATGGCTTTCGATCCCGACACCGCGGCTGCCGCTTCGCCGCTGCTGCACAACCTCAACCCCGAGCAACTCGCCGCGGTGACCTTGCCGGCGCGACCGGCGTTAATCCTCGCCGGCGCGGGCTCGGGCAAGACCCGCGTGCTGACCACGCGCATCGCCTGGCTGATCGAGCAGGGCATGCTTTCGCCCGGCGGCGTGATGGCCGTGACCTTCACGAACAAGGCCGCGAAAGAGATGCTGACCCGGCTCGGCGCGATGCTGCCGATCCCTGTGCGCGGCATGTGGATCGGCACCTTTCACGGCCTCTGCAACCGCTTCTTGCGCGCCCACTGGAAGCTGGCCAATTTGCCGCAGGGCTTTCAGATCCTCGACTCGAGCGACCAGCTCTCGGCCGTCAAGCGCGTCATCAAGGCACTGAGCCTCGACGACGAGCGCTTCGTGCCCAAACAGGTGACCTGGTTCATCTCGGGCGCCAAGGACAACGGCTACCGGCCGAAAGACTGCGAGGTCAAAGACGAGCAGTCGCGCGTGCAGGTGCAGATCTACCAAACCTACGAAGACCAATGCCAGCGCGAAGGCGTGGTCGATTTTGCCGAGCTGATGCTGCGCACCTTCGAGCTGATGCGCGACAACGACGCGCTGCGCCAGCACTACCAGCACCGCTTCAAGCACATTCTGGTCGACGAGTTCCAAGACACCAACCGGCTGCAGTACGCGTGGTTGAAGATGTTTTGCGGCCCCGCAACCGCGGTCATGGCGGTCGGTGACGACGACCAGAGCATCTATGCGTTTCGCGGAGCGCAGGTCGGCAACATGGCCGCGTTCGAGCGTGAGTTCAAGGTCGAGACGGTGATCAAGCTCGAGCGCAACTACCGCTCGTTCGGCAACATCCTCGATGCGGCCAACGAACTCATTTCGCGCAACAGCAACCGCCTCGGCAAGAACCTGCGAACCGAAGCCGGCCCTGGCGAGCCGGTGCGGGTGCGCGAGTCGACCAGCGACTTCGCCGAGGCGCAGTGGTTCGTCGAAGAAGCACAGCAACTGCACCGCGAAGGCACGCCGCGCAGCAGCATCGCGCTGCTTTACCGCAGCAACGCGCAGAGCCGGGTGATGGAGAGCGCGCTCTTCAACGCCAGCATGCCCTACAAGGTCTACGGCGGCTTGCGCTTCTTCGAGCGGGCCGAAGTCAAGCACGCGCTGTCGTACCTGAGATTGATCGAGAACCCGAGCGACGACACCAGCTTCTTGCGCGTCGTCAATTTTCCGACCCGCGGCATCGGCGCGCGTTCGGTCGAGCAGCTGCAAGACGCGGCCCGCGCCAGCGGCCGCAGCCTCTATCAAAGCGTGACCGCGCTGAGCGGCAAGGCCGGAACCAACCTGCAGGCCTTTGTCGCACTGGTCGACAACATGCGCGAGGTCACGCGCGGCTCGACGCTGCGCGACATCATCGAGCACATGCTCAAGGCCAGCGGCTTGGTCGAGTTCTACCGCACCGACAAAGAAGGCCAGGACCGGCTCGAAAACCTCGACGAACTCGTCAACGCCGCCGAGGCGTTCGTCACGCAAGAGGGGTTCGGCAAGGACGCGGTCGGCCTACCGATCGACGAACACGGCAACAGCGAAGCCGGCCGCGCCGAGTTCAGTTCTCCTGGGGCGCAAATCGTTGTCGACGCCGTGATAACGCCCTTGCCGCCGCTCACGCCCGATGCAGAAACCGGCGAGATCATGTCGCCGCTCGCCGCGTTTCTGACCCACGCGTCGCTAGAGGCCGGCGACAACCAGGCCCAGGCCGGTCAAGACGC
>JAYUWC010000384.1:0-3003 GCA_043753755.1 Rhizobacter sp.
TGCCGTTTCATCCGCGCGATGCCGAGCCCGGCCGCGAAACGCGGTCGGTGCGGGCCGGCCAATGGATGGTTGGCAAGGTCGCGCGCGAGTTGGGCATCAGCGTGACCGGCGGCTCGTCGAGTGTGGCCGATGCGTGGGACGTGTTGCGTCTCGCCGCCGCGACCGCGCGCGCTCAATTGCTGGGCGCGGCTTCGCTCGAGTGGCGCCTGCCGCTGGCTGAGCTGAGCGTGAACGCCGGTGTGGTCAGCCACCCCTCGGGGCCGCAAGGCCACTACGGCCTGTTCGCCAAAGCGGCCTCGGCCACACCGGCCGGCGACGTGAACATGAAGGCCGCCAAAGACCGCACCCTCGTCGGCACGCCCGCGCCGCGCATCGATCTCGCCGCCAAGATCGACGGCAGCGCACGCTTCGGCATCGATGTGCGCGAACCCGATCAGATTTATGCCGTGGTGCGGCATGCGCCCATGTTCGGTGGCTCGCCCGGCGCTGTCGATGCAAGTGCGGCGATGTCACTGCCCGGGGTCGAGCGGGTCGTGCGGCTGGGCAGCTACGCGGGCTCGACCAACGCGCTCGCGGTCGTCGGGCGCAGCACCTGGCACGCGCTGCAAGGCGCCAAGGCGTTAAAGGTCGAGTGGCAACCGCCGCCGGGTGGCACGGTTTCGAGCGAGGCGATTCTGGCGTCGCTCGAATCCAGCGCGCGCGCGGCTGCGAAGGGCGGCGGTGGCCTCGCCTTCCACAGCCGCGGTGATGTGGCCGAGGCATCGAAGCGCGCGGTGCGGGTGATCGAACGCGTCTACCGGGCGCCCTACCTCGCGCACGCGACGATGGAGCCGATCAACTGCACCGCACGCGTGGCCGACGGCCGGGTCGAGGTCTGGGCGCCGACCCAGGTGCCCGATGCGGCGCGTGCGCTCGCCGCGCGTGTTGCCGGCGTGACTGAGTCGGCCGTCACCTTGCACGTCACCTACCTGGGCGGCGGCTTCGGGCGGCGACTCGATGTCGACTTCATCGGCCAGGCCGTTCGCATCGCGATCGAAACCGGCGGCCGGCCGGTGCAACTGATTTGGCCGCGCGAAGAAGACATCGGCCACGACTTCTACCGCCCCGCCGGCGTGGCGGTGCTGCAGGCCAGCCTCGATGCGCAAGGCCTGCCGATCGGCCTCGCGATCACCAGCGCCGGCGACGCGATCGCGCCGCGATGGATGGAGCGCAGCCTGCCCGCGCTCGCCGGCCCGGTCGATAGGCCCGACAAGACCACCGTCGAGGGCTTGTTCGATCAGCCCTACGAGATCGCCAACCAGCGGATGGCGCATGTCGCGACCCGTAGCGGTGTGCCGGTCGGTTTCTGGCGCTCGGTCGGTCACTCGCACAACACCTTCTTCGGCGAGTGCTTCATGGACGAACTGGCGTTCGAAGCGAAGCAAGACCCGGTCGCCTTTCGACTGGCTTTGCTCAAAGACGCGCCGCGCCACGCCGCGGTGCTGAAGCTGGCGGCCGACAAAGCCGGTTGGGGTCGACCGCTCGCAGCTGGAGTGGCGCGCGGCGTGGCGCTGCACGAGAGCTTCGGCAGCATCGTCGCGCAGGTGGTCGAGCTCACGGTCGTGGGCGGGCGGCCCAGGGTAAGGCGCGTGGTGTGCGCGGCCGATGTCGGCACGGTCGTCAACCCGGGCATCGTCGCGCAGCAGATGGAGGGCGCGGTGATCTTCGGCCTGAGCGCGGCGCTGCACGGCCGCATCGACATCGTCGCGAGCACCGTGAAGCAGTCCAACTTTCACGACTACCCGCTGCTGACTCTGGCCGAGGCGCCGCGCATCGAGACGCATCTGATCGCCAGCACGCGGCCGCCGAGCGGTGTGGGGGAGCCCGGCACGCCGCCAATCGCACCGGCAGTCGCGAACGCGCTGTTCGTGTTGACCGGCGAGCGGCTGCGCTCGCTGCCGTTCCTGGGGGCGGTGGCGGCTGCGTGAGACTGGAGGTGGCCGACCCGAGCTCGGGTCGGCACGGGCTGCCGACATATCCCGAACCACCATGCCGTCGGCAGGCAGCGTTCAAGCCCAGCCACCGGAGAAGCTGATCACCAGCCAACGCCCGGTGATCTACCGACAGTTCGACGGTGGTTGGCCTTCACTCGGGGCCCGCGCCGCATTTGAGTCCGCTCCGCAGAACCCGGTCGCTGGCACGGCCGTCGAGCGAATGACCAACACCGTACAGCCTGAACTCGCCGACAAGTTCTGCCAACAGGGGGCGGGCCGTTCGGTGGCGGTCAACGACAAGCCAGCCCGCATCGGCCGAGCCTCGCAAGTCGATCAAATTCCAGTTGCAGTGGGCTGGATCATGGGGCGAATCAACGACATCCTCGTTGCCGACCCATCGACCGAACCTGACGGCGCGAACGCGACGACCGGCCCCACGCGAAACAAGGAATGGGCGTTGACCGCACAGATTTTCGATGCCGTCAGGGCCCGGGTGCGGGCCGACCCGAAAAGCATCTACACGCTGACTTCGGTCTGAGGTATTCGACCGCGGCTCGCCACCACCCGTGCCAGCGTCTGCCGCAGTTTGATCGCATCGATCGGCTTGGTAAGAAAGTCGTCCATGCCGGCGGCCAGGGCCCTCTCCCGTTCGGAGACGAGTGCCGCAGCGGTGAGCGCCAGGATCGGCAGCGTGCCGGCCGGGTAGTGGCGGCGCAGTTCGCTCGCCGCTTCGTGGCCGCCCATCACCGGCATCTGCACGTCCATCAAGACCACATCAAACTGCCGGCCTTCGCGGGCCGCGGCATGCACCGCTTCCACCGCGGCGCGACCGTCAGCGACCTGCACCACCTGCACGCCCCAGTGCTCGAGCATCGCCACCGCGATCATCATGTTGACGGCGTTGTCTTCGGCCATCAGCACCTGGGTGCCTTGCAGGCGTGCGCGGTCGGCTGCTTCCGTGTTGAGCGCACCTTCGGCCACTGATGCCGCCGGCAGCGGCAGTTCGGCCCAGAACGTGCTGCCGACGTCA
>JAYUWC010000385.1:0-3000 GCA_043753755.1 Rhizobacter sp.
CGCAAGAGGGGTTCGGCAAGGACGCGGTCGGCCTGCCGATCGACGAACACGGCAACAGCGAAGCCGGTCGCGCCGAGTTCAGTTCACCCGGGGCACAAGTGGTTGTCGGCGCGGTGATCACGCCACTGCCGCCCCTCGCCCCCGATGCCGAAACCGGCGAGATCATGTCGCCGCTCGCCGCGTTTCTGACCCACGCGTCGCTAGAGGCCGGCGACAACCAGGCCCAGGCCGGTCAAGACGCGATCCAGTTGATGACGGTGCATTCGGCCAAGGGCCTCGAGTTCGACTGCGTCTTTATCACCGGGCTTGAGGAAGGCTTGTTCCCGCACGAGAACTCGGCCGCCGACCCCGACGGGCTCGAAGAAGAACGCCGGCTCATGTATGTCGCGATCACGCGGGCGCGCAAGCGGCTCTACCTGAGCTTTTCACAGACCCGCATGCTGCACGGGCAGACCCGTTACAACGTCAAGAGCCGCTTCGTCGACGAATTGCCCGAGGCCGCGCTGAAATGGATCACGCCGCGCAACCAGGGCTTCGGCTCGGGTTTCCAGCGCGACTACCAAGCGGCGTGGGCCAGGGGATCCGGCTTGCAATCGATCGTCGGCGCGGGCGATGTCGGCGGCGGCTCGCACACGACGGTCGTGCCGAAGGCGCCCAGCCACGGGCTGCGTTCGGGGCAAGGCGTGTTCCACAGCAAATTCGGCGAGGGCGTGATCGTCACGCTAGAAGGCAGCGGGGTCGACGCCCGCGCGCAAGTCAACTTCGGCCGCCACGGCATGAAGTGGCTGGCCCTGTCGGTCGCCAAACTCACGCCTTTGCCGTAGGGCGCGCCGCGCGCGCCGCGCCGGCTGCGCATTCGCCGCGCGATTTTTCCGGGTTCGAGACCAGGCCTTGGTGGCTGCGGTCAGCAATGTCTATGCTCTGGGAACCTGCATTCAACGGAGACCCCTATGCACCGCACGCTTTTCGGCCCCAAGACGCTGACCACGGCTGCGCTCGTCGCCTCGCTTTCCGGCTGCGCCGGCCCGCAGCTCGACGCGCAATGGCGCAATGTCGAATTGCCAGTGAACTACCTGCGCGGCGCGACCGTGCTGGTGAGTTGCGAGGCAAGCGACACCGTGGTCAAGCAGGTCTGCGAAGACCGCGTGGTCGCTGATTTGCAGGCTCGCGGCGCGCTACCGATCCTGCCTGCGCCCGGAATCGTGGCGGCGCGGCGACCAGACGGTGCGACCGATGTCAAGTACCTGTCTGCCGCACGCGACCGGGGTGCCAAGGCGATCTTCGGCGTCACGATGGGGCCGGGCACGCGGAGCGTGAGCCCGGGCGTCTCGCTGGGACTGGGTCTCGGCGGCTTCGGTCGCAACATCGGCGGCGGCGTCGGGGTTTCGGCGCCGATCGGCGGCGGTCAGGTGACCCAGGGATACGCCGCCCACGGCCGCGTCACCGATGTCGCCTCGGGCCGCCTGATGTGGACGGCCCGCGCCAACGCGCCGCCGTCGTCCGACGTCAACGCGCAGCTCGCCGAGCTGTCGAAGAGCGTGGTCGACGCGGCGGCAGGCGCTGGCTTGTTCTGAGGCGCGGAGGTCAGCGCGCCGTGGTCATCGGCGGCTGCCCGTAGAGCGGCGAGCGCGGGCCCGGCAGAACACCATTGGCGCGCGGTGCTCCCAGCAGGCGTGCATTGGCAATGCCGGCGTAGTTGTAGCTGGCGTCGGTGGCGGTGCCGATGATCTGCTTGACGATGGCCGTGACCAGCAACCCGACGAGTCCGCCTTGCGCTTGCTGCTGCTGCTCGGCCGACGAGGCTGCAGCCGATCCCTTCCACAGCAGCTCCCCGGTACGCAAGTCAACGATGCGGCCTTCGACCTCGACCCGCGTTTCGCTGGAAAAAACGATGTACTTGGTGCTGTAATTTTTGATGTGCAGATAAAGCGCTGCGTCGGCACCGAAGAACTCGCGCAGCTTCTCGGCCGGTACCGTTTGCACGTCGGCCGCCATGCTCAACCCGTTCTGGCGAAAGGTTTCGTCGACCAGCGTGACCGGGAAGACGTAGTAGCCGGCCTCTGACAATGGCCGGGTCGCGTGCGCCCAAACGCTGGGCGTCGCTTTGACGTCCGGCGAGTCGTTGACCGGCGGCAGCACCAGCAGCGACGCCGGCTTGGCCTTGATGAAGGCGGAGTAGTCATACGGTGGCGGCGGGGTCGCGCAACCGGCGCTCAAGAGAGCGAGCGTTGCGAGCACGGTGCTCGCGCCCGTGCGGGCCGATGGAAAGGTGAGTTTCATGAGGCGGATGAGCCCTTGGCAGGTGGATCGAGCCGCCTGAGCAATTGGTCGATGTAGGGTGTCGATTCTGGAAAAGCCGTTTTCTCGGCCACCCACAGTTGGCGAGCCTCCGCCGGGTTGCCGGCATTGAGCTGCAGCATCCCGAGGTGCGCCCTGAAGCCAGGCGGCAACGCTGCGTTGGCGGCACGCGCCTTCTCGGCCTGAGCTTGCAACTGTGTGATCTGCTCAGTGTCGACACCGCCGTCGGTTCGCAGCAAGGTGTCGTACTGCTGCCGTGGGAAGTTCTCCCACAGATACAGCGGCGGACGCGGTGGGTGTACGCAGCCGGCCAGCACGACGCCGAGCGCAATGGACAAGACGAGTTTGACGGCGCGCATCACGGCCGGGCCGCCTTGCCGCCCCATTGCCCGGCGTCGACCCCGGCAACAAGGTTGTTCACCGCCTCGCGCATCGCCAGATCGAGCACCTTGCCGTTCAGCGTCGAGTCGTAGCTGGCCGTGCCACCGAAGCCCAATACCTCGCGGTTCGAGAGCTCGTATTCGCCAGCGCCTCGGGCCGAGTACACGACTTCCGAGGTCAGCGTGTTGACCACATTCAGCGTGATCTTCGCGTAGGCCAGCTGAGACTTGCCACGGCCGAGAATGCCGAAGAGCTGCTGGTCGCCGACCTCTTTGCGGCCGAACTCCGAGATGTCGCCGGTCACGACGTAAGCCGCGCCTT
>JAYUWC010000386.1:0-9142 GCA_043753755.1 Rhizobacter sp.
GCGACACCATCATGGGGATGAGCCTGGCCGAAGGTGGCCACCTGACCCACGGCATGCCGCTGAACATGAGCGGCAAGTGGTTCAAGGTGGTCAGCTACGGGTTGACCGCTGAGGAGGCGATCGATTACGACGCGATGGAGCGCCTGGCCCACGAGCACCGCCCCAAGCTGATCATTGCCGGGGCCTCGGCCTACAGTCTGAAGATCGACTTCGCGCGCTTCGCCAAGGTCGCGAAAGACATCGGCGCCATCTTCATGGTCGACATGGCGCACTACGCCGGCTTGATCGCCGCGGGCGTTTATCCGAACCCGGTACCGCACGCCGACGTGGTCACCTCGACCACCCACAAGAGCCTGCGCGGCCCGCGCGGCGGCATCGTGTTGACGAACGACGAAAGCATCGCCAAGAAAATCAACACCGCGATCTTTCCCGGCATTCAGGGCGGCCCGCTGATGCACGTGATCGCAGGCAAGGCGGTGGCGTTTCTCGAGGCGCTGCAACCCGAATTCAAGATTTACCAACAGCAGGTCGCAAAAAACGCCGTCGCGCTGGCGGAGACGTTGATCACGCGTGGCCTGCGCATCGTCAGCGGCCGCACCGAATCGCACGTGATGCTGGTCGACCTGCGCCCCAAGAACCTGACCGGCAAGGAAGCCGAGAACCTGCTCGGGGCGGCACACATGACCTGCAACAAGAACGGCATCCCGAACGACCCACAAAAGCCGATGGTCACCAGCGGCATTCGTCTCGGTACGCCTGCGATGACGACTCGCGGCTTTAAAGAAGCCGAGGCGCGCCAGACCGCGCACTTGATCGCCGACGTGCTGGACGCACCGAACGACGCAGCGGTGGCCGCCGCTGTCAGGGCGAAGGTCGCCGTTCTGACCCGCGACTTCCCGGTCTATCGCTGACCACCCGCCGGCGGCGCCGCTCGCGCGGCCCGCCCTAGGCCCATGCGCTGCCCCTTCTGCTCGCACCAAGACACTCAGGTCGTCGAGACCCGCGACTCCGACGAAGGCGATGTCGTGCGTCGGCGTCGGCGCTGCCAGTCGTGCGACAAGCGCTTCACCACGTATGAGCGGCCCGAGATCGCCATGCCGTCGGTGGTCAAGAAAGACGGCACGCGGGCCGACTTCGATGCCTCCAAGATCCTTGGCTCGATGCAGCTGGCCTTGCGCAAGCGGCCTGTGAGCGTCGAGCAGATCGACGCGGCAATGGAGCGCATTCAAGACAAGCTGCTCAACAGCGGCGCGAAAGAAGTGCCATCGACCCGCCTGGGCGAGTTGGTGATGCGCGAACTCAAGCGCATCGACAAGGTCGCCTACGTGCGCTTCGCCTCGGTGTACCGGAGCTTCGAAGACGTCGACGCCTTTCGGCAGTTGATCCGCGACATCTGAGCGCACCACCCCGGCTGGGTGATGAACATTCCACCCCCGACCGGGGTGAGGCGAGTCCCACCCCCGACCGGGGTGAGGCGAGGCCTACCCCCGACCGGGGGTGGTGCGCAGGGGGCGCTCGCCTGGGGGCGGTGCTCTTCCCACTTCTGCGGGGCGCGCACGGCGGCGCCGTTTTCTAAAGTCTGCCCATCGGTTTACACAACCCGGAGCGCAGATGAAAACTCACCCCAACGCCAAATACCAACGCGGCATCACGCTGATCGAAGCCGGCATCGTGCTGGCCGTCGTCGCGACCCTAGCCGCGGGCGCTGCGCCCTCGATGCAAAGCGTGATCGACACGCGCCGCCTCGAGGGCACTGCCGCCCAGCTCGCCGGTGACATCCGCTGGGCGCGCAGCGAGGCGATCGCCCGCAACGCCGCGTTGCACCTGCGCCTGCAGCCGGCGGCCAATGGCGGCTGCTATGTGATTCACACCAGCGCCACCGATGAGTGCAGCTGCCTCGCCGCCGGCCCGGCGCAGTGCAGCGGCGATGCACAAGCCATCAAAACCGTGGCACTGACCCGCGCCGACCGCATGAGCCTGCAATCGAACGTGGCCTCGATGCGCTTCGACCCGCTGCACGGCACCAGCACGCCGACCGGCACGCTGCGGGTTGTCGGGGCGAACGCGCACGCGATCCACCACGTCGTCAACATCATGGGCCGGGTTCGCTCGTGCTCGCCGCAGGCGGCAGTGCGTGGCTATGCGGCCTGCTGAACGGAGGCTTGCGATGCTCAACGCCCACTTCGGTTTCAACCCGCCACGAGGCGCCCGCCGGCAACGCGGCTTCACGCTGATCGAGTTGATGATCAGTGTGGCGATCGTCGGCATCTTGACCAGCGTGGCGCTGCCGACTTTCGAGAGCCAGCTGCAGCGAGCCCGACGCACCGACGTGCTGGTCGCCACGATGCAGGTGCAGTCGGCACAGGAGCGCTTTCGCAGCAACACCGCGGCCTACGGCAGCCTGGCCGAGATCGGCGTGCCCGCGCGCTCGTCGGCGGGCTACTACACGCTGCAGATCGAAGCGATCAGCGCCGACGGCTACGCACTGCGCGCCACCGCCGGCGGGCTGCAGGCCCGCGACAAGGTCTGCCGCCACCTGCGTCTCACGTCGAACGGCATGAACCCGGTCTATGCCTCGGGGCCGGACGCGAGCGTCGCCAACCCGGCCGACGCCAACCGCAGCTGCTGGAACTTGTGATGACGACGCCCGCCTCACACCGCGCATCTCGTTCGGCTTCGCAGCGCGGGCTGTCGCTGGTCGAGCTGATGGTCGGTGCCGCGATCTCGCTGTTCATCGCCGCGGCCGGCGCCGCCCTGCTCGCCAATAACCTGCGCGAGAACCGCGCGCTGATGCTCGAGGCCCGCCTCACCCAAGACCTGCGCACCGCTGCCGACCTGGTCTCGCGCGACCTGCGACGCGCCGGCTACTGGGGGCGCGCGACCGAAGGCGTGTGGACAGCCGGCGCCACGCGCGTCGCCGCCAACCCTTATGCGGCATTGGCGCCCGCCGCCGCGGCATCCGATGCGATCAGCTTTCGCTACTCGCGCGATGCGACCGAAAACCAGAACGTCGATGCCAACGAGGAGTTCGGCTTTCGGCTGCACCGAGGCGCGATCGAAATGCAACTCGGCGCTGGCAACTGGCAGGCCCTGACCGACATCGGCACGCTGAGGGTCACCACCTTCAGCCTGGCTCCTTCGGTGCAAGACATCTCGCTCGAATCGTTCTGCGCCCGGCCCTGCGCCGCGGGCAGCGCCGCCGCCTGCCCGCCGCATCAGGCCGTGCGCACTTTCGGCCTGGTCATCACGGGCCAGCTGACGAACGACCCCCGCCTGAGCCGCAGCGTGCACAGCCAGGTGCGGCTGCGCAACGACGCGGTCGTCGGCGCCTGCGCCGAGTGAGCCATCGATGAGAACCCGCGCTTCTTCGATCGGATCGCAACGCGCGCAACGCGGCGCGGCCGCGCTGGTCGTGACCCTGCTGCTCTTCTTCGCCATGCTGATTGCCGCCGTTTTCGCCAACCGCAACCTGCTGCTCGAGCAGCGCAGTGCCGCCAACCAGTACCGTGCCGCGCAAGCCTTCGAGGCGGCCGAGGCCGGGCTCGAATGGGCAGTGGCGCAGCTCAACGCCAACCGCCGCATCGGCGCCGATTGCCGACCGACCACCGACTCCGCCGCCGATTCGTTCCGCAGCCGCTATCTGCAGATCGAACCCCGGACCGGCGTACTGACGCCGACCACGGCATCGGCCGCCGGCAGCGCCATCGCATTGCGCCCGAGCTGTGTGCGCAGCGGCAACGGCTGGTCATGCAGCTGCCCGGCGAACAGCCCGGCGAGGCCGATCCCACCCACCGGCTCGGCACCATCCGCAGCCTTCGTGCTGCAGTTTCTGGCCGCCGAAAAACCCGGCGTGCTGCGGGTCACGTCGACCGGCTGCACTCAACTTGCCGGAGCCTGCGTGCCGGGCAGCACGACGCGGGTCGACGCGAGTGCCAAGGTCGAGGTCGTCGTCGGCCTCGTCGGCGGCTTGCGAACGCCACCCGCTGCCACCCTCACGGCACGCGGCAGTGTCGACAGCAGCGCTGCGCTGGGCGTGCACAACGCCGACCCGTCGACCGCCCTGGCGATCGATGCCGGCGGCGCTGTCACGGCGCCGCTGGCGCGGCTATCCGGCCCGGCCGGCACGCCGGCCCCGTCGCTGGTTGCCAGCAACGATGCCGCGCTTGCCGCCCTGCCCGCAGCACACTTCTTCGCAGCACATTTCGGTGTCGACCGAGCCGCCTGGGCCGCGCAGCCGGCGGTGACCCGCCTCGACTGCACCGCCGACTGCAGCGCCGGATTGCTGGCCGCCATTTCGACCGCCGCCGATGGCGCATTGATTCAAGTCGACGGTCACCTCGTCCTCAGGGGCCCGCTGGTGCTCGGCTCGGCGCAAAAGCCGGTCGCGATCGTCGTCAGCGGCAGCGCGCAGCTCGACGGCGACATCACGTTGCACGGCCTGCTCTACGCCAATGCAGTGAGCTGGACCCACGCGACCAGCAACGCAGGCCTGCGTGGCGCACTGCTCTCTGAAACCAGCTTCCAGGGCGACGCGGCTGCCGATCTGATCTTCGACGGTGCCGTGCTCGATCGGCTCCGCAACACGACGGGCAGCTTCGCGCGGGTCGGCGGCAGCTGGCGAGATTTTTAAGGTGGCCACCGTGAACAAGACTTCTCACCCTCATCGCCAACGCGGCACCACGCTGCTCGAAGCGCTGGTCGCGTTTCTCGTGGTCACCCTCGGCATGCTGTCGGTTGCGCGGGTGCAGACCCAGATGCGGCAGCATGCCGAGCTGGCGCAACAACGCGCCGAGGCCATGCGCCTGGCGCAAGAAGAAATCGAATCGCTGCGCGCCTTCGCGGTGCTTGCGGCGTCGACCGATGCGCACTCGTTCGACGCGATCGCGAGCGGCTCGCACACCGTAGCCGCCCGCGTCGGCGCCGCGATGCCGACGGCTTACCTCGTCACCCGTGAAATAGCCGCCAGCCTTGCGCCGCGGGCCAAGAGCGCATCGGTCACCGTCAGTTGGGTCGACCGCGGCGGCAGCACGCAGAAGGTGGCGCTCGACTCGGTCATCGCGGGCACCGACCCGGCGTTCGGCGGCGCGCTCGGCCTCGCGCGCACCAGCGCGCCGGCCCGGGGCGGTCTCGGCCGATCGGTGCACATCCCGCTGGCGGCCAAAGACCTCGGCGACGGCCGCTCGGCCTTCAAACCCATCAGCGGCGGATCGACGGCCTTCGTGTTCGACAACGCCACCGGGCTTGTGGGCGGGCGTTGCGACCACGTCGACCCGGCCGTGCTCACCCGCAGTCTCTCGTTCGCCAACTTGGGCACCTGCACTTCCGTGAATGCCCGCTTGCTGAGCGGCAGCGTGCGTTTCTCGTCGGCTTCACCGCCCGATGCTTCGCACGCCACCGATGGGCCCCTCGCCCTTGGCATCTCGGTCAGTCTGGCCGCTGGCGACTACCCGACCGCGCCGAACTGCAGCGCCGAGCCGATGAAGACCGTGAGCTTCGTCGTTACCGGCAACCCGCGCATCGAGGCAGTGCCGATCGCCGCCACGCCAGCCGGCTACGGCGTGCCGGCGTGGGTCGAGAGCGGTGACCGATTCGTCGCCTACCACTGCCTCATCACACCGATGGCGAGCGGGCAGTGGTCGGGCCGCAGCCTGATCGTGCCCAGCGGTTGGGCGATCGGCAGCAGCGCCACCGACCACCGCGTGTGCCGTTACACCGCCGACCTCGATGCCAGTGGCGCGATCGACTCCAACCTCGAACACCCGGCCGACTACGCGCACGTCGGCGCCAACCTCGCGCACCAAAACTTTCTCGTCGTCAATGGCAACGAGCCCTGCCCTGCCGGAGCCGGCGCGCAGTTCGCGGGCAACAATGCCGGCTCCGAAACCGACGCAGGCACCGCACCCCATCAACCATGAGCGACGCATACGCCACTCCGATGCACGAAGCGCTGGCGCTGGCCGAGCGGGCGATCGGCCTGTGCGAGCCCAACCCGCGCGTCGGCTGTGTGATCGTCTCAAGCGATGGCCGCGTGATCGGCATTGGCCACACGCAAGAAGCGGGTGGCCCGCATGCCGAAGTGATGGCACTGCGCGATGTGCTCGCGCGCGGCGAAAGCGCGCGGGGCGCGACCGCCCACGTGACACTCGAGCCGTGTGCGCACCACGGCCGCACGCCACCGTGCTGCGATGCGTTGATCGAGGCCGGCATCGCCTGCGTTCACATGGCGCTGGTCGATCCGTTCTCGCAGGTCGCGGGGCAAGGCGCGGCGCGGCTGCGCGCCGCCGGCATCGAGGTGATCGAAGGTGAGCTCGCCGAGCCCGCACGCGAACTCAACATCGGCTTCTTTTCGCGCATCGAGCGCGGCCGGCCATGGGTTCGCCTCAAGGCAGCGGTCTCGCTCGATGGCCGCACCGCTCTGGCCAACGGCGTGAGCCAATGGATCACCGGCCCCGCGGCACGCGCCGATGGCCATGCGTTTCGCAAACGCGCGGGGGCGGTGCTGACCGGTCTCGGCACGGTCATCGACGACAACCCGCGACTCGACGTGCGGCTGGTCGAGGCCGCGCGGCAACCGTTGCGAGTGATCGTGGATTCACGGCTCGAGACACCGCCCGCAGCGCGCATCCTCGATGCACCGGGCGAGGTGCTGATCTATGCCGCCGTTGCCGATCCAGAGCGCCGTGCCGCACTCGAAGCCCGCGGCGCGCAGATCGCGCTCGCCGCGGGCCCGTCGGGCAAGGTCGACCTGCCCGCGATGCTCGACGACCTCGCGACCCGTGGTGTCAACGAGCTGCATGTCGAGGCCGGTCACAAGCTCAACGGCTCGTTCGTTCGCGAAGGGCTGGTCGATGAGTTTCTGATTTACATGGCGCCCAAACTCCTCGGTCTCGGCCGCGAACTCGCCGCGTTCGGCCCGCTGACTTCGCTCGACGAGGCCGCCCCGCTGCGCTTCGTCAGTGCGGCAATGGTCGGCGACGACCTGCGAGTGATCGCACGCTCAGCGAGAATCGACTGATGTTCACCGGCATCGTCAGCGGCATCGGCCGCATCACCGAATCGCGCGTGCTCGGCAGCGACTCAATGCATGGCAGGCGGCTGGTGATCGAGGTGCCCACGGGTTATCTGGCCGACGTGCAACTTGGCGACAGCATCGCGCTCAACGGCGCTTGCATGACCGTCACCTCGCTCGACGCCAGCGCTGGGCGGTTCACGGTCGACGTCTCGGCCGAGAGCCTCGCCAAGACCGCTGGCCTCGCCGAGCCCGGCCCTGTCAACCTCGAGAAGGCGATGCGCGCCAACGATCGCCTGGGCGGCCACATGGTCAGCGGGCACGTTGACGGCCTCGGCACGGTGACCCATTTCGCGGCGGTCGGCGAGTCATGGGAACTGCGCATCGCCACACCTCTGGCGCTGGCCCGGTTCATCGCCTACAAGGGCTCGATCACCGTCAACGGCGTGAGTCTCACGGTCAACCGGGTCGTCGACTCGGCGGTTGCCGTTGACGCCGCATGCGAGCTCAGCATCAACCTGATCCCGCACACGATAGAGAACACGACGCTCGGCACCTTGCAAACCGACCAACGCGTCAACCTGGAGATCGATCTGATCGCGCGCTACGTCGAGCGCATGCTGACGGCGCCCAAGCCTGGCTGACATCGGCTCGGTTGGTGCCGGTCGCGCGGGCCGCCCCAAATAAGCCGCCGTCCCCTCGGGAGAGCGAACGGCGCACCCGCCGATCCAGAAGCACCGTGACACAATTCGGCGATGGCAATTTCACCCATTCCCGAGCTGGTTGCCGAGCTGGCCGCGGGCCGAATGATCATCCTCGTCGACGAGGAAGACCGTGAGAACGAAGGCGATCTCGTCATCGCTGCCGATCACGTCACGCCCGAGGCGATCAACTTCATGGCGCGCTACGGCCGCGGGCTGATTTGCCTCACGCTCACGCCCGATCGATGCGACCGTTTGCAGCTGCACTCGATGACCGCACGCAACGGCACTCGCCATGGCACCGCGTTCACGGTCTCGATCGAAGCCGCCACCGGCGTCGAAACCGGCATCTCTGCCGCCGATCGTGCCCGCACCGTGCAGGCCGCGGTCGCTCGCGACGCCAAAGCAAGCGATCTGGTGCAACCCGGGCATGTCTTTCCGCTGCGGGCGCAAGAAGGCGGCGTGCTGATGCGCGCCGGGCACACCGAAGCCGGCTGCGATCTGGCCGGTATGGCGGGCCTGTCGCCGGCCTCGGTCATCTGCGAGGTCATGAAAGACGACGGCACGATGGCTCGGCTGCCCGACCTCGTTGCCTTCGGGCGCGAACACGGCATGAAGATCGGCACCATCGCCGACCTGATCGAGCACCGCAGTCGCCACGAGACCCTGATCGAGCAGGTCGGTCGGCGGCCACTGACCACGCCGCAAGGCGAGTTCGATTGCCGTGCCTACCGCGACCGGAGCGGTGGCCTGCATCTGGCGCTGACCCGCGGCGAATGGAGCCGCGCCGACGAAGTGCTGGTGCGCGTCCACGAGCCGCTTTCGGTGATGGACCTGCTCGACGTGGGCGGCGCATCCCATCACTCCTGGCCGCTGCCGAAGGCGCTGGCGAAGCTGCAGCACAGCCCGCGTGGCGCGGCCCTGCTGCTCAACTGTGGTGAAGACGTGGCTGCGCTCGTGCCGCATGTGCTGCCCGCACCCGAGCGCAGCGAACGCCGCCCGGCGCAAATGGACCTGCGCACCTACGGCATCGGCGCTCAAATCTTGCGTGACCTCGGCATCGCGAAAATGAGGCTGCTCGGCAGCCCGCGTCGCATGCCCAGCATGACCGGCTATGGTCTCGAGGTCACCGGCTTTGTCGCCGCCGATGCTGCCGAATCCGCGGCATGAACGCCACGCTCTCCGCTGCACCGGCCCCACTCGTCACTCCGAAAGCCACCTTCGATGCAAGACGCTGACCAGCGCGCCACCACCGCCGGTGGCCTGCATGCCGAAACCGAAGGCCGCGACTTGCGCATCGGCATCGTCCAGGCACGCTTCAACACCGCCATCACCGATGCGCTGGCTCACGCCTGCCTGACCGAGCTGCAGGTTCTGGGCGTTGCACCCAAACACATAAAGCATGTCACCGTGCCGGGCGCGCTCGAGGTCG
>JAYUWC010000387.1:0-27152 GCA_043753755.1 Rhizobacter sp.
GCTGCCGCTTTGGTCTTCGGCGCTGCGCGGGTGACGTCGTTAATTAGGAAGAAGCTCGATGCGGTGCGGTGGTCCTGCAGCGCTTGGACCAGGTCTTCAGTGATCTTGATCGGCGGCAGGCCCGCCTCCTCGGCGCGCACCACCTCGATCGTTTCCTGGTTGAGCTTGTAGGAGTTGTAAAGCGGGTACGACAGCAGCGCCAGCGCGATCACGCCGAGCAGCGTGAACTTCTGCCACAGGCGCATGTTCGAGAGGAAGGCGACGCGGGTGCGCGCTGTGCCTTGGGGCGCGGTGACCGCGGGGCTGCTGAAGGTGGAAATCATCGTTATCTCCTGTCGAATCGTGAAGTGTTTCGGCCGTGGGCGGCGAGGTCAGTGGCGGGTGGTGAGCGCGGTTTCTAAGCGGTCGAGCAACGTGTTGCAGTTGAGGTCGAACCAAAGCTTCTCGCCGATCAATACGGCCCGGTCGACCACGTCGATCAACGCCTCGGGCACGGTGGCCGCATCGGTCTCCTGCTCGGCGCTCCAGCGCAGCCGCTCGGGCAGGCCGTCGATCACGATGCCGGCAGCGTCGCGGCCGTGGGCCAGCACCAGCAGCAGCGGTTTGGCAGGTGCCGCGCCGGCCAGGCCGAAGTGGCGTGCGAGGTCGAACACCGGCACCAGCATGCCGTGCAGGTTGGCCATGCCGAGCAACCAGTCGGGCGCGTGCGGCAGGCGGTAGGCGGTCGGCATTTCGGTAAGCTCGCTGCCGTCGGCATAGCCGATCATCAAATTGAGCGGGCCGACCCGAAAACCTTGGCGAATCGCGTGGGTGGCGGTTTGCTGCGCCGGCGCGGTACGGATGCGCCGGTGTGCCTGAGCCGCGGGCACCAGCGGCTCGGGCTCGAACTCGAAGCCGCGCAGCAGCGCTGCTAACGGCGTCATCAGCGCGGGCAGAGCCTCGTTCGTTGAGAGAGCGGTCGACATCGCGGCCTGCACCTCAGAGCGCCAACTGCGCGACGATCTGCTCGCGGGTGTAGGGCTTGGCGATGTAGCCGCGCGCACCGAGCATCTGGCCCCACGCCATGTCGGCCTTCTGGTTCTTGCCGGTGACGAAGACGATGGGAATGTCTTTGGTGCGCGGGTCGGCTTTGAGCTTGCGCGTGGCGGCAAAGCCGTCCATGCCGGGCATGTTCACGTCCATCAGGATCAGGTCGGGTGCTTCGTTGCAGGCACGTTCGATCGCCTGCTGGCCCGAAGCGGCCGTCAGCGTCATGCAGCCGCTCGAGGCGACGATGCGCTCGAGCGCTTGCAGGTCGACGCTGGCGTCATCGACGATCAACACTTTGCGGGCCATCGGCTTGTCTCCGGTGCTGGGGTTGTGGTTGCGGTGGTGGTTGTAGTTGTCGTGCGGGCGTCAGAGCGCGCGCATCTGGGTCAGCATCTGCTCGTCCGTGTAGGGCTTGGTGACATAACCGGCGGCGCCCAGCATCTGGCCCCACGCCTTGTCGGCCTTCTGGTCTTTGGCACTGACCAGCACCACCGGGATGCCGCGGGTTTCGGCGTCGCCGCGCAATGCACGGGTAGTCGCGAAGCCGTCCATCGTCGGCATGTTGACGTCCATCAAGATCGCGTCGGGCTTGCTGCGTTTGACGGCGGCCAGTGCCTGCACGCCGTTTTCGGCGGTCGAAACCGAGTAGCCGGCGCCGCTCAACAGGCGCTCGAGGCGGGCGCGGTCGCCCTGGTTGTCTTCGACGATCAGAATGGTTTTGGCCATGATGTGCTCCGGTTTCGGTTGTGCAGTGGGGGTTGGATAACGCGCGTGCGATCGGCTCAGGCAGAGCGCATCGCGAGGCTGGGTTGCGCCGCCGCTGGCGGCCGGCGAGCGCCGCTGCTGATGTACGCCTCGAGCGTGGCGTAGAACTGTTCGGGGGCGACGGGCTTGGTCAGGTAGGCATCGCAGCCGGCCATCTTGCCGCGAATGCGGTCGAAGGGTGACGACTTGCTGGTCAGCATGACCACCGGCAGTTTGCCGATGCTTGACTTCATGCTCTTCAGGCGTTTGCAGCCTTCGTAGCCGTCCATGTCGGGCATCAGCACATCCATCAACGCGCAGGTGAATCGCTCGGTTTCGACGGCCGTGAGCGCCTCGCGCACGCAGGCCGCCTCGGAGACGCGAATGCCGCGCGCTTCGAGTAGCGAGCGCAGGTGGTTGCGCACCGCCAGGCTGTCGTCGACGACCAGCACGTGATTCAGATCGACCCGCGCGACCGGCGCCGGCGCGGCGGGGTTGAGCCCCGCCATGTCGGCCGGGGTGGCGGGCATGCTGTCGACCCATGCCGGGCCCTGCACGTTCTCGAGTGCTCGCGCGAGCAGCATCGGCAGCATCGGCCACTGAACCGGTCGCGAGGTCATGGTGTGACCCGGACGCGCGGTGCGCGAGTCGACCCAGATCGTCGGCTTGCCGGCCAGCGCAGGGCGCGAGCCGAGCCAGGCGACGGCAGTCTCGTCGGCGCCGTCGAGCATCAAGACATCGGCTTCGGCAGCCTCGGCCTCGCTCAGCAATATGAGTCGCGGCAGGCGGCGCTCGGACAAGCGCACCGCGCCTTCGAGCAGGCGCTGCTCCATCGGTTTGAAGCCGCGAACGAAGAGCCGCAGCGCGGGCTGTGGCTCGGCCACCGGCGCTGCGGCCACCGGCACTGCGGCCATCGGCGCTGCGGCCACCGGCACTGCGGCCATCGGCGCTGCAGCGACCGGCACTGCGGCCCTCGGCGCAGCGGCCACCGGCACTGCGGCCCTCGGCGCTGCCATCGGTGCTGCGGCCACCGGCGCTGCGGCACTCGGCAGCGAGGCGATCGTGGTTGTCGTCGTGGTCGTTCTCGGCACGGGCTCGACGACAACCGCCACCGGCGCCGCGATCGGCCGTGCCGCAACCCGAGAGCTGAAAGCGACGCGCGCTGGGTCGGTCGCGCGGCGGCGGAACAGCGAAGCGCGGGGGGTTGCGTCGGATTTGGTGTCGGTGACACGGCGATTCAAGGTCTCGGCGCGTGCTGCCGATGCCGCCGATGCGACTGATGCCGCCAGTGCGGTAGGGGCCACCAATGCGGTCGATGTGGTCGATGCGGCCAATGCAGCCGGTCCCCTCGGTGCCACCAGTGCGGCCGAGGCAACGACAGCGGTTGCGACGGGCGCAGGCATGGCAGCAGCGGCACTGACCGGCGGCGTGACCAGGCGCGGCCCGGGCAGGTCGATCAGATCGAGCCGCAGCGTGTCCGCGAAACCGTTGTTCACCAATGCTCCCGTCATGCTCGTTACTCCTGGCGACTGCGTCGCACACTGAATTGCGCGTTTGTTGCTTGTGGGGTTCGTCTGGCCTGCCCTGGCGCGAAGGGTTGTTCGACCGACCGCGCAATCTCGGCTGCTGTCAGCGAGCCCCGCTTTGCTATGCCGGCGATTAAGCGTGAAATGTGCAAGCGTGTCCGTGAAGGTTCACACGCATCAGTCGGCGCGTTTCGTGACGCTGTCCGAAGGCGCGATCTTTGTCACGCACGTGATACCGATCGGCGGCCCGACGCGCCAACACCTTGGTCGGCGGCGGTCACTCAAGCAAGAGCCCGCGGCGCCGATAAGTTGCCCAAGGCATGAAACCCGCGTTGGGTCGGCTGCCATTCAACACGGACCTTCTGAACCATGTTCGTACTCGTCGGCTGGGGCTTGGCACTGGCTTGTATCTTCGGGGTCTACATCGCGCACGGCGGCAACATCGCCGTGATCTTGCATGCCCTGCCGTTCGAGCTGATCACCATCCTGGGTGCCGCACTGGGCGCGTTCGTGGCGAACAACCAGATGAAGGTCATCAAGGCCTCGCTCGCCGGACTGGGCAAGTGTTTCAAAGGCAGCAAATACAGCAAGGCGCGCTACATGGAAATGATGGCGCTGCTCTACGACATCCTGCAAAAGGCCCGCAAGGAAGGGCTGATGTCCATCGAGAAAGATGTGGAGGAGCCCCACAGCTCGGCGATCTTTCAAAAGTACGCAGTGGTCGGCAACGACCATCACGTGGTCGAGTTCATCACCGACTACCTGCGCATGATGGTGTCGGGCAACCTCAATGCCCACGAGATCGAGTCGCTGATGGACAGCGAGATCGAGACCCACCACAACGAGCAGCACGCCGCGGTCGCCGCGATCGCGCGGCTCGCCGGCGGATTGCCGGCCTTCGGCATCGTCGCGGCGGTATTGGGGGTGGTCAACACGATGGGTTCGGTCGGCCAGCCGCCGGCGGTGTTGGGCGGCATGATCGGCTCGGCCTTGGTCGGCACCTTTCTCGGCATCTTGCTGGCCTACGGTTTCGTCGAGCCGCTCGGCGGCCTGCTCGAGCAGAAAGTCGAAGACGGCTCGAAAGAATTGCAGTGCATCAAGACCACGCTGCTCGCCAGCATGCAGGGCTACGCGCCGCAAGTGGCGGTCGAGTTCGGCCGCAAGGTTTTGTACTCGGGTGACCGCCCGACCTTCGCCGAACTCGAAGGCCACGTCAAAGGTAAAAAATGAGCGGCGACAGCAAAAAGCTCCAGCCCATCATCATCAAAAGGGTGAAGAAAGGCGGCCACGCCGCGCATGGCGGCGCATGGAAGATTGCCTATGCCGACTTCGTGACCGCGATGATGGCGTTCTTTCTGTTGATGTGGCTGCTGGGCTCGACCACCGAGGGCGACAAGAAAGGCATTGCCGATTACTTCGGCTCGCCGCTCAAGCTTTCGATGGGCGGCGGCAGCGGTTCCGGCGATTCTTCGAGCGTGGTCAAGGGCGGTGGTACCGATCTCACACGCACATCGGGCCAGGTCAAGGCCGGCGATGTCGAGGCCCGACGCCGCAGCCTGCAGCTCAAGGCGCTGAAAGCCGACCAACGCCGCGCCGAGGCCTCGCGGCTCGAGGCGCTCAAGCAGAAGGTCGAACAGGCGTTGGCAGCGAATCCGAAGTTGGAGTCGCTCAAGTCGCAGATTCGGCTCGAGATGACCCGCGACGGCCTGCGAATCCAAATCGTAGACGAGCAAAACCGACCGATGTTCGACAGCGGCAGTGCGGTCGTCAAACCCGACCTGCGCGAGCTGCTGCGCGAGATCGGCAGCGTGCTCGCCGAGGTGCCGAACCGGCTCACGCTCGAGGGCCACACCGATGCGCAGGCCTTCGGCGCGGGCGAGCGTGGCTACAGCAACTGGGAGCTGTCGAGTGACCGGGCCAACGCCTCGCGCCGCGAGCTCGGTGCCGGCGGCTTGCCAGAAGACCGCGTGCTGCTCGTGCAGGGCCTGGCCTCGAGTGTGCCCTTCGACGCCAGCGACCCTTTGAGCCCCGCCAACCGCCGCATTGGTGTGATCGTGATGAACCGCGATGCCGAAGACCGGCTGCTGCGGATCCGGCCGGACGACCCTGCCGATGAGTCGGAACCCGAGCCCGGTCCTGCGCCACCGCCACTCCCCACGACGCTAAAAGAAGCCGCTGCGCGGCCAGCGATTGCTAGCGTCGTCAACCGATAGCCGGGAACAGAGAGCCCCTTGCCCGGTGAATCGCGGAATCCTAACGGAGCGCAGCCGGCGCACCCAATTTAAAACGGCGCAAACGGGCCGAGGTTTCGGGTGATCTTGCTACTCGGATAGAAGGTCAGGTAGGCCAGGTTTTCGGAGCCGAGCGACGTTGGCACTTCGGAGGCCTGGATGACGATGTTGAACTTTTGCGCCAACCGGCTCAACTCTGCGCATGCCTGAGTTTCACTGGCAATCGAGCAGCCGCTGAGCACGAGCCGCCCGCCAGGTTTGAGCAGGCCGTTGGCCATGATCGGCTGAACGATCTCACTGACGCTGAAAATTGAGCTGTTGCCGAGCTGGAGCCGGCCGCTATCACCGTGTGTCACGATCGTGATCCGCGAAAGCGCCTGCCCATGGTTGAGCCTCTTCTGCGCCTTGACTTCGTTCAGGATGCCCTCGAGCGTGCGAGTTCTCGGTTCGTGGACCACCCGCGTGTTGGTGACCAGCGACGCGAGTGGCCCCTCAACGTACTTGTAGTTGAATCCGGCTATGCCGCCAGGTCGGAAAGCAGCTTTCATGTCGATCGATGCGACGATGATCGCGTCGCTGCGGTACTGGGGAATTTTGGTGGGCGGGCCGAATATCGATCCGGGCGCCGGGAAGACCTGGGCCACCTTGTTGCTACGCGTCTGTTTGCGGGCGGCAGCGGACTGCTGATTCGAACTCGCGTTCGTGCCGTCCTGCACGCGCTGCAAGTTGTCGGCGCCTGTGTTCGTCAGGCGAGTCGATGCTGTGCGCGAGATGATTGTCATTTAGCGGCTCTTCTTGAAAGCTAACAGAACGGCGATACCCGACGTTGAGAATCGCGCCTCCTGCTTTCTTCTGGATTTATGCGCCTTTGTCATCGGCGTTCCGGCCGCCACAAAAAAACAGCGGCCCGCAGGCCGCCGTTCCTTTTGTCGTGCCGCTTACTTCGGCAGCAGCACCTTGTCGACCACGTGGATCACACCGTTCGACTGGATCACGTCGGCGATGGTCACCTTCGCGCTGCCGCCCGACTCGTCCGTCACCGTCACGCCGCCGCCTACGGCGGTGGCCGTCAGCGTGCCGCCCGAAACGGTCTTCAGCGTTGCCTTGCCGCCGCCGGCGGTGATCGCCTTCGAGATCGCCGCGGCGTCCAGCTTGCCGGCGACCACGTGGTATGTCAGCACCTTGGTCAGCGCAGCCTTGCTTTCAGGCTTGAGAAGAGTGTCGACTGTGCCGGCAGGCAGCGCCGCGAAGGCGGCGTTGGTCGGGGCGAACACGGTGAACGGGCCAGGGCCCTTCAGCGTTTCGACCAGCCCGGCGGCCTTGACGGCGGCAACCAGCGTGGTGTGGTCTTTCGAGTTGACAGCGTTGTCGATGATGTCCTTGGTGGCATACATCGGTGCACCGCCGACCGTGACCTGAGCGATCGCAGTGAAGGTCGAGACCGACATGACCAGGGCGAGGGCGAGTGTCGAAAGTTTGGAGCGTTGCATTGGCTTGATTTCCTAGGAGGGTTTTGAGATTGAAGCGGCACGGATTCGGCAGCGTCGGGAGGTTGTACGCGATGTGTCCAACATCGGATGCACGGCAGCGCTTCGAGCTGCCGGGTCATTCGGGGTCATTTCGGCGTCACGGCGTGGGCAACCCAACGCGAGAATTGCCGCATCGCCTCTGACCCCAACCAGAATGCCGCGCCCGATCTTGTTCTGAGCTTTGCCCGAACCCTGTTCGTGAACCATGCCCGCCGTCACCGCCCCCTCGCCGCGCAATGAAGCGACCCGCCTGGCCGCGCTGCATGAACTGGGCGTGCTCGATACCTTGCCCGAGCTGCTGTACGACGACATCGTGCTGTTGGCGGCGCAAATTTGCGGCACACCGATCGGCTTGATATCGCTCGTCGACAGCGAGCGCCAGTGGTTCAAGGCCAGCTGCGGGTTGAGCGTCGACGAGACGTCTCGTGATACCGCCTTTTGCGCTCACGCCATCGCGGCCGGGAGTGCGGTATTCGTCGTCGAAGACGCCGCACTCGACCCGCGCTTTTGCGACAACCCACTGGTCACCGGTGCGCCGCACATCCGCTTCTATGCCGGCGCGCCGGTGGTTTTGCCGAGTGGCCATGCGCTCGGCACGGTCTGCGTGATCGACACCGTGCCGCGTGTGCTCGGTGCTGCGCAGCTGCGCGCGCTGATGGCGCTTTCGCGCCAGGTCGTTGCGCTGTTCGAGCTGCGCACCCGCACGCAAGCGCTGGAGCGCCAGGCGCTCGAGGCGACGCAAACCGCAGAGGCTGTTGCCGAAGAGCGCTTGCAGAGCCATCTCGCCATCGAGCGCGCGCGCGCTCTTTTGCAGCGCATGGGCGCGTTTGCCCGCATCGGCGGATGGGAGCTGGACCTCGCGACCTCGCGGGTCGTCTGGACCGAAGAGGTCTACCGCATCCACGAGCTCGACCCATCGACCGAACTCGACCCCGCCGCAGCGATCGAGTTCTACGCGCCCGAGGCCAGGCCACTGATCCGGCAGGCGATAGACACTGCGCTGGCAGACGGCAGCCCGTGGGATCTGCAACTGCCTTTCGTGACCGCCAAAGGGCGGTGTCTGATGGTGCGGGCTCAGGGTGAGGTGGTGCTCGAAGGCGGCAAGGTCGTGCGCTTGTTCGGCACCTTTCAGGATGTGACCGAACGCCACTGGGCCGAACGCGAAGCACTCGACAGCCAGCGCCGCCTGCGGTTGCTGACCGACAACCTGCCAGCGCTCGTGGCCCACGTCGACAACGAACAGCGCTACCGTTTTTTGAACGCCCACATCGAGCGCACCGAGGGCACCGTCGTGAGCACCGCACTCGGCCGCACCGTGCGTGAAGTGCGGGGCGAAGCCACCCATGCGCTGCTCGCGCCGCACATTCAAAAAGCGCTGCGCGGCGAGAAGGTCGCGTTCACCTACGCCGCCCGCGGCGCGAACGGAATCAGCCGGCATTACCAGTCGCACTACGTGCCCGACATCGATGCCGAGGGCCGCGTCGACGGCTTCTACGCCATGACGATCGACATCACCTCCCTGCACGAAACCCAGGCCCAGCTCGAAGCGCTCGCGCGCATCGACACACTCACCTCGTTGCCCAACCGTCGCCAGTTCGACGAGCGCATCGTCGAGGCCTTGGCCCGCGCCCGCCGCCTGAAGCAAACGATCGCGCTGATGTTTCTCGACATCGATCACTTCAAGCGCATCAACGATACCCATGGTCATGCCGTCGGCGATGCGGTGCTGCGTGAATTCGCACGGCGCTTGAAGGGCAGCGTGCGCGTGACCGACACCGTAGCCCGGCTCGGCGGCGACGAGTTCGTCGTGTTGCTCGAGAACGTGGGCTGCGCGAGCGACCCGCGCACGCTGGCCGCCAAGTTCGTGGCCGGCATCCGCCCGCGCTTCGAGGTCGGCGAGATCAGGCTGACGGTCACCACCAGCGTGGGCGTCACCACCTGCAACGGCGGCGAGCGTGGCCCGGCCGAGCTGCTGGCGTCCGCCGACGCGGCGCTCTACCGTGCAAAAGGGCTGGGCCGTGATCGGTTCGAGGTCGGATGAGGCGGTGGAAGTGGCATGCTTTTCGGCCGTTTGACTTCGCCTCGTTCACCGGTCCAGCGCCGAACAATGGCGCCATGCTGCTTGCCAGCGCGCCGCCATGACCGAATCCAACGCCCAAGACCGCAACCTCCCTGCCTCGGCACGCAAACTCGCCAAGGCCCGTGAAGACGGCCAGATCGCGCGCTCGCGCGATCTCGGTCACTTTGTTTCGGTGGCGGCGTGCGGCGCGCTGTTGGTTATGTTCGCGCCGTGGGCGTCGGCCTGGTTGAAGCAGACGCTGATGCAAGCGCTGCAGTTCGACCGCAGCGCGCTCGCCGACCCCCGCTTCATGGGCGAGCGGCTCCAGGCGCAGACGCTGCGCATGCTGTGGATCGTGCTGCCCTTCGGCGCGGTGATGATGGTCGCCGGGGTCGCCGCCAGCCTCGCACTGGGCGGCTGGAACTGGACCTTGAAACCGCTCGCGCCCAACTTCGGCAAGCTCAACCCGATCACCGGCCTGCCGGGCCTGCTGTCGAAAGACAAGCTGATCGATGCGCTCAAAGGCAGCACGCTCGCGCTGATTCTGGGTGGCGTCGGCACGCTCTACCTCAGGGCACACATCGATGCATTTGCCGGCGTGCTGGCGATGCCACTGCCGACGGCGATCGGCGAGGTGCTGGGCAGCATGACCGGTGGCCTTACGCTGCTCTTGCTCGCGTTGGCCTTGTTCGCAGCTGTCGACGTACCGCTGCAACGCCATCAACACGCACAGCGCCTGAAGATGAGCCGTCAGGAGCAAAAGCAGGAGCAGAAAGAGTCAGACGGCAACCCAGAGATCAAGGCCAAGATCCGAGCCCGCATGAGCGAGATGACCAAGCGCCGCATGCTCGCCGCAGTGCCCAAGGCCGATATGGTCGTGATGAACCCGACCCACTACGCGGTGGCGCTGAAATACGACGACAAAAAGATGGGCGCGCCACGCGTGGTGGCGAAAGGTGCCGACTTGCTCGCGATGAAGATTCGCGATCTGGCGAACGGCTCGAAAGTGCCGGTGCTGCAGGCGCCGGTGCTGGCGCGAGCACTCTATGCACATGCCGAGCTCGACCGCGAAATACCGGCCGCACTTTTCGGCGCCGTGGCACAGGTGCTGGCTTACGTCTACCAGCTGCGCGCTGCACTGGCCGGGCAGGTGGCGATGCCCGCCGACTTGCCCGAACTCGTTGTTCCGGCCGAACTCGACCCCCACAACCAACCGGGGCCCGGGCTCTGATCCTTCTTAGTCGACCGCCGCCTAAGACTGCCGGTCGGCAGGCGGTGTCGTGACTACTTTTCCGTCTTTCACCGGCAGCGTCGGGCCGGGCTTGAACGACATCCGGGTCACACCGTCCTTGCCGTCGAGGCGATAGGTGACGTTGTAGCCGACCACTTTGTGCGACTTGTCATTCACGGTCTTGCAGCGATGCTCGGTCGTTGCGACGACATCTTTTTCTTGCATGTTCTTTTGAACCTGATTGCCGGCATATCCACCAGCCGCCGCGCCCGCGACCGTTGCGAGCGTCTTGCCTTTGCCGCCGCCGACGGTGCTGCCCAGCAGTCCGCCAGCAACGCCGCCGACGACGCTGCCCACGATGCGGTGCTCGTCCTTGACCGGGGCTTGATGTCGCACCTGGACGTCTTCGCACCGCTCATGGGGTGTGACGACTGTTTCCACGACTTCCTTGACGGCGACCACGTCGGCGAATTCAGGCTTCGTGATCGTTTTGTAACCCGATACGGCACCCGCGCCGAGTACCACCATCGCGACGCCGCCGAGCGCCATGCCCTTGATCATCGATTTGTCCATTTGCTTTCCTTTTCAAAGTCGTCCGAAGGGTGCCGCACCCGCACCCGTACCCGCACCCGCACCTCGAAGCTTCAGTCCTTGTCTTTCCCCTTGTGCTTTTCCTTGTGTTTGCCTTTGTGTTTGCCTTCGTGTTTTCGGTCGCCCTCATCACGGTCGTTTTCTCCGCCTTCCTGGCGGTCGCGGTATGACGGCGCATAGACGTTTTGGTACCAACTCTCCTGCACGAAATACACGGGCTGTCCACACGCGTTGTATTTGGCGCAGTGTTTGGCCCAATTCTTCGTGTGACCGGGAGGCACGCGAAGATAAATCGGCCGCATGGCGACTGGGGCGGGGGCAATCACGACAGGCTGCGGATAGAGGGTGACCGGCTGGGGATAGTTGCCAATCTCGATCCGGCCGTAAAAGCCGGGTTGTCCAATCGTCACGTTCACGCCGACATCCGCGGCAAACGCCGAGTTGCAGACCGATAAAAAGGAAGCGCAGATCAACAAGCGTTTCATGGGTAATCCTCGGGTTGCAAGGGGTTTATTCGTCAAGTTTGAATTGTCACTGCACCGCGGATCTCGTCGCGTCTTTCAGCCACTGCACCGTGCGGTACGCACGGAAGCATCGGGAGTGAGCCTCGAGAGTGGGCGGTTTGCCAACAACGCGACGCGACGACGTCAATGAAGGTTGCGAAACCGTCGCGATCGCAGCAATGGAGCAAAAGTGCAAGAAAACTCGCCCAGCGTTGACACAGTGGCGTCATGGTTGTGCGGCAAAGTCTCAGGGTTAGCCGCCAATGCGGCTTGGTCACCGCTGTGTCTCTATCGCCCTTCGCCCCATCACAGACTGTTAACGCGCTGCCTACGGCGTGGGCTGACTCGTCGACCCGTACACCTTCGACCGACCAGCTGGCTCAGGCGGCGCGCCCCGCGCCTGGCGCCAAACCGCTCGCGACCGCTGCATTCCAGCCCACCGGTGGGTGGATCGGCTTTCTGGGTCGTGGCGGCGAAGCCTTGCAGGTCAAGCTCGGGCGTGGCGCCGATGGCCGAACCCAGGTGCAAACGGCAAGTGGCAAGACCTATGCGGTGCCGCCTTCGGTCAAGGGCCGCGAAGCGATTGCGCAGTGGCTGCACAAGGCCGACGCGGCAGGCGCCGTTTCGGGCGCGTGGCCCAACCCGAAGGCGGCCCGCCCGGGCGACGCCTTCAAGGCCAACCGGGCCCAGATCACTGCGCGCGAGCGGCTGTCGGGCACCTGGGATGTGAAGGTCACCGGTGTTAAGGCGGGCATGACCTACGCCAAAGCGGCGCTCGAATACGACAAGAAAAACGGCACGATCAAGTTCTATGTGCAGCCGCCGGCAGGCGAGTTGCAGCTGTTCGAGATCGACGTCGGCGCCACCGTCTACAACCAGCGCGGGGCGCTGACCAGCAACGGCCTGGCGGGTGTTACCCACGATCTTTTTCGCTTGCAAAAAGAACATCCGGTGCTCTCGATGGCGGCCTGGGCCGTGCTGGGAACCGTCGGTGGCCTGGCTACCAAGAACCCCGAACTGGCGCGCCACTTCGGCATCGCCGCGGCCTCGTTCGCGGTCGCGGGGCAGGCCGACGAGGTGCGGGTGTCGCTGGCGCAGACCAAGGTCAGCGCCGTGGGACAGACCCGCCTGAACATCATCGAACTCGCACCGGGCGGCGGCATCAAGCCCCTGAACGGCGAGGCCCGCGCCGGCTTGACGGGCGAAGGCTCGGTCGGGCGGGTCAGCGCATCGTTCAACACACCCGGGCTCGGCCCGTCGGCGGGCGTGCCGTTCGGCGATCGCGCCAAGGCGATCGAGTACCGCGGCGGAGCCTTCGTCGGCAAGGTCGAGCTGCACGGCAAGGTCACCACCGAGAACGGCCTGCACACGATCAAGCCCGACGTAAAGGCGCAAGAGTTCGTCTCGCTGTCCGGCAAGAAAGAAACCGGCTGGCGCGTGGTGATCGGCGCCGACGGCCGCGCACTCGATCTCTCGACAACCGAAGGGCGCGCGGCCGCCACCGAGCAGTTCGCCGGTATTCCGAGGAAGCTGCGTCTACAAGCGCTCGACCCGAACGGCACAGGCAAGCGCTACTCGCTGGTAACCGCCGTGGTGCCGCGGCTCGAGGTCAATGCGGGCCAGGCTGGCCAGCGGATCGACCCGACGATCTACCAGAGCAAATTACCAATCGACAACGCGTTCTCGCAGCTCCTCCTCGGGCGGGACTCGGCCTATGGCGGCACCGACGTCACGCAGGGCTGGCAAAAAAACTGGAACGAAGTCAACCGCGTGATTGGCGCCCCTTTCTCAAATCGGCTGGTGCCGCTCAAGGTGATCGCGGGCGACCTCAAAGCCATCGGCAACAAGTACCCCGAGCACTACGGCGATCTGGCCTATGTGAACGAGAAGCGCTTGCTCGAAGCCAACGGCGAGCGCCTGTATTGGGTACAAACCGGTCGCGGCGCCGACGGCAAGCCGACTCGGGTGCCGTGTCTGCGCGAGGGCGATGTCTACAACACCAGCCTGGTCACGGTCGAAGGCCGATCGGGTCTGCATCTCGCCAACGCGCAACAGAAGAAGGGCAGTCAGGTGGCCAGCCCCTTGTCGGCCGGCGCGCCGACCCGCGCCTGGCCGGGGCCGTCGCCGTCCGACGCGGCACGCAAGAGCGCGGGCGGCTTTGCGGCCTACCGCGTGGCCGAGTCGTATCGGCAGAGGCTGCTGACGATGCAGTCGAAATCCGGCTTGAGCCAAAAGCAGCTCGACCGCATCGATGGCCAGATTCAAACGCTGACGCAGCGCCTCGCGCAGGCGCGCACTCGCCTGGTCACGGCCAGCAACGGCCTGCTGCGGGTCGAAGGCGATCGCCTTTTGGCCTCGCCGCGCCTGACATCGGCCATCGACACCTGGCCGCTTGATGCCGCCCGCCAGGACGCCTACAAGCAGTACCTGACAACGCTCTGAGCACCAGCCGCCGGGCTTGAACGGCCCCGGCTTCTCGCCCGCAGGAATCTGCGGCTGCAGCGCCGATCAGAGGCCGGATCACCCCTCACTTCCGGCTCAAGTTTCGGTCTCGCCTCGGAACAATGGCAACGAGCGCGCTCCCTCACGGAGCCGCCCAACGCCATGTCCGCACCCTTCAGTTTCGCCCGCGTCTTGCAGCCCCGCTCATGCTGAGCGCGCTGCAAGCCTGGCTCGGCCCCAACGCCCGCGCGATCCGCTCGATGGCCGCGCCGCTGGTCGTCGTGATGATCTTGGCGATGATGGTGCTGCCGTTGCCGCCGTTCGCGCTCGACCTTTTGTTCACCTTCAACATCGCGATGGCGTTGATGGTGATGATGGTGGCGGCCTACATGGTGCGGCCGCTCGACTTTGCAGCGTTCCCGTCGGTCATCTTGCTGACGACGCTGCTGCGCTTGTCGCTGAACGTTGCCTCGACCCGCGTGGTGCTGCTCGAGGGCCACACCGGCGCGGGTGCGGCGGGTGCAGTGATCGAGTCGTTCGGGCACTTCCTGATCGGCGGCAACTTCGCGGTCGGGCTGATCGTGTTCGCGATTCTGGTGGTCATCAACTTCATCGTCGTAACCAAGGGAGCCGAGCGCATCGCCGAGGTCGGCGCACGCTTCACGCTCGATGCGATGCCGGGCAAGCAGATGGCGATCGACGCCGACCTTAACGCTGGCCAGAGCGACGACAAAGAGGCCAAGCGCCGGCGCGCCGAAGTCGGCGATGAAGCCGAATTCTTCGGCTCAATGGACGGTGCCAGCAAGTACGTGCGCGGCGACGCGATGGCCGGCCTGCTCATTCTCTTCATCAACATCATCGGCGGCTTCGTCATTGGTGTGGCGCAGCATGATCTCTCGGCTTCGCAGGCGGCCAACAGCTACATCCTGCTGGCGGTCGGCGATGCACTGGTCGCGCAGATTCCGGCGTTGTTGATTTCGGTCGCCGCGGCAATGGTGGTCTCACGCGTCGGCAAGAGCGAAGACGTGGGCAGCCAGATCGCGCGGCAGGTGTTCAGCTCGCCGAAGACGCTCGGCATCACGGCCGGCGTGATCGCGTTGCTCGGCGTGATACCGGGCATGCCGAACGTCGTTTTCTTGTTGCTCGCGTCGGGTTTCGGCTATGCCTCGTGGTGGATGAACCGCCGCGACAAGCGCATCGCCGCAACGCCTCCGCCGCGCCCGGCCGAGGCCGCGCAGAGCAATCCCGAAGCCACCTGGGACGACCTCATGCCGGTCGACACGCTCGGCCTCGAGGTCGGCTACCGGCTGATCGCGCTGGTCGACAAGACCCGCATCACTGCGGGCGGTGCCGACCTGCTCGGCCGCATCAAGGGCGTGCGCAAGAAGTTCGCGCAAGACGTCGGTTTCTTGCCGCCACCGGTGCACATCAGAGACAACCTCGAGCTCAAGCCGAGCGCCTATCGGCTGACGCTGCGTGGCGCCGTGGTGGGCGAGGGCGAGGCCTTTCCCGGCATGTTGCTCGCGATCAACCCGGGCGGCGCGACCACCCAACTGATCGGCACCCGCACCACCGACCCGGCTTTCGGCCTGCCTGCGGTGTGGGTCGAAGAACGCCAGCGCGAATCGGCGCAGATGGCCGGGTTTACGGTGGTTGATTGCTCGACTGTCATCGCGACCCACCTTTCACACTTGATGCAATTGCACGCAGCCAAATTGCTCGGCCGCGTCGAGACCCAGCAACTCGTCGAGCACGTGACGAAGCTGGCCCCGAAACTGATCGAAGACGTGGTCCCGAAAATGGTTGGCATCGCCGCACTGCAAAAGGTTTTGCAGCTTCTGCTCGAAGAAGGCGTGCACATCCGCGACATGCGCTCGATCGTCGAGAGCCTGGCCGAAACCGCTGCCACCGTGACCGACCCGGCCGAGCTGGCCCGGCGCATCCGTATCCATCTCGCGCCCAGCATCGTTCAGCAGATCTACGGTCCGGTGAAAGAACTCGAAGTCATCGCGCTCGAGCCCGAACTCGAACGGCTGGTCACCCAGGCGCTCAATTCACCGCACGGTGCCGCGCTCGACCCGGGTGTGGCCGACACACTGACCCGCAGCGCGACCGAATCGGCCAAGCGACAGGAAGACCTCGGCCATCCCGCGTGTCTCTTGGTGCCCGACATGATCCGCGCCCCGATGGCGCGGCTGCTGAAGCGCGCGGCACCTCGGCTGCGCGTGCTCGGCCATTCTGAAATCCCAGAGACCCATTCGATCCGCATCGCATCCATCATCGGAGCCCACTCATGAACGTTCGCCGTTTCACCGCTCGCACTTCGCGCGATGCGCTCGTTCTGGTGCGGCAAGCCCTCGGCGACGACGCCGTGGTGCTGTCGACCAAACCTTCGGTCGGCGGCGTCGAGGTGCTCGCAATGGCGCCCGAAGGCATGAAGCAGATCGAGCGCATGGCCGCGGAGATGCCTGCGGCCGAGCCCGTGCCGCGTACCGATCCTGTGCCGAGCGCAGCGACCGAAGTGGCCGCCGATGTGGCGAGGCTCTCGATGAGCACGCTGTCGTTTCAAGACTACGTGCGCGAACGCATGCTGCGCCGCCGCCAGGCGGCAATGGCGCCTGCAGCAACGGCTGCTGCGCCGGCGCCCGCACCGGTGCCTACCCACGCGCCCGCACCGGTTCGTGAAGCGCAGCGAGCGAGCGCGCCCACGGCGTTCGCGCCCGAGCGCGGCAGCCTGCTCGAGCAACGCATGAGTGCGCCGACGAGCAGCTTCACGCACGACGCGCCGCCGTTGCCGCGCGAAACACCCGCGCCGCGCCAGCCCGCCGCCGCGATGCCGATGCCGATGGCGACACCCACGCCGATGCTGGCCGATTCGCTCGCCGCCTACGCCGCGCCGGCCACAGTGCAATCTTCGCAGCGCGATCACACCGACATGATGAGCGAGCTGCGCGCGATGAAGGGCCTGATCGAAGAGCGCTTCGGCGCGCTCGCCTTCATGGAAAAACTCAACCGCCAACCGGCCCAGGCGCGGCTTACGCAAAAGCTGCTCGACTGCGGCTTTTCGCCCGCACTGATCCGCAAGATCGGCGACAGCCTGCCCATGGATGCCGGTGATGAAAGCGACTGGGCGGCCGGCGTGCTCGAGCGCAACCTGACTACTGCCGAGCACGAAGCCCCGCTCGAGGACCAGGGCGGCGTCTACGCGCTGGTCGGCGCCACCGGTGTCGGCAAGACCACCACCACCGCCAAGATCGCCGCTGCCTTCGCGGCCAAATACGGCGCCGCCAACCTTGGCCTCATCACACTCGACGCCTACCGGATCGGCGCCCACGAGCAGCTGCGCGCTTACGGCCGCATCCTCGGCGTGCCGGTGCACACCGCGCACGACCGGGCCTCGCTCGAAGACCTGCTCGAGCTGCTGGCGGGCAAGAAGATGGTGCTGATCGATACGGCCGGCATGGCGCAGCGCGATGCCCGAACCCGCGAGCTGCTCGACATGCTGAGCCACCGTGCGATCAAAAAGCTGCTGGTCATCAACGCGGCGTCGCAGGGCGAGACGATCGAAGACGTGCTGGTCGCCTACGGTGCACCGCAGTGCGCCGGCATCGTGCTCTCGAAGATGGACGAAGCCGTCAAGCTCGGCCCCGCGCTCGACGCGCTGATCCGCATGAAGCTCAAGGTGATCGGCGTGGCCAACGGGCAGCGCGTGCCCGAAGACTGGCACCGTCTCTCGGCCAACGCCCTGGTGCACCGCGCGCTGCGCGCCGGCGGCAGCAGCGCCTACAAGCTCGACGCGAGCGAGGTCAGCCTGATCTTCACCGCGCCGATCGGCAACTTCAATGCGCGCGCCCCGGCCCGCACCGCGCCGCGCGCCTGATGGCGCGCCGCGCTGCCGCCCCGATGAAAAGTTTCTGCGAACCCACCTTGCCCATGTCTCGCTCTGTACCGCTCGATCAGGCCGACGGCCTGCGCCGTCTGTTCGCCCATGCGCGCGTCTGCGTGTTGCCGGTGGTCTCGAACCCCAACGTGGCCTTCGGGGGCGTGATGCTCGAGCGGCTGTGCACCGCGTTCGCCGAACAAGGTTGCCACACCTTGGTAGTCGATGCGGCCGAGCGCGCCAGCGCGCACAGCGAGATGGCGCTGCTGGATCTGGCCGAATGCATCGAGCCGCTCTCGGCCCAGGTGTCTTACTTGGCCGCACGCGGGCTGCCGCTGCGTTTCGTCGATTCGACCGGCTCGACCGCGAGCTTTTTGCGCGCGCTCACCGAGGCGGCTCCAGGCTGCGATGTGATCCTGGTGCATGCGAGCGCCTCAGACCACTGCCGCATGTTTGCGCGCAACGCCGAGTTCGAGGGCGTGCGCCCGCTGCTGCTCGCCGACGACCGCCCGGCCAGCGTGACCCACGCCTACGCCGCGCTCAAGCTGCTCACCCAACGCGCCGGTTTGGTGGTGCACGACCTGCTGCTCGGTGCCGCAAAACATTCACCGCGCACCGAGCGCATCGCAATGCAGATCGCAACCTGCGCCGATGATTTTCTTGGCGCCGTGTTGCGCGACTGGGTGCAGATCGACCCGGCCTGCGATGCCACGGAGCCACCCAGCCCCGAGCTGCGTCGCCTGGTGCGCGAGCAGCTGCGCAGTGTCCGGCCCGAGGCCCTGAAGTCCCCAACGCACGCGCACCGCATGCCTTCTCAAACCGGAGCAAATCCCGCATGGGCCCACAACTGAATCCGCCGGAGCATTCGATGTACACCGCCAAAGGCCAGCTGGACCTGAACGCCACGCTCAAGCAGTACAGCTCTCTCGTGCGCCGCCTGGCCCATCAGATGATCGCCAAGCTGCCGGCCAACGTCGAAATCGACGACCTGATCCAGGTCGGCATGATCGGCCTGGCCGATGCGATGACCCGCTTCGACGCAGCCCAGGGCGTGCAGTTCGAGACCTTCGCAACGCAACGCATCCGCGGCGCGATGCTCGACGAACTTCGCGGCAACGACTACCTCTCGCGCGGCACGCGCAAGCAGCAGCGCACGATCGAATCGGCGGTGCACAAGCTCGAGCAGCGGCTCGGCCGGGCGCCCGCCGAGAGCGAGATCGCCAAAGAAATGGGCGTAACGCTCGGCGAATACCAAGAGCTGCTCGGCAAGGTGCGCGGCACCCAGCTCGTCTACCTCGAAGACATGTCGGGCGACGAAGGTGATCAGGACTTTCTCGACCGCCACGTCGTCGCCGACAACACCAATCCGCTGGCGCAGCTGCAAGACCAGCGCATGCGCGAGGCGCTCGTCGAGGCGATCAAGGTGCTGCCCGAGCGCGAGCAGTACGTGATGAGCATGTACTACGAGCACGATATGAATTTGAAAGAGATCGCCGCGGTTCTCAAAGTAACCGAATCGCGTGTGTGCCAGCTGCACAGCCAGTCGATCGCCCGGCTGCGGGTCAAGCTGCGGGCTTATTGACGGCGGCACGCGTTCGAGTCGTGAGCACGGTGGGGTTGCGTAGTCGGCCTTTGTCGATCGCGGCAACCTGGCCGCTGCCGGCACTGGTCGCGTGGGGCCTGGCCTGGGCCGTGTTCGCGGTGCTGCGCTGGTCCGAAGCGCCGCTGCTGATCTCGCTTGCCGCGGCGAGTGTCACCGGTGCAGCTGTTGCAGTGGTCGCGGACACGAGTTGGCGGCGCTTCTTTGTGGCCGCGGGGTTTCCGCTGTCGCTGTTGGCTTCGGGCGCAGCGAGCGGTCTGCCGGCCTGGGCCTGGTTGCCGCCCTTGGCGCTGCTCGCGCTCGTCTACCCGCTCCACGCCTGGCGCGACGCACCCGTCTTTCCGACACCGGCCGGCGCGCTGCACGGTTTGGCCGCACTCGCGCCACTCGCCCCGAATGCACATGTGCTCGATGCCGGCTGCGGCCTGGGTGCAGGCCTGCGCGAGTTGCACCGCGAATACCCACAAGCCGCGCTGTACGGCATCGAGTGGAGCTGGTTGCTGCGGCTGCTCTGCGCGTGGCGCTGTCGCTTCTCGAGCGTGCGGACAAGGGTGCCGGCGCGGGTCAGTCGCGGTGACATCTGGGCCGCCGACTGGTCGGTCTGCGACATGGTCTACGTCTTTCAGCGACCGGAGAGCATGGACCGTGCACTCGAGAAGGCCGAGCGCGACATGAAACGCGGTGGCTGGCTCGTGAGCCTCGAATTCAGCGCGCCGCACCGCGTGCCATCGGCGGTACTCGAGGGGCCGAACGGTAAACGTGTGTGGCTCTACCGGATCGCACCGTCGTTGCAGCACTCGTTGACGCTGTCGTAAATCGCTTCGCGCCGAGTCGAATTCGCCAGCCCTTCGCCGTCGAGGAAATGCGTGTCTGAAACTAACTCTTCGCGGTGCTTTCGCGATAGCGCTTCAGCAGCTTGCGACCCTTCTCGGCGATGTCTCGAGCTTGCGTTTCTGTCTTGGGTACTGCCTCGCCCCACGCGTGCGCCGACAGCGCGAAGCGTGTCGGTTCGCCGTTCGGTTTCACGAGCGGCGGCAGCACGGCGCGACCGTAGAAACGAGCGGCCCAACTTCCCTTGCGGCGCATTTCGTCATGGCTCATCTCGGCCTCGGGTTTCGTGACCCCGGCTTTGAGATTCGCGCCTTCGGTCCGACCGAGCTCGGCTCGGCCTGCGGCTGTCAGCCCGCCCGCAGGGTTCTTGGTTGCTACGGCGCGCCGCTCGTCAACGCCCGTCATGACTTCTTGCTTTCGGAAACCGCGTGCATGTTGTCCACCAAATTCGGGTAGGGGCGCCCCGCTTTCTTCGCGCTGCGCTTTGCCGCCGCCTTTGCTGACGGGCTCAGCGTCGTGTGCTTTGCGTTCGTCTTTGGCGGCTCTTGCTCCCACGGCTTTTTCGAGCCGGCCGCCGGCTCGGTCTTCTTGGAGCCGTGCTTTGCTGGTGCTTTCGTTTTGGTCGTGCTCATCTTTTGTCCTCGAATGCACTGCCGTCGCCGAGCAGTGGTTGTTCATGGGTTTGCTTTTAAGGATCGTCGCCGCGAGTCGAAGCTCGTACGGGTAGGACAACTCGCCGCGGGGCCTCGGACGAAAGCGGCGCACGGCGCGAGCGCGCCTCGGGGTTGCGGCTTTCGTCGAAGGCATGTCGACGGCGTGAGGTGCGATGCGAGAAGTGCGATGCGAAAACGTGCTGATGCGGTGTCGAATCCGGCGCATTGCGCCATGCCCCCTAACTTGAACTTGGACGTTTCCTAACCCCACTGACGCCCGGTGCGGAGGTTCGCTGGCGCTTGTCGGGGGCCGGCCTGCGCATCACAAGTGGTGGAACGGGTCGACCTGGGGGCCCTCGCTGCTCGGCTACGAGGCGATGGGCGGCGTTTGCACATCGCAACCTCGTGTGGTGGCCTGGGACCCGAACCGGCTCGACGTGTTCGTCACCGGCACCGACAGCGCGCTGCATCACAAGTGGTGGAACGGCGCGGCCTGGGGGCCGTCGGTCACCGGCTACGAATACATGGGCGGCGTTATCTCATCGTTCCGAACCAAAACCGGCGAGGACAGGCCGGTCGCCACCGAGGCCATGCCGGCGCAGCCGCGCGGCAGCTCGCGGCCCGCGATGACTGTTGCGGCATGACAGCGATGAACAGCACCCCCGTCTCACTTGCCGGCAGTTGGACGCATTCGTTCGAAGAAGACGAACCCGGCGTGTCGGTCTATCGGCTGACGCAGTCGTTCGCGTTTCCGCCCGCGCGCCGCGGGCGGGCCACGCTGGAGTTCGGCAACGCCGGTGAAGTCGCGGTCGGCGTGCCCGGCCCCGACGACCGCCAGCAAGTTACCCGCTCGAGCATGACGCCGCTCGGCATGAACCGCTTTCGCCTCGGGGGAACGGCGCAAACGCCTGACAAGGTCATCGAAGTCGTTGAAGCCCAGGCCGACGCGCTGAAGCTCCGAATCTCGTGACCTCTGTGCTGCTGATTCGAGGTCCTCAGCGTTGGGCCGGTGTCGCGGCGATGAACGCGGTCACGTCGTCCAGCACCGGCGCGATGAATCGAAGCGGCGCGCCGAACGCGCCGATCAGCGTGGCATGGCTGGGCCGCTCGTAGAGCTTGAGCGTGACAGGTGTGCCGGCGGACTGCAGCTTGCGTGCGAGGGCTTCGGTACTGCGGGTCGGGCTGACCAACGTGTCGTTTATCGGCGCGCCGAGAAACGCCGGTCGACCGGCGCTGGCGCCGAATTCGATCGGCTGTGCGTTGGCCGGGTAATCGGGATGAAAGAACACCGGCTGCGCGTCGGCGTTGTCGGTCGGAAAGAAATCGTATGGGCCGGCGAGGCCGATCCAGCCTGCGAGTTCACTCGGTGCATGGCCGGCCTCGGCCAGCCAGCGGCCGTCGAGCGCAAGCATCGCGGCGTTGTAGCCGCCCGCGCTGTGGCCCATCACGAACACCCGTTTCGCATCACCGCCCAGCCGCTTCGCTTCGGTCAGGCTCCAACCCAGCGCGAGGGCGCTGTCACGCAAAAAATCGGGATACCGCACCTCCGGGTAGAGGCGGTAGTCGGCCACCACCGTGAGCACGCCTTTTGCGGCCAGAGCCGTGCCGACGAACCGGTAATCGGCGCGCTCGCCGGTGTTCCACGAGCCGCCGTAGAAGAAGACGACGACCGGCCAGCCGCCGGGCGGCGCAGCGGTGGTCGGCGTGTAGAGGTCGAGCTTTTGCCGCGCGAGCGGGCCGTAGGAGACATCGGCCGCCTCTCTGAAGCCGCCGCCCGCCGCGGCGATGGTGTTGAGCACCTTCACCGGTGCGCAGGCCGCAAGGCCCGCCAGCGCCATGACCGGCAAGAGACCGAAGAGAAGTAATTGCTTGAAGAGGTGCACGGGCGAGGTCGAGAAGTTCAGAGGTGAGACTACGCAGCGGCCGCGCCGGTGGATGCGTGACGACGCTTCCGGCGCGAACCATCAAGGTGCAAAGCTCGGGGCGAGGCCCATGTTCGCGAAGACGAAGGCGTAGGTGTCGGCGGCTTCGTCGAGCGCCTTGGTAAGGTTGCTCGCGCCGTGCCCCGAATTGGTTTCGACCCGGATCAACTGCGGCCGCTCACCTCCGGCCATCGCTTGCAGCGTCGCGATGTACTTGAACGAGTGCGCCGGTACGACCCGGTCGTCGTGGTCCGACGTCGTGACCAGCGTCGCCGGGTGGCGCGCGCCGGCCTTGATGTTGTGCAGCGGCGAGTAGCCGAGCAGGTACCTGAATTGCACCGGGTCGTCGCTCGAGCCGTAGTCGGAGGTCCAGGCCGAGCCGACCGAGAATTTCTGGAAGCGCAGCATGTCCATCACCCCGACCTGCGGCAACGCGACAGCGAACAGATCGGGCCGCTGGTTCACCACCGCGCCGACCAGAAGGCCGCCGTTGCTGCCGCCTTGCAAGGCGAGGCGGTCGGGTGCGGTGTAGCGCTCGGCGATCAGGTACTCGGCGGCGGCGATGCAGTCGTCGAACACGTTCTGCTTTTTCAGCTGCATGCCGGCTTCGTGCCACGCCTCGCCGTACTCGCCACCGCCGCGCAGGTTGGCCATCGCGAAGACGCCGCCCTGCTCGAGCCAGGCCACTCGCGTGGCGCTGAAGTAGGGGTTGAGCGTGACGTTGAAGCCGCCGTACCCAAAGAGGATGGTCGGGTTGCGGCCGTCGAGCTTCAAGCCCTTCTTGTGAACGAGGAACATCGGCACGCGCGTGCCGTCGCGGCTCTTGAAGAACACCTGCCGGCTCTCGTAGCGGCTCGCCTCGTAGTTGGGGATCTCGGGCGTGCGAAAGAGCGTTGATTTGCCGGAGGCGATGTCGTAGCGAAAGATGCTGGTCGGCTGGCTCATCGACCCGAACGTGTAGAAGACTTCGGTGTCGTCACGTTCGCCACCGAAGCCCTGGGCGTTGCCCGGTCCAGGCAGCTCGACGCGGCGCTCGAGCTTGCCGCTGAGCGCATGCACCTCTGCGCGCGAAGTCACGTCTTTCAAGTAGACCGCGAACAGCTTGCCGCCCGCGACCGACACATGCTCGAGCGACTCGCGCTGCTCTGCGAGCACGGTGCGCCAGTGGATGAATGCAGGCTTGGCCGGGTCGACCCGCATCAGCCTGCGATTGGGCGCGCCGCGGGTGGTGGTCACGAGCAATTCGCCGCCCACGTTGTCGACGGGCTCGAATCGAAATTCGCCGATCTCGGCCACGAGTGGTCGAAACGCCTTCTCGCCCGCGGCCTCGTCGCGCACCGCCAAACCGTTGCCGCGCTTGCCGGGTTCGTCTTGCGTCAAAAACGCGAAGCGTTCGTCTTCGGTAACCATGACGCCGTTGAAGCGGGTCGGGTGCGCCGGGTCGGCAAACACCGGCTGGTCTTGCGCCTGACCCGAGCCGACGCGGTGGAACCACACCGTCTGATTTTCGGCACGGGCGGTGAGCTCGGTGCCTTTCGCAGGCTCGGGGTAGCGGCTGTAGTAGAAGCCGTCGCCGCGCCATGCCGTGCCCGAAAACCGCACCCAATGCAGCACCTCGGGCAAGGTCTGGCGAGTCGCCATGTCGAGCACGTACACATCGCGCCAGTCGGAGCCGGGGATGGCGGTTTTCTCGTAAGCCGCGTAACGCCCGTCGCGGCTGAGCGTGAACGACGCCAGGCGCACCGTGCCGTCGCTCGAGAAGGTGTTGGGGTCGAGCAGCACCTCGGGTCGGCCGGCCAAGCCCTCTTGTACGTACAGCACGGCCTGGTTCTGCAGGCCGTCGTTCTTGTAGAAAAACACCTGGCCGTTCTTGCGGAAGGGCGCGCTGTACTTCGGGTAGTTCGCGATCGTTCGGATGCGCTCGCGCAGCGTCGCACGAAAGGGGATTTTCTCGAGGTAGCCGAAGGTCAGCTTGTTCTCGGCCTCGACCCACGCTTTCGTCTGCGCGGCGTTGTCGTCTTCGAGCCAGCGGTAGGGGTCGGCGACCTCGGTGCCGAAGTAAGTGTCGACCTGATCGATGCGGGCGGTTTCGGGATAGGTCAGTGCCTGCGCCCTCGCAAAGCCCATCGTGACCACGAGTGCCATCAGCGCTCTCAATACCGTCTCGAACATCGCCCATCTCCTGGGGCGCGGTGCCCGGTCGCTGCGGCCGCAATTGTGCCGCGAGCAGCCGTTTTTGCGCTTCAGAAGTTGCTCAGTCTGCGAGCCTGTTCGGTGTTCAGTGTTTCGGTCCAGGGCGCGGTCGCCTCGACGCCGTTTCGGTGCTTCGGCAGTGCGCCTTCGAGCAGCGACTGCGCGAAGCTCCGATCGGTTCGGGTCGCTTCGTTGCGCCAGTCGAACAGCCCCAAGTTGACGGCAGTCTTCAAGGCGGGGGCCAACACACCGAACACCACCTTGAATTTCGGCATCGCCGCCGATGCCAGCTCTTTCATCACATCGATGCTGCCGGTGAAGATGAGCGACGAGTAAGCCGCGTTCGAGTCGCGCTGGTTGATGCGCGCTTGAATGGCTGAGCCCACCACGCCCAACCAACCGCCCAGCGCGCGCGCACGTGAGTAGGTCGGCGCTTCGCCCGAGCGGCTTTGGCGTTCACCGAGGTAGGCCATCGGGTCTTGCGTCAAGTCTTGCCCGCGCTGAAGTCGCAATGTGATGGCGCCCAACACCTCGCCGCGGCCTGAATCGAGCAGCGCCTGCGAGAAGATTCGCAGCGCTGCGGGGCCACCGCTGGCACCGCCGCTGGTGTTTTGGAGCATCGTGTTTTCAATGACGCCGGGGGGTGTCGGTGTCGATCACGCGAGCAACGGCCGCCGTGGCTTCGCCCAGCTCCTGTCGGCGAAAGTTCGGCCCGATGACCGTGCTGTTGAAGTACTTGAGAACCGAACCCGACGCACTGACGAAAGCCGCTTTCTCGCGCGGGTTGGTCGAGGCCGCGAAACGCTGAGCGAGCGTCTTGAACAACGTGAGGTCGACCTTCGCGGCGTTGGCTTCGTGCACCCAGGCCGGCTCATCGCCGCGCGCCTGCAACGTCGACTTCACCGCTGCGTCGACGCCCGACCTGCCGAGCAGCGCCACCGCTGCCGAGAGTTGCGCCGGATTGGTCAGCGTGCTCATCACGGTCGCGATCGCGCGGGCACTGCTTTGGTCTGACCCGCTGCTTTGTGCAAGCGCGGCAGGCAGTTGTGACTTGATGAACGCCAGCTTCTGATCGGATGTGCCCACCGAAGCGACCGCTTTCGCGAACTCTTGCCGGAACGGTTGCAGGCGCGCTTCGGTCGCGCCTTTGGCAGCGTCGAAGATCCGCGCCAGATTTTTGCCGTCTTGACCGGGAACGAGCGTGCGCCAGAGCTTCATGCGCGTGGAAGCATCGAGCCCGTCGAAATCCCCCAGGCCTTCTTTGGTGACGCGCCCGACCCACTCTTGCAGCAGCGTCAAGGTGCGCCCCGTCTTTTGGCGCGCACACAGGTTGACGAACGACTGACGCTCCGCGGGGCTCAACTTGGCGAGCACGGACGAGACCTTCGAAAGGTCGTTGCCAGACGATGTCTTGTCCGAATATTTGTTTGACGGCCTTGAATGCCGAGTTGACTTTCGGCGCGGTGTAGTCGGGCCCGGTCGCGGGCGTGCTCGCGTCGATGCGCGCCAAGAGCGAGTCGGCGCCGGTCGACGGGTTGACGCCGGTAGACAGCGTCGTCGGGTTGAGTTGCGTTGTCACGAGTGGTCCTGCGATGGTGAGTCGCTGATGCTCGTCGGCCGGCGTGACCCGCCAGTGAAACGTCGGCAGTCAGTGCCTCGCACCCGCTCGCAGACGCACACGCGGACGCAGACCCATGCCGCCGGGCGCCGCCGGCGGGTCGACCTGCAGCAATCGCAGCGCTAACCGAGTCGCGTGCGGTGCCGGGCGATCTGCGCATGCACCTGTGCCGGCGCCGTGCCGCCGAGCGTCGCACGTGCGTTCAGCGAGCCGCGCAACGACAGGACTTCGAACACGTCGGCGCCGATCGATGCATCGAAGGATTGCAGTGTCTCGAGCGGCAGTGCAGAGAGATCGAGGCCTTGCCCGATTGCCGACTTGACCGCATGCGCAACCACCTCATGCGCATCGCGAAACGGCAGGCCCTTCTTGACCAGGTAGTCGGCGAGGTCGGTCGCGGTGGCGTAGCCGCGCAGCGCGGCGCGCTCCATCGCCTCGGGTTTGACGGTGATGCCGGCGACCAGCTGGGCAAAGATGCGCAGCGTGTCTATGAGCGTGTCGACCGTGTCGAACAGCGGCTCTTTGTCTTCCTGGTTGTCTTTGTTGTAGGCCAGCGGCTGGCCCTTCATC
>JAYUWC010000388.1:0-9097 GCA_043753755.1 Rhizobacter sp.
CACCAGGCCATTCGCACGCGCTGCGAATCGCGAACGGGAACGCGAACGCAATGACCAAGTTCGTCTTCGTCACCGGCGGTGTGGTGTCCTCCCTCGGCAAGGGCATCGCTTCTGCCTCTCTCGCCGCGATCCTCGAATCGCGGGGCCTCAAGGTCACCCTCATCAAGCTCGATCCCTACCTCAATGTCGACCCGGGCACGATGAGCCCGTTTCAGCATGGTGAGGTGTTTGTGACCGATGACGGCGCCGAAACCGATCTCGACCTCGGCCATTACGAGCGCTTCATCAGCACCCGCATGAAGCGCAGCAATAACTTTACGGCCGGCCAAATCTATAAAACCGTGCTCGAGAAAGAGCGCCGCGGCGACTACCTCGGCAAGACGGTGCAAGTGATTCCGCACGTCACCAACGAAATACAAGAATTCGTCAAACGCGGTGCGGCCGATGTCGACGTGGCCATTGTCGAAATCGGCGGTACCGTGGGCGACATCGAGTCACTGCCGTTTCTCGAAGCCGTGCGCCAGATGGCCTTGCGTGCAGGCCCGAGCAACTCGGCTTTCGTGCACCTCACCTACGTGCCGTGGATCGCCACTGCAGGCGAGTTGAAGACCAAGCCGACGCAGCACACGGTTCAAAAAATGCGCGAGATCGGCATTCAGCCCGACGTGCTGCTGTGCCGCGCCGACCGCGAGATTCCCGACGACGAACGCGACAAGATTTCGCTGTTCACCAACGTCGGCTTGCAAGGCGTGATTTCGATGTGGGACGCCGACACGATCTACAAGGTGCCGCGCATGCTGCACGAGCAGCGCCTCGACGAGATCATCTGCATGAAGCTGCAGTTGCTGACGAGGTCGGCCGACCTGAAACGTTGGGACCGATTGGTTCACGAGGTCGCGCATCCGCAGTGCGAAGTGACGATTGCGATGTGCGGCAAGTACACCGATCTTTCGGACTCCTACAAGTCGCTCAACGAAGCGTTGCGCCACGCCGGCATTCACAACCACGCGCGGGTCAAGATCGACTACGTCGACTCCGAAACGCTGACCGAATTGAACATCGACCAACTCGCCAAATTTGATGCGATTCTGGTGCCTGGCGGGTTTGGCAAGCGCGGGGTCGAGGGCAAGATCCTGACCGCGAAGTACGCCCGCGAACACAAAATTCCGTACCTCGGCATCTGTCTCGGGATGCAAGTTGCCACCATCGAAGTCGCACGCAATCTCGCCGGGCTGACAGGCGCGAACAGCACCGAGTTCGACGCCGAAACCCCACACCCGGTCATCGCGCTGATCGACGAATGGCAAGACCGCGACGGGACGATTCAAAAGCGCAGCGCGCATTCCGATCTCGGCGGCACGATGCGCCTGGGCGCGCAGAGCTCTGATGTCACTCCCGGCACGCTGGCCCACCAAATCTACGGCAAGGTCGTCACCGAGCGGCACCGCCACCGCTTCGAAGCCAACGAGCAGTACCTCGAGCGGCTGCAACAGGCCGGCCTCGTGATTTCGGCGATCACCCAGCGAGAGAAGCTGACCGAGATGATCGAGCTGCCTCGATCTGTGCACCCGTGGTTCGTCGGCGTGCAGTTTCACCCGGAGTTCAAGAGCACGCCCTGGGACGGGCACCCGCTCTTCACCAGCTACGTCAAGGCCGCGCTCCAACACAAGAACGACAGAGAAGCCCTGCCGGCCGAAAAGGTGGGCGCATGAAGCTGTGCGGCTTCGAAATCGGCCTGACGCAGCCTTTCTTTTTGATTGCCGGGCCTTGCGTGATCGAGTCCGAACAACTGCAGATGGATGTCGCCGGCCAGTTGAAAGAAATGACCGCGGCACTCGGCATCCCGTTCATTTTCAAAAGCAGTTTCGACAAAGCGAACCGCTCGTCGGGCGGCACGTTTCGTGGCCCCGGCATCGACAAGGGCCTCGAAATTCTGGCCAAGGTCAAACGCGAACTGGGCGTGCCGGTATTGACCGACATCCATGACGAGTCGCAGATCGAACATGTCGCGAGCGTGGTCGACGTGTTGCAAACCCCGGCGTTTCTGTGCCGCCAGACCGACTTCATTCGTGCGGTTGCGCAATCGGGCAAGCCGGTCAATATCAAGAAGGGCCAGTTTCTCGCGCCTCACGATATGAAAAACGTGATCGACAAGGCCCGCGCTGCTGCGGGCGAGAAAGGCCTGCCGGTCGACAACTTCATGGCCTGTGAACGCGGAGTGAGCTTCGGCTACAACAATCTCGTCTCCGACATGCGCAGCTTGGCGATCATGCGCGAGACCAATGCGCCGGTCGTGTTCGACGCCACTCACTCGGTGCAATTGCCCGGTGGCCAAGGCACCAGCTCGGGTGGGCAGCGCGAGTTCGTGCCGGTGTTGGCGCGTGCGGCAATTGCCGTCGGCGTGGCCGGCGTCTTCATGGAGACCCATCCCGACCCCGCGAACGCGATGAGCGATGGCCCCAATGCGGTGCCGCTCAAGCACATGCGCGCCTTGCTCGAACAGCTCGTCGCACTCGACCGGGTCGTCAAGTCACGGCCACTGCTCGAGAACGATTTCTCGTGCTGATCGTGCGCTGACCAGCCGCCGAACGACCCGATGCCCAGCGCCTACGTCATCGCCCATGTGCAGGTCACGAACCCGGCGCAGTACGACGCGTACCGCGCGTTGTCTTCGCTTGCGATGCAAGCGCACGACGCCGAGGTCTGCGTGCGTGGCGGTGCAGTCGAAGTGCTCGAAGGCGACTGGCAACCCGAGCGAGTCGTCGTTCTCAAATTCGCCAGTGTCGAGAAGGCTCGCGCCTTCTACGCCTCGGCCGAGTACAGCCGCGCACGCGAGGCCCGCGAAGGCGCCGCCGTGATGCACATGATCGTCGTCGAAGGCGTGTGAGCCTCGACCCCCTAACCCTCAAGAAACCGGAGAGACCCTGAATGAGCGCCATTGTTGACATCGTCGGCCGCGAGATCCTCGACAGCCGCGGCAACCCCACCGTCGAATGCGACGTCCTGCTCGAAAGCGGCACGATGGGCCGCGCGGCCGTGCCTTCGGGCGCCTCCACCGGCTCGCGTGAAGCGATCGAGCTGCGCGATGGGGACAAGAAGCGCTACCTCGGCAAGGGCGTGCTCAAAGCCGTCGAACACGTCAACACCGAGATCAGCGAAGCGGTGCTCGGGCTCGACGCGAGCGAGCAGGCCTTTCTCGACCGCACGCTGATCGACCTCGACGGCACCGAGAACAAGAGCCGCCTCGGTGCCAACGCGACCCTGGCCGTCAGCATGGCCGTGGCCCGCGCTGCGGCCGAAGAATCGGGCTTGCCGCTGTACCGCTATTTCGGCGGCTCGGGCGGCATGCAGATGCCGGTGCCGATGATGAACGTCATCAACGGCGGCGAGCACGCCAACAACAACCTCGACCTTCAGGAATTGATGATCATTCCCGTGGGCGCCCCGAGCTTCCGCGAGGCGGTGCGCTACGGCGCGGAGGTCTTCCACGCGTTGAAGAAAATCCTGCATGACAGGGGCATCAGCACGGCAGTCGGCGACGAAGGCGGTTTCGCGCCCAACGTGGCGAGCCACGAAGCGGCGATCCAGATGATCCTCGAGGCGATCGACAAGGCTGGCTACACGGCCGGCACCCAGATCGCGCTCGGCCTCGATTGCGCCGCCAGCGAGTTCTATAAAGACGGCAAGTACCACCTCGAAGGCGAGGGCCTGATCCTCAGCGCGCCGGAGTGGACCGACGTGCTCGCCAGCTGGGTCGACAAGTACCCGATCATCAGCATCGAAGACGGCATGCACGAGGGTGATTGGGACGGCTGGAAGCACCTCAACGACCGGCTCGGCAGCAAGGTGCAGTTGGTCGGCGACGACCTCTTCGTCACCAACACCAAGATTTTGAAAGAAGGCATCGAAAAGCGCGTCGCCAACTCGATCCTGATCAAGATCAACCAAATCGGCACCTTGACCGAAACCTTCGCTGCGATCGAAATGGCCAAGCGCGCTGGCTGGACGGCGGTGATCAGCCACCGTTCGGGCGAGACCGAAGACTCGACCATTGCCGACATCGCCGTCGGCAGCAACGCCGGCCAGATCAAGACCGGCTCGATGAGCCGCAGCGACCGCATGGCCAAGTACAACCAGCTGCTGCGCATCGAAGAAGACTTGGGCGACGTGGCTAGCTACCCCGGCCGCGCGGCCTTCTACAACCTGCGCTGACGCCGGGCGGCCTCTCCATTCGGCTTCGAATTACGGCCTGTCGCTGCGATGCGCTCCGTCTCTCTGGCATTGATCGCGTTGATCGCGCTCGTGCAGGCCGAACTCTGGTTCGGCAAGGGCGGCGTGCCGCGCATGATGGAGTTGCGCGGCAAGCTGGCCGCGCAGCAGGCGTCGAACGCGGCCGACAAAGCCCGCAACGCACAACTCGTGGCCGAAGTGAGCGATTTGAAAGAGGGCCTCGAGATGGTCGAGGAGAAGGCCCGCTTCGAACTTGGCATGATCAAGCCGGACGAAATATTCGTTCAGGTGTCGACGCCCAAGCGTTGATGGCGCACACCGCGGCGGCGGGTGGCTGAGGGCGCGGCCGTGGACTCGCTACTGCACGCGATGCAGCCCTTCACCCTGCCGCTCGTCACCTGGGGCGCCGTCACGATGAGTGCGCTCGAGATCGTCGCCTTCGTGCTCGCAATCGTCATGGTTGTGCTCAACATGCGCGTCAACCCGATCGCCTGGCCGCTGGCGATCATCAGCTCACTGCTGTACGTCGCTCTTTTCTGGAACAGCCGGCTCTATGGCGACGCGAGCCTGCAGATATTTTTCGCGGCCGTCGCCCTTTGGGGTTGGTGGCAATGGTTGCGCGGCACGCAGGCCGGCGGCGCCGCGTTGACGGTGCGCCGCCTCCCGGCGCAGGCTCGCTGGTGGCTGCTCGCGGCGCTTGTCGTTGCCTGGCCCGCCACCGGTCTCTTCCTCAAAACCTACACCGACACCGACGTGCCGTGGTGGGACGCCTTCCCGACCGCGGCCAGCGTCATCGGCCAGTGGCTGCTCGGCCGCAAATATATCGAGAACTGGGCGGCGTGGATCGTCGTCAACATCGTCAGCGTCGGACTCTTTGCCTACAAAGGCCTGTGGCTGACGACGCTGCTCTACAGCCTCTTCATCGCGATGTCGGTTATCGGCTGGCGCGCGTGGCGGCGGATGATGCCGGCGTGACTGCAAACCGCGGCTTTGTCGTCGCGCTTCTGGGCGCCGAGAGCACCGGCAAGACGACGCTCGCCTCGGCGCTGCGCGATGCGCTCGCGGCGGATGGGCGCGATGCGGTCGTCGTGCCCGAGTACCTGCGCGAGTTCTGCGACGACCGGGGCCGCACACCGCGCATCGATGAGCAAGCCGGCATCGCCGCGACACAGACCGCCCGCATCGACGCCGCTGCTGCCAATCACGCCGTCGTCATCGCCGACACCACCGCACTGATGATCGCCGTCTACAGCGACCAGGTCTTCGGCGACGCCAGCCTTTACGCCAGCGCCGAGGCCGACCATGCGCGAGGCTGCAACCTCACCCTGCTGACCGCGCTCGACCTGCCCTGGCAAGCCGATGGTCTGCAGCGCGATGGCCCCCACGTTCGCGAGCCGGTCGACGCCAAGGTGCGTGCCGCGCTGCAGCGCGCAGCCGTCGATCACGCCGTCGTCTTCGGCACCGGTGCGGCGCGCGTCTCTGCAGCCCTCAGCGCCGTGCAACGTGCGCTCGCGCCGCAGACAACGGCCGACCCAGGCACCGCACGCTGGCACTGGCACTGCGAGCGCTGCGGCGATGCCGACTGCGAGGGGCGCCGACTGCTGCCGTCTTTCTAAGTCGACCCTCGAGCTTCAACGAACGATCGCGACCGGCGCACATGTCGAACATGCCGCCCATCGACGCAATCAGGGCGAGCAGGTGAATCGTTTTCAGCGCGGCGCAAGGCACCGCGCAGCAGTCAGTGCCGTGCGGCCGAACCCGGCGCCTGCTGGCCCGCCGGGGTGAACAGCTCCCCCACATCGACCGGGTCGAAGTGGTACTTAAGCCCACAAAACTCGCAACCGATTTCGACCCGCCCCTGTTCGACGATGATGCCGTCGACCTCTTCGCGGCCGAGGCTTTTGAGCATGCTGCCGACACGCTCGCGCGAGCAGGTGCAAACGAAGCGCGGCCCGGTCTGATCGCGCAACGTGGCGGTGCGGCGCAGCGGTTCCTCCCAGAACAGGCGGCGCAAGATCGTGTCGGCGTCCAACGTCAATAGCTCGTCGCGGGTCAGCGTGCCGGCGAGCAGTGCGAGGCGGTTGTAGGCCTCGTCGAGGCCGATCAGGTCTTCGTTGCGCTGCACGCCTTGCAAGTTGCCTGTGCCTTGAACCGGCAGGCGCTGGATCAACAACCCGGCGGCCATCTGATCGTCGGCCGCGAGAATCAACTTGGTGTCGAGTTGCTCGGACTGCAGCATGTAGTGCTCGAGCACCTCGCTCAGCTGCTGCAGCGGCTCGCGCCGATCGCCGTGCAATGCGACCACGCCTTGGTAGGGCTGCTGGCCCGGTCGCTTGTCTTTCGGGTCGAGCGTGATCGCGCAACGGCCCTTGCCGTGCAAGTTGAGCATTGCCTCGAGCCGAGCTTCGGGCGCGACCTCGCCGATCACCGTGGCCGTGACGCGAAACGCCAAGTCGCTCTGCACCTCGGCCACCGCCAGCTTGACCGGGCCGTCACCATGCATTTGCAGCACCAGCGCGCCGTTGAACTGGATGTTGGCCTGCATCAGCACACCGGCCGCAGCCATCTCGCCCAGCAGCGCGCGAACGGGCTCGGCGAACGGCTGGTCAGCGGCTTCGCGGCGCGCGAGCACTTCGCGCCAACTGTCGGTCAGGCGAACCAGCATGCCGCGCACCGGCAAGCCTTCGAACAAAAATTTGTGGAGCTCGCTCATGGTCAGCCGATCTTGGTCAGTCCGGCCCCGAAGCGCCGCGCGTTCATCACATAGTGCTCGGCACTGCGCTGCAAGCCGGCGATCTGCTCGGGCGTGAGCTGCCTCACCACCCGCGCCGGCGAGCCGATGATCATCGAGCCGTCGGCAAACTCTTTGCCTTCGGTCACTAGCGCACCGGCGCCGACCAGGCAGTGCTTGCCGATCTTCGCGCCGTTGAGCACCACCGCCTGAATGCCGATCAGCGAGCCGTCGCCCACCGTGCAGCCGTGCAACGTGACCTGGTGGCCGACGGTGACGTTCTCGCCCACCGTGAGCGGAAAGCCGATGTCGGCATGCAGCACACTGCCGTCCTGCACGTTGGCGCCGCGGCCTATCGTGAGCAACTCGGTGTCACCGCGCAAGATCGCGCCGAACCAGATGCTCGCGTCTTCGGCCAGCTCGACGTTGCCGATCACCTGGGCGCTGTCGGCAACCCAGGCGCCGCGCGCGAGCCGCGGGCGATGAGAGTCGAGCTGGTAGAGGGCCATGTGCGCGCGCCGTGAAGTCGTGCTTCGAGGGCGCCGATTCTAAGTGGCGGGGGCAAGCGGCGCTGGGCCGCGGCACGGTCGCCTGACTGGGCAGATCGACGGCGGATGCCGCAGTGATTCATGAACTCCGTCATCGACTTCTATGATCCCGACCCATGACTGCCGACGTTCAATCGACCTACTCCGCCCCGACGCGATCGGCACGCGCCGCGGCGCTGCAGGCCCTGTGTGTTTCCGACCCGATCGAGAAGGCGGCCCGCGCCCGCGCGTTGTTCGCCGAACTCGACGAGGCCACCATCGACCCCACCGAGCGCCTGCCGGCACCTGCGGATTTGCCCGGTCGTCCGGCGCGCCCGCGGCTGGTGCCGCCGAAAACCGTACCGACCCGCTCGCCGTTCACGCCGGAAGGACGCGCGGCGCTGCTGCATGCAGTCACCCACATCGAGTTCAACGCGATCAACCTCGCGTTCGATGCGGTCTGGCGTTTCGACGCGATGCCGGTCGCCTACTACCGCGACTGGCTGCGCGTGGCGGCCGAAGAGGCGCTGCATTTCACGCTGTTGCGCGAGCACCTGCTCTCGCTGGGTTTCGACTACGGCGACTTCGATGCGCACGACGGTCTGTGGGCGATGACCGAGCGAACCGCGCACGACGCGACCGCCCGCATGGCGCTGGTGCCTCGCACGCTGGAGGCGCGCGGGCTCGACGCCACGCCGCCGATGCAGGCCAAGCTGCGGCAGGCCGGTGACCTGCGCGCCGCCGAGATTCTCGGTGTCATCTTGCGCGATGAGATCGGCCATGTCGCGATCGGCAACCGCTGGTACCGCTGGCTCTGCGCGCGCGACGGCCTCGATCCGGTCGCGCTCTATCCGCAACTCGCCGCGAGGTACGGCGCGCCGCGGCTGCGACCGCCGTTCAACGACGCCGCGCGGCTGGCGGCCGGCTTCACCGCCGAAGAGATCGCGGCGCTCTCTGCGCCTGCGCCTGCCCTTACCCCTGCCCTTGCCCCTACAGCGGCGCCATGAAATAGCGCTTCAGCCCGGCCAGCACCATCTCGACGGCGATCGCGGTCAGCACCAGACCCATCAGCTTTTCGAGCGCCGAGACCACCGAGTCGCCGAGCAGGCGGCGGATGCGGTCGCAAAGCAGCAGCATCGTCCCCGAGACCGCCATCGCGCACGCCAGCGCGCCGACCCACGAGAGCACCTTGTCGGGCTGCCGCGATGCCAGCAGCAGCACCGTCGCCATCGCCGACGGCCCGGCGAGCAAGGGCACGGCCAGCGGAAAGATCATCGGCTTCTTGCCCTCGGGCACGCCGTAGACGCCGCCCTCGTGGCTGAAGATCATGCGAATCGCCACCATCAGCAAGATCACGCCGCCCGCCACTTCGAGCGAGCGCTCCGAGAGCCGCATCACGTTCAAAAACCCGTTGCCGAGAAACATGAATGCCGCCAGCACACCGAAGGCGATGCCGACCTCGCGGGTCGCGACCCAGGTGCGGCGCTCGGGCGCCACGCCTCGCATGATCGGGATGAAGATCGGCAGGCTGCCGAGCGGGTCGAGCACCAACAGCAAGAGGATGAAAGCGGAGAGAAAGCTGTGGTCCATGCGCCGCAATTGTGGTGCA
>JAYUWC010000389.1:0-9072 GCA_043753755.1 Rhizobacter sp.
ACGGCGCGCCCGATTGCCGGGTACGACACGATTACCTCCGCAGCAACGTTCAGGGAACGAACATGTCATTTAAAACGCGCCCGTTGGGCTGGATCGGCATATGCGCTGTCATCGCGCTGACGGCCTGCGGTGGCGGTGGTGGCGACCCGATCGTTGCCGGCACGCCCGCCCCGGCGGCACCGACACCGACGCCCACCCCCGCGCCCGTTGGCACGCCACCCGGCGGCCTCTATGTCGGCTACTACCAGGAAGACCCGCTCACCAACCCCGAAGACCCCACCCCTGGCGCTTTCGCCCTGAACCTGCCCGCCGGCAACGGCGACTTCAGTGGCAGCATGTTCTTCACCTATGTCGGGTGCCAGACCAGCAACGTCGGCGCCGTGGGCGGCAACAAGAACGCGCTCGCGCTGTCGGGCACTTGGTCGGGCAGCATCGACGGATTGGCGCAGTCCGGGAGCTACAGCGGCAGCTACGACACTGCCCAGCTCTCGTACTCGGGCACCTACCTCAACGCGGGCGGCAAACAGTTCCGCGACCTGCGCCCGTGCATCCAGTACACGATCGCGCCCAATGGCACCTGGGAGATGTTCCCAATCGACAGCGCTTCGCCGGCGACCTTCACGGTGGCCGTCGCCACGGGGCGCATCACTTGGCCTGCGGTCAGCGGCGCCGCTTTCACGCTGGTCTACGTGCTCGACCCCGCGATTGCGCGAAGCACCGGCAACCCCGTGCTGTGGCAGACCGTCATCGGCACGAGCGTGACCAGTGTCGATGTGCCGGCGAGCGTGGCGCTCGCCCTGGGCACCGAGTACGTGGCCGCCGTCGGCGTCTCGGACAACAAGCAGAAGCGGCTCGCGTTCGGCAGCAAGCGCTTCACCCGCTGATCCCACGCGCAGCGGTTGACGGCCGGGCAGCGCGTGGCGGCCCGCGCCACACTCGCTGTTTCAAGGATACAAACCGCGCTCCTCGCGAGCCGTCAGGATGCGCTCGCAGGCCACCGCGAAGGTGGCGGTGCGCAGGCTGATCTTGTGGCGGTCGGCGGTGTCCCAAATCTTCTTCAATGCATCGACCATGATCTTGTCGAGCCGCACGTTGATCTCGTCTTCGCTCCAGAAGAACGACGAGAAGTCTTGCACCCATTCGAAGTAGCTCACGGTCACGCCGCCGGCGTTGCAGATCACGTCGGGCACGACCAAGACGCCGCGGTCGTGCAGCACATCGTCGGCGTCGGGCAGCGTGGGGCCGTTGGCGCCTTCGAGAATCAGCTTGGCCTTGATGCGGTTGGCGCGCGCCGCGGTGATCTGCGACTCGAGTGCGGCAGGGATCAGGATGTCGCAGTCGACGTCCCAGAAGTCTTCGTCGTCGATGCGCGTGGCGCCTTTGAAGTTGCCGATGCCGCCGTCGCGCTTCAAGGTTTCGTTGGCGGTAAGCAGGTCGAAGCCGGCCGGGTTGGCCAGCGTGCCGGTGTGATCTTGCACTGCGACCAGCGTGGCGCCGGCTTGCACAAAGAGCTCGGCTGCCGAGCCGCCGACATTGCCCATGCCTTGCACCGCGACACGCGCGCCGTCGAGATTCATGCCGATGCGGCGCGCGGCTTCGCGGCCGGTAACGAACACGCCGCGGCCGGTCGCCTTCACGCGCCCGAGCGAGCCGCCGAGGTGCAGCGGCTTGCCGGTGACGACGCCGGTGGCCGTGCCGCCGGTGTTCATCGAATAGGTGTCCATCATCCAGGCCATGATCTGGCCGTTGGTGTTGACGTCGGGCGCCGGGATGTCGCGCTGCGGGCCGATGATGATGCCGATCTCGCTGGTGTAGCGACGGGTCATGCGCTCGAGTTCCTTAAGCGAGAGCTTCTTCGGGTCGACACGAATGCCACCCTTGGCGCCGCCATACGGCAGGTTGACGGCGGCGCACTTCACCGTCATCCAGGCGCTCAGTGCCATCACCTCCTCTAACGTCACATCAGGGTGGTAACGCACACCACCCTTGCCTGGGCCGCGGCTCAGATTGTGTTGAACGCGGTAGCCCTCGAAGTGCGCGACCTCACCGTTGTCGAGCTCGATCGGCACATCGACGATCAGCGCGCGCTTCGGGTGCTTCAGGGTCTCGACCCATTTGGCGAGGTGGCCGAGGTAGGGCAGCACGCGGTCGACCTGGCTGAGGTAGGTGTCCCAGGCGGTATCGCCCTTCTTGCTGACGTAAGAGAGGTTGCTCATGGTGGTCTCGATTCCCGGGGTTGGTTTCATGGGGTGCGGCTCGCGCTCGGCACACGCGGGATGTGCGGTGCGGCTGCGCCTGCATGGGGCAACACTGTAGGCCCCGCGGGCGCTGAACGCCGGATCGCCACCATGCTGGGTTTGCATGAAGCGTGCGTTTGCCCGCATCGAAGCGGGCCTTGCTGCGACCGGCCGCGACCCGCCGAGCTCAGCCGCCGAATTCGTCGCCCAATTCCTGGGCCCGCTGTTGCGCCGCCCGAATCGCCGCGACGAATGCGGTCTTGACGCCTGCCGTTTCAAGCGCCGTGATGGCGGCGTGTGTCGTGCCCCCCTTCGAGGTGACGCGCTCCCGCAGCACCGCGGGTGACTCGGCCGAGGCTTCGGCCAGCGCCGTGGCACCGGCGAAGGTCGCCAGTGCGAGCTGCCGACCTTGCACAGCGCTCAAGCCCATCTCGCACGCAGCTTGCACCATCGCTTCGATCACATAAAAAACGTAGGCCGGGCCAGAGCCCGACAGCGCGGTCACGGCGTCGAGATCGGCTTCGCGCTCGACCCAGAGCAAGCGGCCCGTGGGCGCGAGCACGGCCTCGACCTCGGCACGGTCGGCGGCTGTGGCTTCAGCGCATGCATAGAGGCCGGCGATGCCCTGGCCAATGAGCGCCGGCGTGTTCGGCATTGCACGCACGACGCGCGCGGCACCGGTCGCCGCCGTGATCGCACCACTGCGGATGCCGGCCATCACGCTCAGTTGCAACGCTGCGCCGACATGCGCTGCGCAGGGCGCTGCGGCAGCGGCGAACAGCTGTGGCTTGACGGCCCAGACCACCATGCTCGCCTCGGCCAGCGCGGCACCGGCCCCGGCCTGCGAGCGCACGCCGAACTGCGATTTCAGCGCGGCCCGCTGCGCCTCACCCGGGTCGATCACGAGGATCGAATCCGCGGCTCGCCCGCTCTTGATGAGCCCGCCGACAAGCGCCGTTGCCATGTTGCCGCCACCGATGAATGCAATCGTGTTCATCGGGTCAGTGTACGGAATCGACCCGACGAAACGCGATGCATCCCGCAGGCTCCCGACGTTGCCGCGCGAGACGTCGAGCCGAACTCAATGCCCGCCAGCCAGCAGCGTCGCGTTGCCGCCGGCCGCGGCGGTGTTGATGGTCACCACCTGCTCGGCGCAGAAGCGGTAGAGGTAGTGCGGGCCGCCGGCCTTGGGGCCGGTGCCGCTCAAGCCCTCGCCACCGAAGGGCTGCACGCCGACCACCGCGCCGATCATGTTGCGGTTGACGTAGACGTTGCCGATGCGCGCGGCAGCGGCCAGGCGCAGGGCACGCGAATCGATACGTGTCTGGATGCCGAGCGTGAGGCCATAGCCGAGTGCGTTGATTTGCGCGATCACGGCGTCGACATTGCCGCCCCAGCGCACCACATGCAGCACCGGGCCGAAGATCTCTTGCTTGACCTCGGCGATCGCCGCCAACTCGAACGCGATCGGCGCGACCAGCCGGGCGAAGCTCGATGCGCGAGGTGCCTCGCCGATCAACTTCGCCTCGCGGCGCAGCCGCGACACCTGCGCGGTGATGCCGTCGAACGCCTCGGCGTCGATAACCGGGCCGACGTCGGTCGAGAGCAGCGCGGGGTCGCCGACATTCAACTCGGCGAGCGCCCCGCGGATCATCTCGATCACTGCATCGGCAATGCCCTCGTGCACGCACAACAGGCGCAGCGCCGAGCAGCGCTGGCCCGCCGAACGAAAGGCGCTTTGCACGACCGCATCGACCACCTGCTCGGGCAGCGCGGTGCTGTCGACCACCATCGCGTTGATGCCGCCGGTTTCAGCGATAAGCGGCACGATGGCGCCGTCTTTGACGGCGAGCGCGCGGTTGATGAATTTGGCGACTGCTGTGGAGCCGGTAAAGCAGACACCGGCAGTACGCGCATCGGCGACCAGCGCGGCGCCTACTGTCTCACCGGGGCCGTGCAGCAGCGCAAGCGCGTCCATCGGCACACCGGCGGCATGCAGCAGGGCGACGAAGCGCTGTGCGACCGCGGGCGTCTGCTCGGCCGGTTTGGCCGCGGCCGTGTTGCCGGTGACCAGCGCCGCGACGACCTGCCCCGCGAAGATCGCCAGCGGAAAGTTCCACGGGCTGATGCAGACAAACACACCTCGGCCGTGCAGGTGCAATTCGTTGCTCTCGCCGGTGGGACCGGGCAGCACCTGCGTGGCCAGGCGCGCTTCGGCCTGATCGGCGTAGTAGCGGCAAAAGTCGACCGCCTCGCGCACTTCCGAGACGGCATCAGCCAAGGTCTTGTGCGCCTCTTTGACGAGCAGGCCGCAAAACTCAGGAAGCGCAACTTCGAGCGCGTCGGCCGCGCGCCGCAACACCGCGGCGCGGTGTGCGAGTGGTGTCGCACGCCACGCCTCGAAGCCGGTCTGCAGCCGAGCCACCGTCGCACTGACTTCGGCTTCGCTCGCCAGCGCAACTGCCGGCACGACGGCCGACGCTAACGCGCGCTCCAGCGGCGCGCGCTCGGCGATGCAGGCGAGGTCGACACCGCGCGAGTTGGCGCGGCCCGTGCCGCCATGGGTTCGATACAGCGCGACCGGTGGCGAAATGCCGGGTGCCCGGGCCGGCACCAACGGCGAAGCGAGCAGCGCCTCGACATCGACCGCCTCGTCGGCAAGCTGGTGCACGAACGACGAGTTGGCGCCGTTCTCGAGCAATCGGCGCACGAGGTAGGCCAACAAGTCACGGTGCTCGCCGACCGGCGCGTAGACGCGAACCGCCAGGGTGGTGTCACGCATCGCTTCGCGGTACACGCCCTCACCCATGCCGTGCAAGCGCTGCAACTCGTACTGCGCACCAGCCGCTTTGGCCATGCCGACGATGGCCGCGATCGTGCCGGCGTTGTGGGTCGCGAACTGCGGATAGATCACGTCGGCGTGAGCGAGCAGGGCGCGCGCGCAGGCGAGGTAGGCGATGTCGGTGTGGTGCTTGTGCGTGAACACCGGGTAGCCCGCGAGGCCCTGCTCTTGCGCGCGCTTGATCTCACCGTCCCAGTACGCGCCCTTGACCAGGCGGACCATGAGCCGGAGCTGGTTCGCACGTGCGATGCGGGCGACCTCTTCGACGACCTCCAGCGCGCGCGTCTGGTAAGCCTGGACGGCCAGGCCGAAGCCGTGCCACTGCGGGTGCTCGGCCGCGATGCGATGCGCCAGCGCCTCGAACACGTTGAGCGAGAGTTCGAGGCGGTCGCTCTCTTCGGCGTCGATCGTCAGGTTGAGGTTGGCGCGCGCCGCCACTTCGATGAGCTGCCAGACACGGGGCAGCAGCTCACTGAACACACGCTCGCGCTGCGTGTCTTCATAGCGCGAGAACAGCGCGCTGAGCTTGATCGAAATGCCGTCTGCGGCCTCGGGGCTGTCAGCAACACGGCCGGCCGCGATGGCCGCGATCGCGCCCTGGTACGACGCGAGGTAACGCGGCGCATCGGCCTCGGTGCGCGCGCCCTCGCCGAGCATGTCGTAGCTGAACCGCAAGCCGGCCTGCGCCTTGCGCGCCGCCGCGGCCTCGCTGATCGCCTCATTGATCGAGCGGCCGAGCACGAACTGGCGGCCGAGCAACTGGATCGCACGCACGGCCGCGGCCACGACCGTCTGCGCGCCCAGCCGCTTGAAGAGGCCGCGTTCGGATTCGTCTTCGGGCAGAAACTTCTTCGACATCGCGATGGCGCTGGCTGAGAGGTTGGCAAGCACCTTGTGCGGGCCACCCGAAGCCGACTCGAAGTCGGCCTTGCCGAGTTGGTCGGCCGTCAACGCGATGGCGGTTTCGGCATCGGGCACGCGCAGCAAGGCCTCGGCGAGGCGCATCAACGCGAGCCCCTCGGCGCTCGAGATCGGGTACTCGCGCAGCAGCGACTCCATCGCCCAGAATGGCGCCGGTTTGTCGCGCACCGCCTGCACCCACGGCCGCGCCATGCGCACGGCCGCGGGCCAATCGACTCCACCGCTCAGGCTCGCCAGCAACTGGGTGAGCACGGCGAACTCGCCGCGATATGGGGACGGGAGGCGCGCGCGCGGTACTGCAGTGCTGAACATAAATGACCCCGTGAACTGGATTGCCCGCTACGTTACGGCGATCACGCCCCAATGAGTCGGCGAAGGTGAAGCGCTTGCCAAAGAATTCTTGGGCACGACGCCAGAGAGCCCGCCAAAGCGCAGACCCTGGGCTGCACCGACGGCCGCATTCGGCGCGTGCTGCAGACCGACGAACGCATCTAGAGCCCGTTGCTCGCTGCCAGCTGGTCGCCGGCGGCTTTTGGCTGCCTCATCAGAACCCGAGTCGCCGACATGCACGCTTACCGCGGCTTCGTCGGCTCGGTGATCTGGTCGCTCCCCGGCGTGCGGGAGACGCGGACCTATGCGGTGATAAGGGAGGTGAAGAACACGACGATGTTGGCAATTTGATCGGGGAGACGACGACCTGGCTTGACAGTGTTATCCGTTATATTGGACACTTAATCCAGCATGACAGACACCAGCGCCGCTCAAACCGAAGACCTCAATCAGCGCCTCGCCCACCGCGTCGCTGCCCTTCGGGCCGAGTGCGGCCTGTCGCTCGAAGCGCTGGCCAGCCGCAGCGGGGTGAGCCGGTCGACGCTCTCATTGATCGAGCGCGGCGAAACCAGCGCGACGGCGGTGGTGCTCGAAAAGGTGGCGGTCGGGCTCGGTGTGGCGCTGGCGCTGCTGTTCGAGGTCGAGCGTGAAGCGCCGGGGCCGTTGATGCGCCGGGCCGAGCAGCCGGTATGGCGCGACCCGGCATCGGGCTACCGGCGCCGCAATGTCTCGCCGCCCGATCATCCTTCGCCGCTGCGCATCGTCGAGGTCGAATTCCCGGCGGCGCGGCGGGTATTGCTCGAAGGGGCAAGCGCCGAGACCGTGATCGAAGAACAGGTGTGGATGCTCGAGGGCACGATGGCGATCACGTTCGCCGGCAAGACGCATCGGCTCGAGGCCGGTGACTGCCTTGCGGTGACGGTCGACGGCCCGGTCGAGTTTCGCAACCCGACGCGGCGGCCGGCGCGCTACGCCGTGGTGATTGCCGTCGACACCACTCGCCCCGCTGCACTCAGAAAGGCATTGCGATGAAGATCGAACCCGACGACCTCTCTCGCCCCGCGATCCACGCCTTGCTCGACGAGCACATGCGCCACATGCACTCGCTCGGGCCACCGGAAAGCGTTCACGCGCTCGACCTCGAAAGGCTGCGCGCACCGGGGATCACCTTCTGGTCGGCCTGGGAGGATGAGACGCTGCTGGGCTGCGGCGCGCTGTCGCAACTCGACCCCAAACACGGCGAAGTGAAGTCCATGCGCACGCCCGAAGCGCGGCGCGGCACCGGCGCGGGCCGGGCACTGCTGGCGCACATCATCGGCGTCGCGCGAGCGCGTGGCTACGAGCGCTTGAGTCTGGAGACGGGCACCGCCCCCGCTTTCGTGCCGGCGCACCGGCTGTACGAGAGTGCCGGCTTCACGCTGACCGGGCCGTTCGCCGGGTATGTCGAAGACCCGAACAGCGTCTTCATGACGTTGGCGTTATAGGTGCCGGAGTAGTCGATTGACCTGCGGCGCGCTGGCCGAAAACCGCACTGCCGATGCGCACGATCGTCGCGCCCTCGGCAACGGCCGCCTCCAGGTCGGCGCTCATGCCGATCGAGAGCGTGTCGAGTGCGAGGCCGCTCGCGTTCAGTGCATCTCGCAACTCGCGCAACTCCCGATGCGGCGCACGTTGCGCCTCGAAGCCGAGGGCTGGTTCGGGAATTGCCATCAGGCCGCGAAGCCGCAGCCGTGGCAGCACGGCCACGGCATTCGCGACCTCGTGCACCTCAGCCAGCGCGAGACCGCTCTTGCTCGGCTCGCCGCTGATGTTGACCTGCAAACACACCTGCAAGGGCTCGAGGTGCGCCGGCCGCTGCTCGCTCAACCGCTGCGCAATTTTGAGGCGGTCGACCGAATGCACCCAATCGAACTGCTCGGCAACGATGCGCGTCTTGTTAGATTGCAGCGGCCCGATCAGATGCCACTCGAGCTGCTTGCGCAGGTCGCTTAATGCGGCGATTTTCTCAACGCCTTCGAGCACGTAGTTTTCGCCGAATCGGTACTCGCCAGCCACCACTGCGGCACGCACCGATTCGGCACCGAAGGTCTTGCTGACAACCAGCAGCGTGACGCTTTGCACGGGGCGCCCCGCCTCGACGCACGCCCGGTCCAGACGCCTGTGCACCTGTTGTAAGTTGTCTGCGATCATCGCCATAATGCGCCGAGTATCACGCAGCGCCAGAGCCCTGAGCGGGCGCAGATCGAGCCCGGCGCCAACCCACCCGAGACCCCATGGACATCACCCAACTGCTGGCGTTTTCGGTCAAGAACAAAGCGTCTGACTTGCACCTTTCGGCGGGGCTGCCGCCGATGATCCGAGTGCACGGCGATGTGCGCCGCATCAACGTCGACCCGCTCGATCACAAGCAGGTTCACGGCATGGTGTACGACATCATGAACGACTCGCAGCGCAAGGCGTACGAAGAAACGCTGGAGTGCGATTTCTCGTTCGAGATTCAGGGCCTGGCGCGCTTTCGCGTCAATGCGTTCAACCAGAACCGCGGCGCGGGCGCAGTGTTTCGAACCATTCCGTCGAAGATCCTGACACTGGAGCAGCTCAACTGCCCCAAGGTGTTCGCCGAGCTTTCGCTGAAGCCGCGCGGCCTGGTGCTCGTGACCGGCCCGACCGGCTCGGGCAAGTCGACGACGCTGGCGGCCATGGTCAATTACCTCAACGAGACCGAGTACGGTCACATCCTGA
>JAYUWC010000390.1:0-9045 GCA_043753755.1 Rhizobacter sp.
CTGCGACTGACGGTGCGCCGCGACGGCCTCACCCATTTCATGGAGTTCAGGCAGGGCGTGCCCCAGGACCGCGAGATCGAGCGCCGGGACGGCTTCGAGATCTCGCCGATGAAGGTGATCGGCGAGACCGAGAAGCGCGGCACCGAGGTGCACTTCCTGCCCGACCTCGAGATCTTCTCGGGCATCGATTTCCACTACGACATCATCAGCAAGCGCCTGCGCGAGCTGAGCTTCCTGAACAACGGCGTGAAGATCCGCCTCGTCGACGAGCGCAACAACCGCGAGGACAACTTCGCCTTCGCGGGAGGGGTCAAGGGTTTCGTCGAGTACGTCAACACCGGCAAGAAAGCGCTGCACCCGAACATCTTCGACGCCACCGGCCACAAGCTCTCCGACCAGGGCACCGACATCGTCGCGTCCGTCGCGATGCAGTGGAACGACGGCTACAGCGAGAACGTTCTCTGCTTCACCAACAACATTCCGCAGAGGGACGGCGGCACGCACCTCACCGGCTTGCGCGCGGCGATGACGCGCGTCATCAACAAGTACATCGAGGACAACGAGCTCGCCAAGAAGGCCAAGGTCGAGGTGAGCGGTGACGACATGCGCGAAGGCCTGACCTGCGTGCTCTCGGTCAAGGTGCCCGAGCCCAAGTTCTCGAGCCAGACCAAGGACAAGCTGGTCTCGAGCGAAGTGCGCGGCCCGGTGGAAGACGTGGTGAGCAAGGCGCTCAACGACTACCTGCTCGAGAACCCAATCGATGCCAAGATCATCTGCGGCAAGATCGTCGACGCCGCGCGCGCCCGCGAGGCCGCGCGCAAGGCCCGCGAGATGACGCGCCGAAAGGGTGTGCTCGACGGCATGGGGCTGCCCGGCAAGCTCGCCGATTGCCAGGAAAAAGACCCGGCGCTCTGCGAGATCTACATCGTCGAGGGCGATTCGGCCGGCGGCTCGGCGAAGCAGGGGCGTGACCGCAAGTTCCAGGCGATCCTGCCGCTGCGCGGCAAGATTCTCAACGTCGAGAAGGCGCGCTACGAGAAGCTGCTGACGAGCAACGAGATCCTGACCCTCATCACGGCGCTCGGCACCGGCATCGGCAAGGGCATGGGCGGCGACGACTTCAACGTCGACAAGCTCCGCTACCACCGCATCATCATCATGACCGACGCCGACGTCGACGGTGCCCACATCCGCACGCTGCTGCTGACCTTCTTGTTCCGGCAAATGCCCGAGCTGGTCGAGCGCGGCCACATCTACATCGCGCAGCCGCCGCTCTACAAGGTCAAGCTCGGCAAGGAAGAGCAATACTTGAAAGACGGCACCGAGCTCGACGCTTACCTGCTCAAAGTCGCTCTCAAAGATGCCATGCTCGACACCCAAGTCGCCGGCGCGGCGGTGCTGCAAGGCGACACGCTGGAGGCGCTCGCGCGGCAATACGTGCTCGCGAAAAACGTTGTGGAACGGCTGTCGAACTGGATGGATGTGGAAGCGTTGCGTGCGATGGCCAATGGCCTTGCGCTCGATGTCGACACACCCGAAGCCGCCGCGCAGTCAGCCGTGGCATTGAAGTCGGCGTTGCACGACGCCAAGGTCACTGCCGAGTTCGATGCGCGCACCGACAAGCATATTTTGCGCATCAGCCGCATGCAGCACGGCAACGTCAAAAGCAGCGTGATCACGGCCGACTTCGTCCACGGCGCCGACTACGAAGCGCTGAGCAACGCCGGCGCGACCTTTCGTGGCCTGGTTGGCGAAGGCGCCGTGGTCAGGCGCGGTGAGGGCGAGAGGCAAAAAGAGATGCGCGTCAGCGACTTCCGCGAGGCGATGGCCTGGTTGATTCTTCAGGCCGAAGGCGCAGTCGCCCGCCAGCGCTACAAGGGCCTAGGTGAGATGAACCCCGCCCAACTCTGGGAAACGACGATGGACCCGACCGTGCGTCGCCTTTTGCGCGTGCAAATCGACGATGCGATCGAAGCCGACCGCGTCTTCACGATGCTGATGGGCGACGAGGTCGAACCGCGCCGCAACTTTATAGAGGGCAATGCGTTGCGCGCGGCGAACATTGATGTTTGACGGCCCGGCTCTGCCATGGTGCGCCCGGCTGGGATCGAACCAGCAACCCCTGCCTTCGGAGGGCAGTACTCTATCCATTGAGCTACGGACGCAGCAGGCGTGATTCTATCAGCGCCACCCTGCTGCAAGTGGCTTGGGGCAACGCTCTGCACAGGTGCGGGCTCTATAATTGTTCGGTTTTGTGCGGGCCCTTTTTTGGGCCAGGGGCGACGCCCCGACCGCTACCGACACTGTGCAGTTGAGGATCCCATGAGCGACCCCCAGAACCCCCACGACGATCAAAACGGCCCGCACGAGGGCCCGCACGAGGGCCCCATTCGCACACCGCGCCAATTGATTCTCGCGGTGCTCTACGCATTTGTCGTGCCGGTGTTCGTGATCGTCCTGTTGGTCGAATTCGTGACCAGCAGCCATCGGCCCGCTGCCGGAACCCAGGCCCTCACCCCAGCCGCTGTGGCCGATCGGCTGCAACCGGTCGGCATGGTGCAGGTCAAGGATGCCTCCGACCTCTCGACGTTGAAGACTGGCGAGCAGGTGTTTGCGGCGCAATGCAGCACCTGCCACATCGCGGGTCTGGTGGGTTCGCCGAAGCTGGGGGACACGGCCGCGTGGGCTCCACGCATCAAGACGGGGTACGACGCATTGCTGCACTCGGCATTGGCTGGCAAGGGCAACATGGGTGCACAGGGCGGCGGTGACTATGCCGACCTCGAGATCGGCCGCGCCGTGGTCTACATGGTGAACAAGGCCGGCGCTAAGTTCGCCGAGCCGGGCGTCCCCGCCGCATCTGCCTCGGCTGCGCCTGTTGCTGCCGCGCCTTCACCCGCGCCTTTGACGTCGGCAACCCCACCTGCGACTTCACCGACTGCTACCGCTGCGCCGGCGGCAACGGCCGCAGCACCTGTGGTCGCCGCGACGGTCGTGGTCGCTGCCGCACCCGTCACGGCGACAGCACCCGGCGGAAACGCCGAGGCGCCGGTTGCTGTCCCTGCGCTTTACACGCAGGCCTGCCAGGTCTGCCACGCCGCAGGTGTCGCCGGCGCTCCCAAGCTCGGCGACAAAGCCGCTTGGGCGTCGCGCATCGCCGCGGCCAAGACGGTCGACGGCCTCACCGCCAGTGCGATCAAGGGCAAAGGCGCGATGCCTCCGCGCGGCGGGTCGGGTGCGACCGATGCCGAGATCAAAGCTGTCGTCAGCTACATGGTCAGTCGCGCCAATTAGCGGCTGTGTCAGTCGCCAACGAGCCGGCCCCGAGGCCGGCTTTTTAACGCCGGCCGTTCAAATCCGTTGGCCATGTGCATCTGGCGCCGGGTTGGCCGTGTAGCTGTCGCGGCGAGTCGATTGTTCGAACCTGCTCCAACCCGATGACCCACCTGGAAACGAAAGAAGCCCCCCTATGAAAGCCATATTGATCGTTGCTGCCACCGCCGCGCTTTGCGCTTGTGCTGGAGCGCCAATGACGATGAAGGTCGACAACGCCGCGTTGCCCGAGGCGGTGCGCGTGCCGAACGGCAACAAGCTCGCCATGACGACGACCGGCATCGGCGAAATCACCTACGAATGCCGCGAAAAGAAGGACATGGCGGGCCAGTACGAATGGGCTTTCGTCGGGCCGATCGCGACGCTCTACGGGAGCGACCGCAAGCCGGTGGGCAAGTACTACGCCGGCCCGACCTGGGAGTCTGCCGACGGCTCCAAGGTCACCGGCAAGCAGGTCGCGGTGGCACCGGCCAGCCCGGGCAACATCCCGCTCTAACTGGTCAAGGCCGAGCCTGCAACGGGCGCCGGAGCGATGAACGGTGTGAGCTTCATACAGCGTCTCAACACAAAAGGCGGCGTCGCACCCTCAACGCCCTGCGACATGGCCGGCAAGGGCAAGCGGCAGGTCGTGACCTACGAAGCCGACTACGTGTTCTACGCGATGTGACCGTCGCTCATGGCGCCGGCACCAGCCGGTAGCCGAAGCGCGCGGGCAGCGTCACGAATGGCACCTCGCCCGGTGACCACACGCCGGCCTCGACGGCGTCGGCAGCGAGTTCCATGTCGAGCGTGTGGACGAGGCCGAGACCGAGGTCGGTCGACACGAAAAGCCGCCCGCGTTCGTCGAGCCACGCTGCCTCGAACCGCGCAGCGCGGCCGGTGTGGCTCGTGATCGAGGGCCCGGTGCTTGCGCCCCCCGGGCCGAGTCGCCAGACCCAGGGCGCTGCCTCGAGCTCGACGTACACCCGCTGCGGCCCGTTCTGAAAAAACCATTGGCCCGAATCGTCGGCCGCGTAGTTGCGTTCGATGAATTCGCGCAACTTCTCGTGCTCGATGCGGCTGCCTTTGACGGCGGGAAACCGCCCAGCGTGCTGGATGCGCTCGTCGCGCATGTACCAATCGCCGCGCGCGTCGAGCGCGAGCCAGCCATAGCAATGCGGCACGTTGGGCCACTTCCTGAGCGCTTGTTTGACGATCTCGTCCATGCGCGATGCTCGCCTACCGCGCTTGATCGAGCCAGCGTATGACCTGCTCGGGCAGCGTCTGCACATGCCCCGGCCAGCGCCCACCGGCAAAGCCGACGTGGCCGCCGTGCTGCGGTTGCCAGAGAGTGACGCAATCGCCGACCTCGGCTTGCTGCGGCAGACTGGCTGCCGGCACGAAGGGGTCGTTGCGCGCATTCAGCACGAGCGTCGGCACGCGGATGCGTTGCAGGTGTGGCCGTGCCGAGCCGCGGGCCCAATAGTCGTCGGTGTCGCGAAAGCCATGCAGCGGCGCGGTGAAGATGTTGTCGAATTCGTAGAGTGAGCGCGCGGCCAGCATTTGCTCGCGGTCGAACAGGCCTGGGTGCTGCGCAAGCTTGTCGAAGGCTTTGGGCTTCATGGTGCGCAGGAACATGCGGGTGTAGACCTGCCGGTTGAAGCCGCGGCCGATCGCTCGGCCTCCAGCCGCGAGATCGAGCGGCGCCGAAATCGCGCACACCGCATCGACAGTCGAAGTTGCGCTCGCGCCGGCCTCTTCGGCCCAGCGCAACAGCGCGTTGCCGCCGAGCGAAACGCCGACGGCGACGATGCGCCCTTCATGCGCAGCGCGCATGCGGGCCAGCACCCAGCCGATTTCTTCGAAGTCGCCCGAGTGATACGCCCGCGGTGCGAGGTTCAGCTCACCCGAGCAGCCGCGAAAGTGCGGCACCGTGAAGCGCCAGCCGAGAGCCCGCGCGCGGTGCGCGAAGGCTTGCGCGTAGTGGCTGGCCGACGACCCTTCGAGCCCGTGAAAGAGCACCAACAGCGGCGCGTCGGGCTTCTCGTCCTGCCAATCGACGTCGATGAAGTCGCCGTCGGGCGTGGCCCAGCGCTCGCGGCGGTAGGCCGGCGGCGGGCCGTCGAAGCGGCGCGAGAAGAGGGCCGGCCAGATCGTCTGCGCATGGCCGCCGACGAGCCAGCGCGGCGCGCGGTAGCCCGCCATTGCGGCTGCGTGCTGCGGGTCGCGCCGGCGGCTCATCAATGCAGCACCGCTCCGCGCTCGGCGCGTTCTTGCGCTTCGCCGGCCGGGCCCGGGCCCGGGCTCGCGTGATGCGCGACCAGGCGCCATCCCTGCGCCGTGAGCACGAACACATTGGTTGCGAGCACCCAGCCCGACTGTGGCCCCTCGGCCGTCGAAAGGCGGATTTGCTCGACCACGCTGTGCACCGCGCAGTTGTGGGTTTGCAGGCGTCGCACCTGCTCGGGGTGCGCATCGATGGCGCCGTTCGAGAAAATAGCCTCCAAGGCCGCGCGTATGGCCGCTGCGCCGACCACGCGGCCACCGCCGGGCGGCACGCAGACGATTTCTTCGTCGTCCGACCACACTGCCATCAGCCGCTCGATGTCGCCGCGCTGCAGTGCCTCGTAGAACTGCTGCTCGATCTCGTCGGGCGAGTCGATCGGCGCGACGGGTCGGGGGCGCGGCATGACGTGTTCGGTCGATGAATCGGTTCGGGCGCGGTCAGGTCACCGGAACACCACGGTCTTGCGTCCGTTGAGCAGCACCCGGTGTTCGACATGCCAGCGCACCGCGCGTGCCAGCACCACACTTTCGACATCGCGGCCCACGGCCGTGAAGTCTTCGGGGTCGTGGGAATGGTCGACCCGATCGACGTCTTGTTCGATGATCGGCCCCTCATCGAGTTCGGCTGTCACGTAGTGAGCGGTTGCCCCGATCAACTTCACGCCGCGCTCGTGTGCCTGGTAGTAGGGCTTGGCGCCCTTGAAGCTCGGCAAGAAGCTGTGGTGAATGTTGATTGCGCGGCCTGTCAGAAAGGTGCAAAACGCGGGACTCAGAATCTGCATGTAGCGCGCCAGGACGACCAGATCGATCTGCGCCTCGGCAATCAATTGCTCGACGCGCAACTCCTGCGCCCGCTTGACCTCGGCAGCGGCGCCGGTGGCGAGCGGCAGGTGGTGGAACGGCACACCGTGGCTCGCACACAGCTCGGCGAAGTGCGGGTGGTTCGAGACCACACCGGCGACCTCGGCACGCAGCTGGTCCGACCGGCATCGAAACAGCAGGTCGTTGAGGCAGTGGCCGTGCTGGCTCACCATCAACAAGAGCCGCGGCGCGCGAGCCAGCGAATGCAGCTGCAGGTTCATCGCGAACTCGTCGCGCAGCGGTGCCACCAGAGCCTCGAGAGCTGCCGAATCGGCGAGCGCGGCGGGCGCCTCGAAGTGCACCCGCATGAAGAACAGGCCGGTCGCGTCGCTGCTGGTCACGTCACCAAACTGCTGCGAGTCGAGGATGTTGCAGCCGGCGCGGTAGAGAAGCCCCGAGACGGCATAGACGATGCCTTGGGTATCCCGACAAGACAGGGTGAGGATGAACTCGGGGGGCCTGGACATGAGGTACGCTTCGCTGCCTTTTTGCAGCCCGGCTGCCGAAGAGGCGCGGTGCTTGATGCTGGCACTGCATTCTACGAATTGACTGTTGAACCGGCTGTTGAGCCGACCGCGTACTGCCAACGAATCGCCAACGAATCGCCCACCAACCGCCCGACGCACCCGCCCCGACGCCCGATGCTCACCCCCCAAAGCGACTGGTCCGAACGCAGCCTCGAGCTGTCGCGGCTGCTTGCCCGCGCGGGTTTGGGCGACCGTGCGGCTTTTGCCACGCTCTACGACAAGACCAGCGCGCATCTGCTCGGCGTGGTGCTGCGTATCCATCGAGACAGGGCTCAGGCCGAAGACATCCTCCAGGAGGTGTATGTCAACGTCTGGCGCGCTGCGCAGAGCTTCGATGCGGCCCAGAGCCAGCCCCTCACCTGGCTGACCAGCATTGCGCGTAACCGCGCCATCGACAGCCTGCGCCGCACGCAAACCCAGCCGCAATTTCAGACCCAGTTTTCCAACGCCGAAGAGGACCCTGACGTGTACGACACCGTGGCCAGCGACCAGCCCGGCCCGCTCGATCTGCTGAGCCGGGCGACGGACGCACGCGCGCTGTCGAGTTGTATGAAGGGCTTGAGCGCGCAGCAGCGGCAAAGCGTTGCATTGGCGTTCTTCGACGGCCTGAGCCACGCCGAGGTTGCGCACAACATGCGCCAGCCGCTGGGCACCGTGAAGTCGTGGGTGCGGCGTGCGCTGCTTTCGCTAAAGAGCTGTCTCGATGCAGGTGTGCAACGCGATGCGAGCGCGGCCGACCGCGCCGGCAAACGCTAGGCCGAAGTCATGGACTACAGCCGCCCCGAACTCGCCGACCGGCTCGCCGCCGAATATGCCAGCGGTCTCCTGCGCGGGGCGGCCCGCCGCCGCTTCGAGGCTCTGTTGCCGGCGCACCCGCAGTTGCTCGCCGCCGTGCGCGCCTGGCAAGACCGTTTGATGCCGCTGACATCAGCGGTCGAGCCACAAACGCCGTCGGCGGCAGTCTGGAAGCGCATCGAGACCCGCATTCACGGCCCTGCCGCAGCGGCTGCGACGCCGGTGACCGGCGTGGTCGCCGAAGCCGCGGCGTGGTGGCGCGGCCTGGCGTTCTGGCGAAGCGTCTCGGCGTTGGCCAGCGTCGCCGCGGTTTCGTTCGCGGTGCTGCTGGCGCGGCCCGAGCCGGCGCGCGCGCCCATCATCGTGGTGCTTGCGCCCGCGGTGCCGGCCGAACCGGGCGCCACCGTTCAGCCGTCGTTCGTGGCCAGCATCTCGGCCGACGGCCGTGCAATGGTGACCCGGCCGCTGATCAATGTCGGCTTGCAGGCCGATCACTCACTCGAGCTTTGGTCGCTCCCGCCACAAAAAGGCGTGGCGCCGCGCTCGCTCGGCGTGATCGCGGCCGACAGGGCGAGCGTCGTGCAGCGCGGCAAGGTGCTCGAGGGCACCGACGCGTTCGCCGTCACGCTCGAGGCCGCTGGCGGCTCGACCGACGGCAAGCCGCACGGGCCGGTGCTCTACGTCGGCAAATTGACGCTCTGATCGGCCTGCAAGGCGTCGGCCAGTGCCGCCTCGACGCGAGCGGCGGGCACGGCCGTCAAACAACGCGTGTGGCCGAAGCGGCAGACGCGGTCGAAGCACGGGGCGCAGTCGAGTTGCAGTTCTTCTTTCAGCCACAACACGCGCGCTCGCGGGTTCAGTGGCGGCGTGTGCTCGGGGCTGGTCGAGCCGAACACAGCGGCTTGCGGCACACCGAATGCAGCGGCCACGTGCATCAAACCCGAATCGTTGCTGACAACGCCGCGCGCCGCGGCGATCAATGCCATCGCGCCCTGCAGCGAGGTGGCGCCGGCAAGTACATCGCAGGCGCCTTCGGCCTGATCGGCGATTTGCCGGCACAGCGCCGCTTCTTTTGCCGAACCGAGCAGCAGCACGCGCAAGCCGCTGGTCCGGTGCAACGCGCGGGCAAGCTCGGCGTAGTGCGCTGCCGGCCAGCACTTGGCCGGCCCGTATTCGGCGCCGGGCGCAAAGGCCCAATAGCGGCCGGGTTGCACACCGGCGGCGTGCGTGGCGGCGGCCAGCGCGGCGTCTGAAAACTTCAGCG
>JAYUWC010000391.1:0-9001 GCA_043753755.1 Rhizobacter sp.
CGATCAGCTCATCGGGATTGACGGGCTTGACGATGTAGTCGCGCGCACCCTGCCGCATGCCCCAGACCTTGTCGGTTTCCTGGTTCTTGCTGGTGCACATGATCACCGGCACACCGGAAAAACGCGGGTCACGGGTGATGGCGCGGGTGAGCTGAAAGCCGTTTCGCCCGGGCATCACCACATCCATCAGGATCAGGTCCGGCTTCTCTTCTTCCAGCCTGCGCATCGCTTCCTCGCCGTTTTCTGCGGTGCGCACGGTGTAGCCCCGCTTGCCGAGCACGTCGGACAAGTGGTGAAGTTCAGTCTTCGAGTCATCGACGACGAGGATCTTGTGGATCGACATCTGGGGGTCCTTGGGTAATCCTTGGGTATCAGCCGGGGGTCAGCTGTGATGAGCCCGTACTGCGGCGGTAGGCCTCCACCGCGCGCAACAACTGCTCTTTGGTGAACGGTTTGGTGAGGTAGTCCTCTGAGCCGACCATGCGGCCCCTGGCCTTGTCGAAGAGGCCGTCCTTGGACGACAACATGATCACCGGCACATGCGCAAAGCGCGGGTTGCGCTTGATGATGGCGCAGGTCTGGTAGCCGTCGAGGCGCGGCATCAAGATGTCGCAAAAGATGATTTGCGGCACATGGTCGTTGACCTTGGCCAGCGCATCGAAGCCGTCCTCGGCCAACAAGACGTTGTAGCCCCCCTGTTTCAAGAAGATCTCTGCACTCCGGCGGATCGTGTTGCTGTCATCTATGACCAGCACCTTGATACTCGCGGGATCGGCTGCGCGCTCATTGCTCAACAAGCATTCTCCTCAACGACTGGTTAGGGCTGGCGGAGGACCCGCCGTCTCTCGTGGCTCTGAGCCGGGTTCGGTCTCAGCTCTTTGCGCGAACCAGACCGTCAGATCTGGACCATTTCGAAATCTTCTTTGCGGGCGCCGCATTCGGGGCAGGTCCAGTTCATCGGAACCGATGCCCAGAGCGTGCCCGGCGCGATGTCATGTTCGGGATCGCCAGCGGCTTCGTCGTAGATCCAGCCGCAGATCAGACACATCCAGGTTTTGGGTTCGGTCACTTTGTTTTTGCAGCCGGACAGGGCTCGTTGCTTCACTACAATGCAAACAGATTGTAGCCATCGACTTCGGCAGAAATCCAAGTCTGGCTAGACACATACGCAACATTCTTCACGTTCGCCTCGAGGTTTGGGCGGGCCGCCAACAGCCCCTCTTTTGACCCCCTTCTTTTCACGATCTCGGGCTCCTCCATGACCCCTGAAACAGCGACTCCCGAGCCCGACACCGCCGCCGAACAAGCCGCGCCGGCCTGCGTGATGAGCTTCAACGCCAGCGACCCGAGCGGCGCCGGCGGGACGGCCGGCGATATCGCGACCATCGCTGCGATGGGTGCGCATGCGCTGCCCGTCGTCACCGGCATCGTCATGCGCGATACCCACGAGGTCTTCGACCACCACCCGATCGATGCCGACGTGATCGCCGAACAGGCGCGCAGCGTGCTCGAAGACGTGACCATCGCGGCCTGGAAGGTCGGTTTTCTCGGCTCGACCGAGGGCGTGAGCACGGTGGCCGAGATCCTCTCCGACTACCCCGACGTGCCGCTGGTGGCCTACATGCCCAATCTGTCGTGGGTCGAAGAAGACGAGCTCCAGGGCTACCTCGATGCCTTCCGCGAGCTCGTGCTGCCACAGACCGAGGTGCTGGTCGGCAGCCACCAAACGCTGACCGACTTTCTGCTTCCGGACTGGGACAACGAGCGCCCGGCCTCGCCGCGCGAGCTGGCGGTTGCGGCCGGCGAGCACGGCACGCGCTATGTGTTGGTGACCAGCGTGCCGCTGCCCGACCAGTTTCTCGACAACGTGCTCGCCTCGCCACAAGGCGCCATCACCGGCGAGAAATTCGAGCGCTTCGAGGTCGCTTTCGTCGGTGCAGGCGACACGCTGGCCGCGGCGCTGGCGGCGTTGCTCGCCGCGGGCGCCGAGCTGACCGCAGCTGTCGGCGAGGCGCTCGCCTTTCTCGACCAAGCGCTCGACTCGGGCTTTCGGCCGGGCATGGGCAACGTCATTCCCGATCGCTTCTTCTGGGCACTGCCGCCCGGTGACGAAGAAGAAGAAGATGAAGAAGGCGAGCCCGGCACCGACGAACCAGCGGCCGACGACGCAACCCCGCCGAAGAACCCCCGCCATGTCCACTGAACGCCTCGCTCGCACCGTCTCAACCAACGCGCAACTCTTTGAGCGGGCGCAGCGCGTCATCCCTGGCGGCGTGAATTCGCCGGTGCGCGCGTTTCGCGCGGTCGGCGGCACGCCGCGTTTCATCGCGCGTGCCGAGGGGTCGCATATCTTCGATGCCGAAGGCACTGGCTACATCGACTACATCGGCTCCTGGGGGCCGATGATCCTCGGCCACGGCCATCCCGCAGTGCTCGAGGCGGTGCAAAAAGCTGCGCTCGACGGCTTTTCGTTCGGCGCACCGACAGAGCGCGAGGTCGAACTTGCCGAGGCCATCCTCGCGCAAGTGCCCAGCATGGAGCAGGTCCGGCTGGTCAGCTCGGGCACCGAGGCCGCGATGAGCGCGCTGCGGCTGGCACGAGGCGCGACCGGGCGCAGCAAGATCGTCAAGTTCGAAGGCTGCTACCACGGTCATGCCGATGCGTTGCTGGTCAAGGCCGGCTCGGGCCTCGCCACATTCGGCCACCCGACCAGCGCCGGCGTGCCGGCCGAAGTGGTGCGCGACACGCTGGTGCTCGAGTACAACAACCTCGAGCAGCTCGATGACGTATTCCAGCGCAACCCTGACGGCATTGCCTGCGTGATGATCGAGCCGATCGCCGGCAACATGAATTTCGTGCGGGCCTCGGTGCCCTTCATGAAACGTCTGCGCGAACTCTGCACGCAACACGGCGCATTGCTCGTGTTCGACGAGGTGATGAGCGGCTTTCGGGTCGCACTCGGCAGCGCGCAGAGCCTGTACGCGAAAGCGATCCCCGGCTTCGAGCCCGATCTCAGTGTGTTCGGCAAGGTCATCGGCGGCGGCATGCCGCTCGCAGCTTTCGGCGCCAAGCGTTCGGTGATGCAACAGCTCGCGCCGCTCGGGCCGGTGTACCAGGCCGGCACGCTCTCGGGCAACCCGGTCGCGACGGCCTGTGGCCTCGCCACGCTGCACGAGATCAGCAAACCCGGATTCTTCGACGCGCTGTCGATCAGCACGCGCGCCATGCTCGACGGCTTGTTGGGCGCCGCTCGCGAGGCCGGCATTCCGATGCTCGGCGACTGCGAAGGCGGCATGTTCGGCTTCTTCTTCGCGCAGTCTGCCGACGACGCGCTGCCGCAAAACTACGCCGAGGTGATGGCGACCGACAAGGAGCGGTTCAACCGCTTCTTTCACGCCATGCTCGATCGAGGCGTGTACTTCGCCCCGGCGATGTACGAGGCCGGCTTCGTGAGCGCTGCGCACACCGACGCCGACCGGAGCGCGACCATCGCGGCCGCCGCGCAGGCATTCAAAACGCTGTCCTGATCGGGCGACTTTTCGGCACGCGAGCTCGGCTTCTCACCGACCTCAGCGCACGAGCAATTTGCGCGGGAGTTGCAGGCACGGTGCTTGCCTAGAATCTGCCGATGCACATCCACATCCTCGGCATCTGCGGCACCTTCATGGGCGGCGTCGCTGCGCTGGCACGCGAGGCCGGCCACACCGTGACCGGCTGCGATGCCAATGTCTACCCGCCGATGAGCGACCAGCTGCGAGCACTCGGCATCGAGCTTGCCGAGGGCTTCGGCGCCGAGCAGCTCGCACTCAAACCCGACTGCTTCGTCGTCGGCAATGTGGTGTCGCGCGGCAATCCGCTGATCGAAGCCATCCTCGACGCCGGCGCGCCTTACACCAGCGGCCCGCAGTGGCTCGCCGAGCACGTGCTGCAAGGCCGCCACGTGCTCGCGGTGGCCGGCACGCACGGCAAGACCAGCACGACCTCAATGCTCGCCTGGATACTGGAGCACGCCGGTCTGCATCCTGGTTTCCTGGTCGGCGGTGTGCCGCTCAACTTCGGGGTCTCGGCCCGCCTCGGGCATCGGGAGTCCGGCGCCCCGTTCGTGATCGAGGCCGACGAGTACGACACCACGTTCTTCGACAAACGCAGCAAGTTCGTGCACTACCGGCCGCGCACCGCGGTGCTCAACAACCTCGAGTTCGACCACGCCGACATCTTCGACGACCTGGCAGCGATCGAGCGCCAGTTTCATCACCTCGTGCGCACCGTGCCGGCACACGGACGGCTGGTCGTCAACGCGCGCGAAGAAAGCCTGCAGCGCGTGCTCGCGATGGGCTGCTGGAGCGAGGTGGTGCGTTTCGGCGCGCGCAAGGAAGAGCCGGGTGCGCTGCGCGCTCGCGGCGAGCCGCATGCCTTCGACGTGCTGCGCGGCAGCCTGAAGATCGGCCGCGTCGACTGGTCGCTTCTCGGCGAGCACAACCAGCTCAACGCCTTGGCGGCGATCGCCGCGGCCGAGCATGCGGGGGTCGCACCCGAGGTTGCGGCCAAGGCGCTCGCCGGTTTCGAAAACGTGCGCCGTCGGCTCGAGCTGCGCGGCGAGGCCGGCTCGGTGAAGGTCTACGACGACTTCGCGCACCACCCGACCGCCATTCGCACCACGGTCAACGGCCTGAGGCGCCGGGTCGGGCCCGAGCGCATCCTCGCGGTCTTCGAGCCGCGCTCGAACACGATGAAGCTCGGCGCGATGAAGGCCCAGTTGCCCTGGTCTCTCGAAGAAGCCGACCTCGCCTTCTGCCACAGCGGTGGCCTCGGCTGGGACGCCGTACAAGCCCTGGCGCCGATGGGTGCGCAGGGCGTCGTCAGTGATTCGGTCGACGATTTGGTGCGGCGCGTCGCCGCTGCGGCGCGGCCCGGTGACCACGTGCTGTGCATGAGCAACGGCAGCTTCGGCGGCATTCATCAGAAGCTGCTCGATGCGCTAGGGCGCGCGCCGCGCTGACCTCATGCCGCGCGCAATCCGCCCAAGCGCCGCGCCGCCCCGAGCGGGGCGGAATCACCCCGCGGGATCGCTCGCCGCGCCCGTCGGCCGAGGTGCAGTCACCACCCACCTGCTCTACCTGCACGGCTTTCGCTCTTCGCCGCAATCGGCCAAGGCCCGTTTGACCGCGGCCTGGATGCAGGCGCATCGGCCCGAGGTCGAATGGTGGTGCCCGCAGCTGCCGCCCTCGCCGCTTGAGGCCATGCAGATGCTGCGCGAGCGTTTCGAGGCTTGGCCGAAAACCACCCGCGCGGTGATCGGCAGCTCGCTCGGCGGCTTTTATGCCACCGCACTTGCCGAGCGCACCGGCTGCCGAGCCGCGCTGCTCAACCCGGCCGTCGACCCGGCGCGCGACCTGACCAAATACATCGGCGAGACCACGGCGTGGCACAGCGACGACAGCTTCTTTTTTCGCCCCGAGTTCATCGCCGAGCTGCGGGCGATCGCGCCGGTGACATTGACCGCGCTCGAGCGCTACTTCGCGGTCATCGCCAAGGGCGACGAAGTGTTGAGCTGGGTCGAGATGAGCGAGCGCTACCGCGGCTGTCGCACGCTGCTGCTCGAGGGAAGCGACCACGCGTTGAGCGACTTCGATGCGCTGCTGCCGGCGGTCACCGCATTTCTCGGGTTGGGTTGAAACGCGGCGGGTGCCGCGCGGGTCACCAGTGGATCAGCGTCCAGACGACGCGGCCCCACACCTCGATGTTGAACCAGAACAAAAGCGCGGTGAAGGCCGCACGCCGCAGCGAGCGTGCGCGCTTCAGCCAGACATTGATGTCGAAGGCCATGAAGAGCACGAAGCTCATCAATGCGCCCGACACGAGCAAGGCCGATATGACCCCGATGATCCAGCGGAAGACGGTCATGCCCAGCCTTTCACAACAGCATTGCCAGACGTTCGAGGATCAGCACCGCAAAGAACGCGAGGCCGGCGATCACGGTCCACTTGACGAGCAACACGCCGAGCGTGCGAAAGCGGGCCTGCCCCGTTGCCACATAGGCTGCGAAGCAAATCACACCGGCTACCAGCAACAGCCCGACGATCAAGCGAACGATCAGCATGGTCGGGGGTGATCACCACAACGGCGCCAGCTCGGCCAGGCCGGGCGGAGCTTTGCTCGCATCGTCGAAGCTGACGATCTCGAAGCTCGACGCATCGGCCAGCACCGCGCGCAGCAGCTTGTTGTTGAGGTCGTGACCGGAACGAAACGCGCTGTAGGCGGCGATGAGCGGGTGGCCCACGACCAGCATGTCGCCGATCGCATCGAGCATCTTGTGTTTGACGATCTCGTCGTCGTAGCGCAAGCCGTCGCCGTTGAGCACCTTGTAGTCGTCGATGACGAGCGCGTTGTCCATGCTGCCGCCCAGTGCCAGGCCGCGCGAACGCATCATCTCCACGTCTTTGGTGAAGCCCAGCGTGCGGGCGCGGGCGATCTCTTGCTTGTAGCGGCCCGAGCCCATGTCGAACGTGAGGCGCTGGCCGGTCTGGTCGACTGCCGGGTGGTCGAAGTCGATCTCGAAGGTCAGCCTGTAACCCTCGAACGCCTCGAGCCGTGCCCACTTCAGCGCGGCCCCACTGCCCTCGCGCACCTCAACCGTTTTTTTGATGCGCATGAAGCGCTTCGGCGCGCTCTGCAACTCGATGCCCGCGCTTTGTAGCAGGAACACGAAGCTCGCAGCCGAGCCGTCGAGGATGGGCACCTCTTCGCCGTTGATGTCGACGATCAGGTTGTCGAGGCCGAGACCGGAGCACGCCGACAGCAGGTGCTCGATGGTCTTGACCTTGGGCGCACCCGGGTCGCCGCCGGCCGACAGCGTGGTCGCGAGGCGGGTGTCGGTGATCCAGAGCGGGTTGACCTTGATCTCGACCGGCTGCGCCAGATCGACGCGACGAAACACGATCCCGGTGTCGGGTGCCGCCGGCCGCAACGTCAACTCGACGCGTTGACCGCCATGCAGGCCGACGCCGACGGCGCGGGTCATGGCTTTGAGGGTGCGTTGGGCGAGCATGGGTTGGTATTGTCGCGGAAACATCTCCAGCCAATCGGCTCGGCCCGATGGCGCCACCCAACCGCCCGCCCTCGCGGGCGGGTGGGTCAAGCGACTCCTCATCGAACCTTGAAAATCGCGCAACCACAGCGGGAATTTCAAGGCGCTCGACTCGCCCCGCATGGGGTCAGTCAGCCTGCTTCCTCAAAAACGCCGGGATCTCGATCTCGTCCATCCCGTTGCTGGCCAACGCATCGACCTTGGCCGCTGCCGTGCGGCCGTTGCGCCACACGCTCGGGGTGGTCAGCGCGCTGTAGTCGTGCGCCGGCGGGGCCGAGTAGCCGACGTGGTGCGGCTGGCTCGCCACGGCGTTCTGCAGGATCGGCAAATCGTGCGTGCCGGTGCGTTGCATCGGCTGGCTGTGCACGATCGAGATCGGCGTCTGCGCGCGCCGCGCCGGGCTCAAGCCGGTGGCGATCACGGTCACGCGCAGCTGGTCGCCCAGCGACTCGTCGTAGGCCGTACCGTAGATGACATGCGCATCGTCGGCCGCGTAACGGCGGATGCAGTTCATCGCGTTGCGGCTCTCGGCCAGCTTGAAGGTATTGCGGTTAGCCGCGATCAACACCAGCACGCCGCGTGCGCCCGAGAGGTCGATGCCTTCGAGCAGCGGGCACGCCACAGCCGCTTCGGCGGCCTTGGTCGCGCGGTCGGGGCCACCCGCCTGCGCGGTGCCCATCATCGCCTTGCCCGGCTCGCTCATCACGGTCTTCACGTCTTCGAAGTCGACGTTGACCAAGCCCGGCATGTGGATGATGTCGCTGATGCCGCCGACCGCATTGCGCAGCACGTCGTTGGCGTGCGCAAAGGCCTGGTCTTGCGTGATGTCGTCGCCGAGCGTGTCGAGCAGCTTGTCGTTCAAGATCACGATCAACGAGTCGACGTTGGCCTCGAGTTCGGCCAGCCCCGCATCGGCCGCTTTCATGCGGCGATTGCCCTCGAACTCGAACGGCTTGGTGACCACGCCGACCGTCAAGATGCCCATTTCTTTGGCCACCCGCGCGATCACCGGCGCGGCGCCGGTGCCGGTGCCGCCGCCCATGCCGGCGGTGATGAACAGCATGTGCGAACCCTCGATCGCGCCGCGAATGCGGTCGACCGCCTCCTCGGCTGCGGCCTTGCCGCATTCGGGCTTGGCGCCAGCGCCCAGGCCGGTCGTGCCGAGCTGGATCAGGTCGTGCGCGGCCGAGCGGTTGAGTGCCTGCGCATCGGTGTTGGCGCAGACGAACTGCACCCCCTGCACGCCCTGCGCGATCATGTGATCGACCGCGTTGCCGCCGCCGCCGCCAACGCCGATCACCTTGATCTGCGTGCCCAAGTTGAACTCTTCAATCATTTCGATGGCCATTTGTTTCTCCAATTGCTGAGTGCAGTTGCCGGGTTTGATAAAAATCGATCTGTTTGCCTACCAACGTTTTAGTTGTCATTTTTGTTGGGTCCGGCGCGGGGTGGCGCCAGCCCATGGGCGGATTGAACGTGCAGCAATCGGTGCGTGTGGTGCATCGTCGTTCCGCCTTCTCTTTCGAGGTTTTTAGAAGTTGCCCAGGAACCAGTCTTTGGCGCGGCCGAACAGGGTCTTGACCGACCCCGCCTGCTGCGCCGCCCGCTGCCCGCGCGAGCGTGCAAAACGTGCTTCTTCAAGCAAGCCCATCACGGTTGCCGAGCGCGGGTTGTTCACCATGTCGTAGAGCGCGCCGTGGTAGGTCGGCACGCCCTTGCGCACGGGTTTCAAGAAGATGTCTTCACCCAACTCGACCATGCCCGGCATCACCGCGGCGCCGCCGGTGATGACGATGCCGCTCGAGAGCAGCTCTTCGTAGCCGCTCTCGCGGATCACCTGGTGCACGAGCGAATAGATCTCCTCGATGCGCGGCTCGATCACCCCGGCGAGCGCCTGTCTCGACAACATGCGCG
>JAYUWC010000392.1:0-2918 GCA_043753755.1 Rhizobacter sp.
TCGCCTGCGATCAGGATCAGCGGTGCGAGTGCGGCCAGCAACGTGGCCAGCGTGAACCACAGCACCGGGCCGAGCCGGTGCGGCGCACGCAACACAGCGAGCAGCGCCGTGAAAAGTCCGCAGCAGGCGAACACGAACGGCGCGGCGTCAGCAGCCCATCGCAGTGCCGCGCCGCTTGCAGTGAGGCCCAAGGGCAGGGTGAACGAAAGCGCGGCGAGCAACGCCGAAACCGATGCGAGGCGCTGCGAGCGAATCGCTGCCACCCACCCGTTCATCGTCGACCCCTGGGCGTGACCAAGCGCTCGATCAGCGCCACTGAACCTGTCAACACCAGACCCAGCAGCGCCGACATCACCAGCGCCGACCAGATCTGCACCGTGTTGCCGTAGTACGAACCGGTGAGCAGGCGCGCCCCGAGGCCGGCCTGCGCGCCGGTCGGCAACTCGCCGACGATTGCGCCCACCAACCCCGCCGCGATGCCGATGCGCAGCGACGGAAACAGATACGGCAACGAGGCCGGCACCCGCAGCTTCCAGAAAGCTTGCGCGTTCGATGCGGCGTAGGTGCGCATCAATTCGGTCTCGATCACGCCCGGCGAGCGCAAGCCCTTGACCAGCGCGACCGTGACCGGAAAGAAGCAGAGGTACATCGAGATGATCGCCTTCGGCAACACGCCGCCAATACCCATGCTGCCGAGGATCACGATGATGATGGGCGCGATCGCCAGCACCGGCACGGTTTGCGACGCGATGATCCACGGGAAGAGGCTGCGGTCCAGCGTGCGCGAGTGCACGGTGGCAACTGCCAGCAGCGCGCCGAGCAGTGTGCCCATCACGAAACCGAGCAGCGTGGCCGAGGCGGTCACTGCTGCATGAAAGAGCAGGTTGCGCGGCGAATCGATGGGCCAGTTAAACAGCGAATCGAACAGGTCGAGCGCGATCTGGTGCGGCGCCGGCAGCACCGGGCGGCCCATGGCCCAGGTGAGCCGCATCAGATCGGCCGCGCCCCAACCGGGTTGCGACGAAAGCGTTCGCTCGATCACCTGCGGCGCGTTGAGCCAGACGGCCAGGGCGTACCAGGCGACGACAACCAGCGCGAGCACGGCGAGCACCGGGCCGGCACTGCGGGTCAAGGAGGCGGCGGCTCTGCGCATCGTCGGACGGGCTCAGTGCCCGCCGTGCCCATCTTGCAGTGACATTCGCACCCGATGCGCGATTTCGGCGAACTCGGGCGATTCGCGAATCTCTAGCGTGCGATCGGCCGGCAAGGTCGACTCGATCACATCGACGATGCGCCCCGGCCTCGGCGACATGACGACGATGCGCGACGAGAGAAACACCGCCTCGGGGATCGAGTGGGTGACGAAGACCACGGTGCGTCTTTCTTTCTCCCACAAGCGCAGCAGCTGCTCGTTGAGTCGGTCGCGCGTGATCTCGTCGAGCGCGCCGAAGGGCTCGTCCATCATCAGCAGTTTGGGCTCGAAGCCGAGCGCGCGTGCGATCGACACGCGCTGCTGCATGCCGCCCGACAGCTGCCACGGGTACTTGCCCTCGAAGCCCTCCAGGCCGACGCGCCCCAACTGCGCCAGCGCCACGCTTCTCGCCTGCGCTTTCGGCAGGCCATGAATTTCGAGCGGCAGGCACACATTGGCGAGCACCGTGCGCCACGGGAACAGCGCCGGCGCCTGAAACACATACCCGTAGCCGCGTGCGACGCGGGCGTCGTGCGGGCTCATGCCGTTGACCCGCACGACGCCGGCGCTGATCGGCTCGAGGTCGGCGATGACGCGCAGCAAAGTCGTTTTGCCGCAGCCCGAGGGCCCGATCAACGAGATGAACTCGCCCGGCTCGATGCTTAGGCTGACGTTGTCGAGTGCAGTGACGCTGTGCTCTGGCGCGGGGTAGACGACCGAGACGTTCTGAACTTCGACGGTGGCAGTTGCAGGGGCGATGGCGATGGCGGGCGTTGACAAAGGCGGGCTCGGCGCGTGGCGTGGCGTGGCGCAGCGGCAGAAGGGCGGTCAGCCCACGCGCGCTGGGTTGTTGGCGTGGGTGGTCCAGTTGGCGTATTCGCCGCTTACCCATTGTCCGGTGCGCGCATCGGTCTGGCCGGGGGCGAGGGCGTGCATCGTGATGCACTCGGGCACCGGGCAGACCGAGACGCACAGGTTGCAACCGACGCATTCGGCATCGATCACCTCGAAGTGGCGCTTGCCGTCTTTGCTCGCAGTGATTGCCTGGTGCGAGGTGTCTTCGCACACCACATGGCAGCGGCCGCATTGGATGCACGCGTCCTGGTCGATACGTGCCTTCTCGATGTGGTTGAGATCGAGCTGGTTCCAGTCGACGATCGACGGCACCGCGCGGCCGCGAAAGGCGTCGATGTTGTGAAAGCCTTTTTCGTCCATGTACTCGGTCAGGCCGCTCACCATGTCTTGCACGATCTTGAAACCGTAGGTCATGGCCGCAGTGCAGACCTGCACGTTGCCGCAACCGAGCGCGATGAACTCGGCCGCGTCGCGCCAGGTCGTGATGCCGCCGATGCCCGAGATCGGCAGCCGCGCCATCGCCGGTGTGCGTGCAATCTCGGCCACCATGTTTTGTGCGATCGGCTTGACGGCCGGGCCGCAGTAACCGCCGTGGCTGCCGCTGCGGCCGGTGTGTGGGTGGATCATCAACGAGTCGAGGTCGACCCCCATCACCGAGTTGATCGTGTTGATGAGCGAGACCGCATCGGCGCCGCCGCGGTGTGCCGCAAGCGCAGGAGGCTTGATGTCGGCGATGTTGGGCGTGAGCTTCACGATCACCGGCAGCCGTGTGAACTGCTTGCACCAGCGCGTCACCATCTCGATGTACTCGGGCACCTGGCCGACGGCCGAGCCCATGCCGCGTTCGCTCATGCCGTGCGGGCAGCCGAAG
>JAYUWC010000393.1:0-2905 GCA_043753755.1 Rhizobacter sp.
TGTCGGTGTAGAAAGTTCGCGTCCGGTACTTCATCTGCAACACTCCTTCTGCTCACGCAGCAATCAGTGTGTTGCATCGACCAGTTGAATCCGCCGCCAAAACCGGCCCCGACGGACGTCCGCTTTTCGGTGATCCACTTGGCGCATCTTTGCTCAGACTCGGCTCGCCAATCTCACCGTTTGCGGGCACCGCTGTTTCCAGCAAGTTTGACCCGCCTTGGCAAGTTCAGTGATGACCAATCAAGCTTTAAGAAGATTGAGCGCTGACCGCAGCTGCTGCATGGGGGCGGCGCGTCAAGCGACACGGGCATACACTTTTCCAACGCCAAAACCAACCCCAGCCACCGCACCCAATGGGCAAACTCACCACCCACGTTCTCGACACCGCCCACGGCTGCCCGGCCAGCGGCATGGGCGTCTCGCTGTTTCGCGTCGACGCGGGCAGCGCGACGCTGCTCAACCAATTGATGCTCAACGCCGATGGCCGTGCCGATTCGCCGTTGCTCGCCGATACCGACCTGACGTGCGGGCGCTACCGGTTGGTGTTCGCGGTGGCGGCCTACTTTCGCGCCAAAGGCACGGTGCTCGCCGACCCGCCATTTCTCGACGACGTGCCGCTCGACTTCGGCATCAGCGACCCGGCCGCGCACTATCACGTGCCGCTGCTCGTCAGCCCGTTCGCGTATTCGACCTACCGCGGCAGCTGAGAGCCTGTGAACAGATCCTGCACACCCGCTCGTGCGCCCCAGACGGCGCCATTCGTCGTTGCAAATGGTCGCCGCGGCCCGAGCTATGGCCGCGCTTTGCGCCTGGATCGACACCGCCTGGAGCGCCCACTCGGGCGTGCCGCATTTATTCACAGGCTCTGAGTGGGCGCCATGGAAGCCTACCTGCTCGACTGGCTCAACCTGCTCTTGCGCTGGGCCCATGTGATCACCGGCATCGCCTGGATTGGGTCGTCGTTCTACTTCGTTTCGCTAGACGCGGCGCTCAGGCCGCCGCAAGACTCGAAAGACGCTGCCGCAGGTGCGAGCGGCGAGCAGTGGGGCGTGCACGGCGGCGGCTTCTATCACCACCTCAAGTACCCGGTGTCGCCACCCGCGTTGCCCGAGCACCTGCACTGGTCGATGTGGCAGAGCTACTCGACCTGGCTCACCGGCTTCGCGCTCTTTACCGCGCTCTATCTTTTCAACGCCGGCACGTATCTGATCGACAAGAGCCTCTTCGATTGGCCGCCGACTGCCGCGGTCGCCACGGCGCTGGGCTTTCTGGTCGTGTTCTGGCTCGCCTACGACGCGGTCTGCCGCGTCTTCGGCCGGGGTGCGAGAGGTGACGCGATCGTCGGCGCCGCCGTGCTCGTCCTGGTGGTGGTGGCCGCGTGGGCGGCGTGTCATCTGTTCGCGGGCCGCGCGGCGTTTTTGCTGGTCGGCGCGATGCTCGCTACCGCGATGAGCGGCAACGTGTTCTTCTGGATCATTCCCGGCCAGCGCAAGGTGGTCGCTTCGATCCGGGCCGGCATGTCGGTCGATCCGGTGCATGGTCAGCGCGGCAAGCAGCGCAGCCTGCACAACACTTTCTTCACTTTGCCGGTGTTGTTTTCGATGATGAGCAACCACTATGCGTTCACGTATTCGGCGCCGCACAACTGGTTGGTGCTGGTCGCGATCATGGTTGCGGGGGCGCTGATCCGCATGTCGTTCGCGCTGCGCCACAAGGCGCTGGTCGAGGGGCGGCGTGTGCCGTGGCACTTCGCGGCCATCGGCTGCGCGATGCTCGCGGCGGTGGCGGTTGCGCTCATGCCGGCGCCACAGCCGGTGCTCGCTGCGTCGCCGCTCCCCGCGTTCGCCGACGTTCAGGCCATCGTCACGCAACGCTGCGTGATGTGCCATGGGCCTGTGGTGCAGAGCAAGAACGTGCGCCTCGACTCAGGGGCCGAGATATCGAAACATGCGCAAGCGATCTACCAGCAAGTGGTGATGCTCAAGCAGATGCCGATGAACAACGCCACCGGCATCACCGAGGCCGAGCGGGCGACGATCGGTCGCTGGTTCGCGGCCGGAGCGGCAACGAAGTAGGGTCTCCTGCGCTCAAGTCGGACGAATGCCAATTCCTATGGCGCGAGTTGCTGAGTTGCTGAGTGGCTTTAGGCGAGCGCTTCGCGTTAGTGCAACTTGCACATGATGGCGTGTTTTGGAGGTTGGTGAACCGCCAGGCTCTATCTGACCCTCGCCTCGCGCGAGCACTCGGCGCGCTACGCAAAAGCTAGCAAATTAGCGCTAAAGCGGGATGCCGTATACAAGCGATGATTGTGTGAAGTACTCCCCCGAAACTTCACGAAATTCCTCGTTAGGCTCGTCCAACTCAAACTGGACCAATGCGCCTTCCCATAACAACTTCAACATAACGAAGTTGGATATCAAAAAAACCGTCGCGGGGGTTTACATCACATCCTGCGAGCAACAGATTTCAAGCCCAGCATTGAGCTGACCGACGCCCACCGAGGGCGCGCCAAGAAGGGCATCGCTGAAGGCAACACCTGAAACCTTGTTACGGTCGATGCTGACTTCATCGCTTTACGCAAAGAAAATATCGGTGGCGAAATTTAGCCCGTACATCAACGTGTTTTCTTTTCAAGCGGCTTTGAAGTCCACTAAGCAAGCCGATGCATCGAGCTGGTCAACTGTCAGTCCGATTCGGACAAAGTAAACGCCATGAGCAGACCACCCATCCGGAACGGCTTGTCTAACCGCCTTGCCGCGGGCCAAGCAGAGTCCGTCGATTTCGATGCTTTGCCCGGCATGCAAGACCGGCCCGTAGTGGATACGAAAACGATGGATGTTGGCTTGCGCGCCGCGACCAAAATCGCAAACCCGACAGCGGGTGCGGCCCCGGCTCGCCTCAGTGC
>JAYUWC010000394.1:0-2888 GCA_043753755.1 Rhizobacter sp.
GAAAGCCTATGTGGAGATCCGGGCGCAACTAAAAGAAGCGCTTGCCGCCGACGCCAAACCCTGAGCTGCATTCCCGTGTCGGCACTTCGGCCCGTGCCGCTCACGGCTGCACCCAGCGGCGGTCGCCTCGCTCGAACACCGCGCGGCGGTGGCCCTGGGCATGCAGCTCGAGCCAATCGATCTGCATCACCTCGGCGGTGATGACACCGAAGTGCTCACGGCGCGCCGCGGTGGGAGCTTCGGCGTGCAGCGTGGCACCGGGCGCGAGCGGCGCGAGGTAGTCGGCGGCCGAGCGCGAGTGCCGCACCTTGGCCCAGCGCGAAGCGACCGCCAGGCCGCTGTCTTCGACCGAGAGCCGCACCCGGCAGCGCGCTTGCCATGAAAGCGCAGCCGACCACATCAGCAGCGTGCCGATCGGGTGGCTCATGAGTTGAGCCACCTTGGGCGCGCGGGTGTCGGTGTAGATCAGCAACTGCTTTTGTGCCGCATCGACCTCGCGCAGCACGACGGTGCGTGCATCGGCGGCGGTGCCGTCGACCGTGGCCAGCACAGGGTTGCGCCACGCGTGGCCGGGCTCCTTTGCGGCGCGCTCGATCTCGGCCCAGACCGCAGCCTCGATCGCATCCAACGTCTCGATGCGTGTGTGCGGCGCGCTCATCTCACTCGGCCAGCTGACGCAGCGACGGGAACAGGATCACGTCGCGGATGCTCGGCGAGTCGGTCAACAGCATCACCAGCCGGTCGATGCCGATGCCGCAGCCGCCCGTCGGCGGCATGCCGTACTCGAGCGCGCGGATGAAGTCGGCATCGAAGTGCATCGCCTCGTCATCGCCGGCATTCTTGTTCGAGACCTGCGCATGAAAGCGCGCGGCTTGGTCTTCGGCGTCGTTCAGCTCCGAGAAACCATTGGCGTATTCGCGGCCGGTGATGAAGAGTTCGAAGCGCTCGGTGATCGACGGGTCGGCATCGGACGCGCGCGCCAGCGGGCTCACCTCGACCGGATAGTCGACGATGAAGGTCGGCTGCCAGAGTTGCTCTTCGACCGCAGCTTCGAACAAGCCGAACTGCAATTCGGCCAGCGTCCAGTGCGCGGGCGGCTCGGTGCCCAGCGACTTGAGTTTTGCGTGCAGCACCGCAGCATCGACCGCCTCGGCCGCGCTCAGCCCCGCGTGCACCACCAGCGAGTCGCATACCGAGAGCCGCGCGAAGGGCTGGTCGAGTGCCACCGGCTTGCCGGCATAGGTGATCGCCGCCGAGCCGGTCGCAACCCGTGCGGCGTGGCGCAGCACCTCTTCGGTGAAGTCCATCAGGTCGTGGTGATTCCAGTAGGCCGCGTAGAACTCCATCATCGTGAACTCGGGGTTGTGACGAACCGAGACGCCTTCGTTCCGAAAACTGCGGTTGATTTCGAACACCCGCTCGAAGCCGCCGACGATCAAGCGCTTCAAATACAGCTCGGGCGCGATGCGCAAGAACATCTGCTGGTCGAGAGCGTTGTGGTGGGTGACGAATGGCTTGGCGTTCGCGCCCCCGGGGATCGGGTGCAGCATCGGCGTTTCGACCTCCATGAAGTGGTGCTCGACCATGAACTGGCGGATCGAGCTGATGGCCTTGCTGCGCGCCGTGAAGCGGGCTCGCGAGTCGGCGTCGGTGATCAGGTCGACATAGCGCTGGCGGTACTTCTGCTCCTGATCGGCCATGCCGTGAAATTTGTCAGGCAGCGGCCGCAGGCTTTTTGTGAGCAGCCGCAGCGCACTCACACGCACCGAGAGTTCGCCGGTCTTGGTCTTGAAGAGCGTGCCCTCGGCGCCGACGATGTCGCCCAGGTCCCAGTGCTTGAACGCGGCATAGGCGTCTTCACCCAGCGCATCGCGGGTCACAAAGAGTTGAATCTGCTCGGTCGAATCCTGCAGCGTCGCAAAGCTTGCCTTGCCCATCACACGCTTGAGCATCATCCGGCCGGCCACGACCACGTGCACTGCGAGCGGCTCGAGTTCTTCGTTTTCCTGCTCGCCGTGTTGGCGCAGCAACTCGGCGGCGCGGTGCTTCGGCTTGAAGTCGTTCGGGAAGGCGACGCCCTGCTGGCGGATGACAGCGAGCTTCTCGCGGCGCTCGGTGATGAGCTGGTTTTCGTCGGACATGAGTGGGGCTTTCGGTAAGGCGGTAATTTTAGGGGCCGGGTTCTGCAGACCGCCTGCGGTGTGCCTGTGGTGTGTTTGCGTTGCCCGGGGCCCATAAAATTGCATGTTGCCCTCGACAGGGGCGCCCTCATTGCCACCCCATGCCCGATCAAGCCGCCGCCTCGCCCCGACCCTTGCGCTTTGCCGTGGTCGGCTGCGGCCGCATTGCGCAAAGCCACTTCGCGGCGCTGCAGCAGCACGCGCCGCGCGCCGAATTGGTTGCGGTCTGCGACACGCATGCAGCGCGGCTCGCGGCAGCGGTAGAGACCACCGGTGCACCTGGCTTCGCATCGCTCGATGCACTGCTCGCGCAAAGCGATGCCGAGATCGTCGTGCTCGCCACGCCCAGCGGCCTGCACCCGCGACAGGCGATGAAGGTGGCCGCCGCCGGCCGCCACGTGCTGAGCGAGAAGCCGATGGCCACCAAGTGGGAAGAGGGTGTCGCGATGGTGCGCGCTTGCCGCGACGCTGGCGTCAAGCTCTTCGTCGTCAAACAGAACCGGCTCAACCCGACGCTGCAACTCGTCAAGCGCGCGGTCGATGCGGGCCGCTTCGGGCGGCTGGCGCTGGTGGTTGTGAACGTCTTCTGGACCCGCCCCCAAGCGTATTACGACGCCGCCCCGTGGCGTGGCCGCTGGGACATGGACGGGGGCGCCTTCATGAACCAGGCGAGCCACTACGTCGACATGGTCGACTGGCTGGTCGGCC
>JAYUWC010000395.1:0-2880 GCA_043753755.1 Rhizobacter sp.
CATGTCGAACGCCTGATCGCGGCGATCGACCTTCCGATCGGCCGCTGGGATCGCGACGCCCGCCTCGTCTTCTGCAACGACCACTACTTAAGCTGGGCCGCTCGTCCGCGCGAGCAGTTGCTCGGCCACAGCCTGGCGCAGCTCTTCGGCGAACACGCGTGGGCCGCCGCGGCCCCTGCCTTCGAGCAGGGATTCGAGGGCCGCACCGTGACCTACGAGCGACAGTTGATGCACGGCCCCACGTCGGGCCGCTGGGTTCGGGTGCAGGTGTTTCCCGACATCGATGCGGCAGGCTCTGTCGAAGCCGTGTTCACGATCGCGACCGACATCCACGAAGACGTGATGGCACGCGCGGCGCTGGTCGCCACGCAGACGCGGCTAGACCGTTTCACCGACAACATTCCTTATCCGCTGACCTATCTCGACAGCGGCTGCGTGCTGCGCTTCGTCAACAAGGCCTACACCGAGCTCATCGGCATGCCGCACGACGCGCTGATCGGTCAGCACATCGGCCAAGTGCGCGGTGCACGTCGCTGGGCCGAACACGAGCCCTACTTCAGCCGCGCTCTGGCCGGCGAGTCGGTGCAGTACACCCGCATGGCGACCGGCTTGCCGCAGGGCCCACGATGGCTGCGCACGAGCTACGTGCCCGACTTCGACGGCAGCGGCGAGGTGGTCGGTCTCTACACCGTCACGGTCGACGTGCACGAGCTGGCGCTGACGCAGGAAAAGTTGAAGCGCCGAGTCGAACGCGACGCCCTGACCGACGTGCTGAGCCGGCGCACGATGATGGAGCGGGTCGAAGCGGCAGTGGCCGATGCCTCGAGTCGCCCACTGGCGCTCTACTTCGTCGACCTCGACGGATTCAAGGCAATCAACGATCGCCTGGGCCACCGCGAGGGTGACAGCTTGCTGGTGGCGGTGGGTGCGGCGTTGCAAGCCTCGGTGCGTGCGGAGGACGCGGTCGGTCGATTCGGAGGCGACGAGTTTTTGGTGATGGCGCAAGTGCACGACGCCGCCGGTGCGCATGCCCTTGCGCAGCACATGCTGCACGCCGTGCAGCAGATCGCCGGAAGTGGCCCGCTGGCCGGCGTGGTCAGTGCAAGCATCGGCTACGCGCTGTCTCCGGTGGACGCGAGGCAGCCGCTCAATTTGCTGCAACTCGCCGACGATGCGATGTATGCGGCCAAACGCATCGGCAAAAACCGCGCGCTGCACTGCGGCGTCATTCCGTTCGAGGCGACGCGTTGAAGCGCTGAAGCGCTCTCGCTTCGAGGCTCACTCGCGCGTTTCGAGCGCGCGGCTAACGGTCAACGCGATCAGCGTGCAGGCCGCGCCCGACACCAAATAGACACTGACCGCGGCCAGCCCGAAACGAGCCGACAAGCCCAACGCGACGAGCGGCGCGAACGCCGCGCCGATGAACCAGCCGAGGTCGGCCGTCAGCGCCGCGCCGGTGTACCGATAACGCGGCTCGAAGTTGGAGCTGACGACACCCGAGGCCTGCCCGTAAGACAGCCCGAGCAACAAGAAGCCGAGCAGGATGAATGCGTCTTGCCCCAAGGTGCCGCCGCCAAGCAAGGTCGGCGCGAAGCCGCTGAATACCGCAATCGCGACCGCAAAGCCTGCGAGCGTGTTGCGCCGGCCGAAGCGATCGGCGATGAAACCCGAGGCAACTACACCCAGCGCCGCAAGCGCCGAAGCCGCAGTTTGAACCAGCAAAAATTCGCTGATTGACTGCGACGAATACAGCTTGATCCAGGACAGCGGAAAAACCGTGACGAGGTGAAAGAGTGCGTAGCTCGCGAGCGTCGCGAAGGCACCGACCAGCAGCGTCGACCACTGGGTGCGAAACAGTTCGACGACGCTGGCAGGCTCGAGTTGCTGCGCATCGAGCAGGTGGGCGTATTCGCGGGTGGCAACAAGCCGCAGCCGGGCAAACAGCGCCACCACATTGATCGCGAAGGCTACGTAGAACGTGTAGCGCCAGCCCCAGTCGAAGAAGTCGTCGGGCGACAAATTGGCGTAGAGAAACGCGAAGAGGCCGCCAGCCAGCGCAAAGCCGATCGGCGCGCCGAGCTGGCCGAGCGCGGCATACCAGCCGCGGCGGTCGGGTGGCGCGGTGAGCGCAAGCAGCGAGCGAAGGCCGTCCCATGAGCCGCCGAGCGCCACACCTTGTCCGATGCGCAACAGTGAAAGCAGCACGATCGCGAGCACGCCCAGGCTTTTGTAGCCTGGCAAGAAAGCGATGCCGGCCGTCGACACGCCGAGCAAAAACAGCGCGGCCGTCAGCTTCGCTTCACGGCCGTAGCGCCGCTGCAGCGCCATGAACGCGACCGTGCCGATCGGCCGGGCGATGAACGCGAACGAGAACACGACGAAGGCGTACAGCGTGGCATCCAGCCCCTGCTCGAACGGGAAGAAGACCGACGGGAACACCAACGCCGATGCAATCCCGTAAACAAAAAAATCGAAATACTCGGAGGCGCGCCCGATGACCACACCGATCGCGATCTCGCCCGGCGAGATCGCACCGTGCCCCGCCGCTCGCGCGCCGATGCCTAGCGATGGCGGTGTGTGCTGCGTCTCAAGGTTGGGCATGGTCATGGCGTGGCGGCGTGTTGCAAATCATTGGACAGCCGAAGCTTGGCACCGCTCGCGGCGCGTCGCCATAGGACAAAACGTCCACTCCCGCCGGCTGCGCTATCGGCGTAGATTGCGGGCTCATGCCAAGCAAATCATCCTCTGTAGCAGCCAACATGCAGCGCCGATCAACGATCGTAAGAATTTCTTTATTGACGCTCTCGATGTCGATGGGGTTGCTGCTTTGCGGTTGCGGCACGGTGGTGCTCAATGCGCCCGGCGACGTGGCGGCGCAGC
>JAYUWC010000396.1:0-8787 GCA_043753755.1 Rhizobacter sp.
AGCGAGAACACGAAATCGGCTGGCGTTTGATCGCGCCATTTGGCGAACGTGGCCGGCTTCTGCGCGCTGTAGTAGGTGCCGTTGACCTCGATCGCGGTCAGCTGGCGGCTCGCGTACTCGAGCTCGCGCGCACGCGGCCAGCCCTTGGGGAAGAAGTTGTCGCGCCAGGGCTCGAAGGTCCAGCCGCCGACCCCGACGTGAATGCGTGGGGACTCAAGGTGCTGCGAGTTGCTCATCGAAATCTTCGGCGTAAATCGTGAACGATCTCGATCGACTGTCTCGAGCGGGATCAGTTCGCGTTCTTCAGATTCTTGTCGAGAAATTTCTCGACGCGGCTCCAGAAGTCGACATGGTGCTCCAGCGTCGACCAGCCGTGGCCTTCGTCGGCGTAGCTGATCCACTCGACCTGCTTGTTGGTCTTGCGAACGGCGTCGCGAAACTGCGTGCCGTGGATGATCGGCACCCGCTTGTCGAGCCCGCCGTAGGCCATCAGCAAAGGTTGGGTGACCTTCTCGGCCAGGCGGATCGGCGAGGTGGCGGCCAGTTGCGCCGCGTCTTTCACGCGGTCGCCGACCAGCACCGGCATGCCGTACTTCAAGAAATCGTTGTCGGTATCGCTCCAGGTGGTCGAGTAGATCAGGTCGATGTCGGTCACGCCGACCCATTCGACACCGCAACGAAACAGCTCGGGGTTGCGGATCAGACCCATCAGGGTCGCGTAACCGCCGTAGCTCGCACCGGCGATGCAAATGCGTTTCGGATCGGCATAACCTTGCTTCACGGCCCATTGCGCTGCGTCGGCGATGTCGTCTTGCATCGCCAGGCCCCACTGCTTCCAGCCAGCACGAAAGTGCTCGTTGCCAAACCCGGTGCTGCCGCGAAACTCGGGCTCGATCACCACGTAGCCACGCGAGGCCAAAAACTGCGACTCCGCCTCCCACTCCCACTCGCCGCCGCGCATGAACGGGCCGCCGTGGACCATCACGACCATCGGCTGCGGCCCCTTGCCGACTAGCGGCCGCGTCACGTGAACGGGCATGCTCAAGCCGTCGCGGGCGGGCACGCGAACCAGGTCGCGGTGGGCCATCGCAGCAGGCTTGATCCAGGGGCGCGAGTCGGCGATCGGCGTGAGCGATGCGGTCTTGGTATCGAACAACCGGAAGGACGGCGAATAGCGATCGGAGTAGGAGCTGACGAGCACCTTGTCACGAAGGTCGCAGTCACCGCAGTCGAGCAGGTTGACGAGGCCGGGGAGCAGCGCGTCGACCTGCTCCTGGAGCTTCTTCATGCCAGGGTCGAACCAGTGCGTGGCTCGGGCATCGGTGAGATAGCGCAGCCCCAGCACGGTGCCGCGGCCGTTCGAGATGACCTGCGGCGCAATGTCGTAACCCGGCGCCGACAAGACCGGCTGCGCTTTGTCGAGGCCGGCGCGCATGCCGACCACGATGGCCGACGAGGCGTCTTCTTTGCCGCCGACTCGGGCGCTGGCAAACAGACGGTCTGATGCATCGACGTAGATCGGCTGGGCCGTCGCCTCGCCCTTGCTCCGGTCGACCTCTTGCACCTTGGCCCACTCGGCATCCGGCTTCGCACGCCAGTAGAGCGCCTCTTTGGCACCGTCGGTCGCGATCAACGCCCTGGGCTTGCCGCTCGAATCCAGCGCCCAGCCCTGCACACCCGTCGGCGCGCCTTGCGTGATGCTCAGAGCCCGACCAGTCAGGGTGTCGAGCCGCTTCAGGTTCACGTGATCGACTTCGCCGATCCGGTTGAAGACGAACTCCTGCACGATGATGTCTGCGGTGCCGTCGCGCACCAGCCCAAGCAGGCGGTGGTTGGGCGCGAGCGCGCGGTCGACGATGTTGGTGCCGGTGGTGAAGGTATCCCAGACCGGGCGCACCAGCACGCGAACCGGATCGTTGCCGGTCGCGTTGGCGGCCAGCAATGCGGCGTAGCGATTGCCGGCCAGCGCGTCGAGCGCGTCATACACCGTGAAGACGATTCGTTCGTCGTTGACCCAGCGGGCGCGAACGATGTCGGAACCTTTGGCGCTGGCGATGATTCGCGACTTGAGTAGGTCGGCCGTGTCGAGCACGGCCAGGCGCTTGCGGCCGTCGGGGCCGGCCACGAGCGCGGCAATGTATTTGCCCGTGGGTGACATCACCAGCTCGGAGAATTCCGCCGGTTTGAAAAAATCGGCGACCGGCACGGGCTGCTGCGCCCAGGCCGGCCCGGCCAACGCCGCCAGGCTAAATGTGAGTGACCGGGTCGACCGAGTGACCGTGCGAACAACTGCGTTCAAGGCTTTTCTCCAAAGGGTTCTATGGACTTCAGCGCGCTTTCTGTGCCGAGCGCGGGCCTGACGCTCAAGACCTCGCCCGCCGCATTTTCGTAGGCCTGCGCCAGCCGCAGCAACTCGGCCTCGCCCTGCGGCCGGCCGATCAATTGCAGGCCCATCGGCAAGCCTCGGTCGTTGAAGCCGGCCGGCACGCTGATGCACGGCAAGCCGGCGAAGGTGGCGTAGAGCGTCACTTCCATCCAGCGGTGGTAGGTGTCCATCGTGCGGCCGGCGATCTCGCGCGGCCAGCGCTCATCGGCGTCGAAGGGCCAAAGTTGCGCGCTGGGCAAGGCGAGCGCGTCGAAGCGTTCGAACAAGCCCAGCAGGTGTTGGTAGAAGCGGCTGCGAACGATGCTGGCCTGCATGGTCTGGTGGCCGGTGAGCGTGGGGGCCTGATCGCATTCCCACAGGGCCTCGGGCTTGACGAGCGCGCGGTTGGCGGCTTGCCCGAGAAAGGGGGCGATGCGGGCCGCGACGATCCAGCGGCGCCAGGTCAGCCAGGCCTCCCAGACCTGTTCGAGCGGGTCGGCGAACGACGCGGGCTCGACCTCTGCGCCCACGCCTTCGAGGCGCGACAGCGCGCGCTCGCAGACCTCGAGCACGCCGGGCGCCATCGCAAGGTGGCCGGCCAGATCGCCGAGCCAGCCGATGCGCGCCTCTGTGCCCTCGACTGCGCCCAGGCCTTCGGCGAACGCGCTGTGCCCCGCGAGCGCGAGCGGCACGCGCGGGTCGGGCCCGGCCTGCACGTCGAGCAGCCGGGCCAGATCGATGACAGCGCGAGCCATCGGGCCTTCGGTGCCGAGCTGCGTGACCCACACATCGGCCGCCGGCCAGAAGGGCACGCGGCCCTGGCTGGGGCGCAGGCCGAACACGTTGTTCCAGCCGGCGGGGTTGCGCAGGCTGCCCATCGAATCGCTGCCGTCGGCCACGGGCAGCATGCGCAAGGCCAGGGCCACTGCGGCGCCGCCGCTGCTGCCGCCGGCCGACTTGCTCGGGTCGTAGGCGTTGCGGGTGACCCCGAAAACCTCGTTGAAGGTGTGCGAGCCGAGGCCGAACTCCGGCGTGTTGCTTTTGCCGATGACGATGCAGCCCGCCGCCCGCATGCGCGCGACCATCAAGCCGTCGTTACGCGGCACGTTGTCGCGCAGCAGCGGCGAGCCCATCGTCGTGACGAGGCCGGCGGTGGGCGCGAGGTCTTTGATCGCTTGCGGCAGGCCGTGCATCCAGCCGCGGCTGTGGCCACGTGCCAATTCGGCATCGCAGACGTCGGCTTCGGGCAAGAGCACGTCGCGGTCGCGCAGGCTGACGAGCGCGTTGTGCAGCGGGTTGAGGGCTTCGATGCGGTCGAGGTAGATGCCCATCACCTCGCGGCACGAGACGCGCCGGGCGTGAATTTCGACCGAGAGCGCCGAGGCCGAAAGGTCGGTGAGCGAAGAAGAGGTGACGGTCATTTGCGGGTGCGTGACGCGCGGCGGTGATGCGAATCGTAGGCCAAGCCTGTAGGCGCGCGAGCGAGGTCGACCGCGGCCGGATCGAGCGTAAATTCAGCAGGCTCTGCGGCACGCGCGGCGCTGTCGTACCCTCTGCAGCCCGCGTGATCCGCGACCCTTCTGTGAGCCCCATGCCTTCGACTCTTACCCTGAGCCTGTGCACGCTACTCGCGAGCCTCACCTTGTCAGCCGGCGTTCGCGCTGGCGCGCCTGCACTCGTCGACACGCCCTACCCGGGCACCTTGACCTTGCAGGTGGATGCGACCGACCTCGACCGCCGCATCCTGCGCGTCAAAGAGACCGTGCCGGTCACTCCCGGCCCGCTGACGCTCTACTTCCCGCGCTGGCTGCCGGGCAACCACGGGCCGACCGGCCGCATCGGCGAGCTCGCCGGCCTGAAGATCAGCGCCGCCGGCAAGGCCGTTGCCTGGAAGCGCGACCCGCTCGATGTCCACGCCTTTGCACTCGAAGTGCCGGCCGGCGTCGACCAACTCGAAATCGAGTTTCAGAGCCTCACGCCGATCAGCAGCGACAGCGGGCGCGTGGTCGTCACCGCCAACATGGTCAACGTGCAGTGGAACGCGGTGCTGCTCTACCCGGCCGGGCACAACGACAGCCGCATCACCGTGCAGCCCAGCTTGCGCTTGCCCGAGGGCTGGAAGTTCGGCACCGGCCTCGAAACCGCGGCTCAAGACGGCAGCGTCACGCGCTTCAAGCCGGTGAGCGTCGAGACGCTGATCGACTCACCGGTGTTTGCCGGCAAACACATGGCGCGCGTCGACCTGGACCCCGAGGCTGCCGCGAATGGCCGCAGCACCGTCTTCTTGAACGTGATGGCCGACTCGCCCGACGAGCTGGTGATGACGCCCGAGCAACTCGCTGCCCACCGCGCACTGGTCACCCAGGCCGACCGCCTCTATGGCGCGCGGCACTATGCGCATTACGACTTTTTGCTGGCCATCAGCGAGACCTTCGGCTGGATCGGCCTCGAGCACCACCAGTCGAGCGAGAACGGTGTCTCGCCGGGCTACTTTGCCGAGTGGGCCAAGTCGTCGGTCGGCCGCGGCTTGCTGCCGCACGAGTACACCCACTCGTGGAACGGCAAGTTCCGCCGCCCCGCCGATCTGACGACGCCCAACACCAACACACCGATGCAGGACTCGCTGCTCTGGGTCTACGAGGGCCAGACCCAGTTCTGGGGCGATGTGCTCGCCGCGCGCGCGGGGCTGGTGCCGCTGGCCGACATGCGCGACGTGATGGCCATTTACGCCGCCGGCGTCGAGGCGCAAAAAGGCCGCGAGTGGCGCAATCTGCAAGACACGACCAACCAGCCCGTGATGGGCCCGCGGCGAGAAGGCCGCGAGTGGCGCGACTGGCAGCGCGAGGCCGACTACTACGTCGAGATGACGCTGGTCTGGCTCGAGGCCGACATGCTGATCCGCGACGGCTCGGGCGGCAAACGATCGCTGGACGATTTCGCTCGCGCGTTCTTCGGCGTCGAGCCGGGTCGGGTCCAGCCGCTGCGCTACACCTTCGATGATGTGGTGGCGGCGCTGAACCGGGTTCAGCCTTACGACTGGGCCGGGTTTTTGCGCGAGCGGCTCGACACGCATCAGACCGGCCCGCAGCTCAAGGGCCTGGAGCGCGCCGGCTGGCGACTCGGCTGGAGCAGCGAGCCGAACAGCGCCTCGAAGGGCATTGCGGCGCAGCGCAAGTACGACGACTTCTCGTATTCGGTCGGCTTCGATGTCGGCAAGAAGGGCGAGTTGCGTTTCGTGCGCTGGGGCAGCCCCGCGTTTCAAGCCGGGCTGCGCGGTTCGGTCGAACTGGTGGCGGTCGACGGCACGGCCTACAAGGCCGAGCGCCTCAGGGCCTCAATCAAGGCGGCCCAGAGCAGCGGCGCGCCCATCCAGTTGTTGGTCAAAGACGGCGACCAGTACCGCAACGTGCCAATCGCCTACACCGGCGGCCTGCGCTACCCCAAGCTAGAGCGCATCAACGGCACGGCCGATCGTTTGTCGACGCTGCTGGCGCCGCGGCCTTGAGCGCGTGAAGCCCGGCGTGCGACGGCCTCGCTTCAGCGGTAAGCGCTCGGGTAGCGCTCCAGCGTGAGGCCGTCCATGTCGATCTCGGGCGCGCGGCTCGAGATCACGTCGGCCATCACGCGCGCGGTGCCGGCGGCCATCGTCCAGCCGAGCGTGCCGTGGCCGGTGGCCATGAAGAGATTGGGCAGCCGCGTGCTGCCGAGAATCGGCGTGCCGTCGGGTGTCATCGGGCGCAGGCCACACCAGAACTCGGCGCGTTCGACATCGCCGCCGTTCGGGAACAGATCGGTCACCACGTGCGCCAGCGTCTCGCGGCGTGCGTCGTGCAGCTTGAGGTCGTAGCCCGCCAGTTCGGCCGTACCGCCAACGCGAATGCGATCACCGAGGCGGGTGACGGCGACCTTGTGGGTCTCGTCCATCACGGTCGACTCGGGCGCGCCGGCCGCATCGGTGATCGGCACCGTGATCGAGTAGCCCTTGACCGGGTAGACCGGCATGCGGATGCCGACCGGCCGCAGCAACAACGGCGAATGGCTGCCGAGCGCGACCAGGTAGGCATCGGCTTTGAGCGTACCGGCATCGGTTGTGACGCCCTCGATGCGGCGGCCGCCGTGCAGCAGCTTCTTGATCTGCGTGCCGTAGCGAAACTGCACGCCGCGCTGCGCAGCGAGGGCCGCGAGGTTTTGGGTGAACTTGAAGCAGTCGCCGGTTTCGTCGCCAGGCAGCAACAAGCCGCCGACGAACTTTGCGCGCACGTGGGCCAGCGCCGGCTCATGGCGAATGCAGCCGGCCACGTCGAGCAACTCGAAGGCCACACCGTAGCGCTCGAGCACCCCGATGTCGGCGGCGGTGCCGTCGAGTTGGGACTGGGTGCGAAAGAGCTGCAGGGTGCCTTGGGTGCGCTCGTCATACGAGATGCCTGTCTCGGCGCGCAGCGCCTTCAGGCAATCACGGCTGTACTCGGCCACGCGCACCATGCGGCCCTTGTTGAGCTCGTAGCGCTTGAGTGTGCAATTGCGAAGCATGGCGAGGGCCCAGCGCACCAGATCGAGGTCGAGGTGGGGCCGAATGACCAACGGCCGGTGCGACATCAACAGCCACTTGATCGCCTTGAACGGCACGCCAGGTCCGGCCCATGGTGCCGAATAGCCCGGAGAAACCTCGCCGGCGTTGCCGTAGCTCGTCTCCAGCGCCGCCGCGGGCTGCCGGTCGGCGACCGTGACCTCATGCCCCGCCAATGCCAATTGATAGGCCGAAGCCACGCCGATTACGCCGCTCCCGAGTACCAACACCTTCATCGTCTTTTGCTCCGCGCCGCTTACGGGCCGAGTCAGTGTACGGGTGCGGTATCGAAGTCGGCTGCACGCCCTCGCACGTGCTGCCGGTGCCGTCGGGAGACGAAGGTCACTAGATCGGAATGCGGTCGGCCGCAGTCGGCCTCGGACATCGGTTCGGCGGAAGACGCGCCACCACGAGCGAGGGGCGGCCCTGTCGGCGGCCGAATTCGTCCGCGTCGACATCGAATAAAGGAACTATGCGTTCGAATCGGTTGTGCGTGCAACAGAGCCTGGCGGCGGGTTGCCTACCCGTGCCCCCGGCGCCTTGTCGGGCGAGCTCATCGGGTTGGCCACTCGCTGCGAGGCGGGCCGAGCCGAGTCGGAGGCTTGTGCGGACACGAAACCGACAGTGCCGACAGTCGTCGCGACAACAAGAGAAACAGTCAGCATTTTGAACGCCGTCATCATGAAACTCCCTTGGCTGAATGAGTTGAGCAACTGCCGGAAAGCAGCAAACACGACCTTATGACTCGCGATGGCCGGCAGTGGTCGGTCGAGCGCGGTACGCGCTGTAGGACGGACGGGTGACGTCATACAAGGCAAGGGCTCGCGCCCGGATGCCGGGGCGAGGTGAAAATGCTGTCGTTCTCCGTCGCCGAACAACCCAGGAAGCCCATGCCCGACGCCCCGCACTACATCGCCCCCGCCAGCTTCACCGACCCGGACGCGGCGCTCGCTCAGGTGCGCGCCATCTACGACAACAGCGTTCATCACTTGCGCAGCGCATTGCAAGCCTTCGTCGGCGGCAAGCCGATGGGCGAGCGCGTGCGCGCGTGCTACCCGTTCGTGCGCGTACAGACCGACACGGTGGCCCGCGCCGACTCGCGCCTGAGCTACGGCTTCGTCGCCGGGCCGGGTACCTTTGAGACCACGCTCACCCGCCCTGACCTCTTCGACGATTACTACCGCGAACAGTTTCGGTTGCTGTTGAAAAACCACCATGTTTCGCTCGAAGTGGGCACCAGCAGTCAGCCGATTCCGGTGCACTTCTCGCTTGCCGAAAACGATCACCTCGAAGGCAACCTCACCTCCGAGCGCCGGGTGCTGCTGCGCGACCGATTCGATCTGCCCGACCTGAACGCGATGGACGACGGCATTGCCAACGGCACGCGCGAGCTCGGCCCCGGCGAATCGCAGCCGCTGGCGCTCTTCACGGCACCCCGCGTCGACTATTCGCTGCACCGCCTGCGCCACTACACCGGCACCGCGCCCGAGCATTTTCAGAACTTCGTGCTGTTCACGAACTACCAGTTCTACATCGACGAATTCGTGCGGCTCGGCCACGAGACGATGGCCCAAGCGGTCGATCAGGCCGCAGTCGGTGGAGCTCAGTTGAAGGCCCACGACTATGTTGCTTTCGTCGAACCCGGCAACGTAGTCACGCGCCGCGCCGGCCTGCCCCCGCAGCCGGGCGACGAGTTGGGTGCTGCGCCGCCGCGCCTGCCGCAGATGCCGGCCTATCACCTGGTGCGCGCTGACGGTAGCGGCATCACGATGGTCAACATCGGCGTCGGCCCGGCCAACGCGAAGACCATCACCGACCACATCGCGGTGCTGCGCCCGCATGCCTGGGTGATGCT
>JAYUWC010000397.1:0-8782 GCA_043753755.1 Rhizobacter sp.
CGATCTGTTTTGTGCTCGGGCTACGAGTTTCGCCACGGCCTCGCGACCATCGGCGCGCGGGTGCGCTCGTTGCCCAAGCCGTTCGAGATCGAAGAACTCGATGCCTTGATGGCCGAGATCACCGCCGATCTGGCGCAGCGCAACGCGGATTGAAACCGGGCCGACCGACGTGCCGATGCCATCGACCGGTGGCACCACGATCCCGCAGATGGGTTCATCACCGCCTTCCGACCCGCACATGCCCTCGCCAACGGCATCATCGGGCACCAGGCCTTGACGCAACCGGTGCCGCGCAGCTGAGGTTCGCAGCCGGGCTCAACCTGCAGCAGGGCGTTGCACGGCGCGGCCCACACCACCGCGGCCAAACAAAATCGCCGCGACCGCGAGTTCAGCCCGATGTCGGCAAGCGCACCCCGCACCATCGGCGCATCGCTGTCGCCTGACTGGCCGATACGAAATGCGCGGCCTGCAAGCGTGCCCAGGCCGCCGGCCCAAAAAAAACGCGGGGCCCGGGTGGCACGCGATGCCTCCATTGCCTTCGGGTTGACCGACACGAATGCCAGCCCGGGCGGCAGCATCAAACCTTTTAGACTGGCCCCCAACGCCACGTCGACCCGCAGTGCATTCATCTCGAACGGCTCGGCGGCGAGCGACGCGACCCGTCGACGACGAGGAGCGTTGGGTGACGCGCACGGTCGATCGCCACACGCAACGCCTTGAGATCGCTGGTGACGCCGCCGGCGGTGTCGGCGGTGTCGGCGTGCACAGCCGAACACGGCGACGATCTCGTGCGCGGTGTTCGCGCATCAGGCGGCTCCGATCTCGGCCGCGTTGATCGGCTGGCCTTCGACCCCCGCGGTGCGCAGCATTTCGCTGCCCATCTGCCACTTCACCCTGTTTGCAGCGCTCGCCCGTATCAACTTTCAGACTTCGCGAATCCCTCGCAGCGGTCAACGGAGAGCCTGATGCCCACACGACCGATTCGCAGACTTGTCCAAGCGGCCGCATTGCTGCTCGTCATTGCCACCACACACTCCAGCCTCGCGCAATCTCTGGCGCTGCCTCCGGCCCCGATGCCGGCAATCGAGGCGCCCCGGCTGATGGTCAACACCGCGGTCGAGACCCCCGTCAGCCTGCGCGCCGTACGCGTGCAGACCCGCATCAGCGGCCGCAGCGCGTTGACCGAGGTCACGCTGACCTTCCACAACGCCAACCCGCGGCGGCTCGAAGGCGAGCTGCAGTTTCCATTGCAACCCGGGCAGGCGATCGTCGGCATGGCGATGGACGTGGGCGGCGTGCTGCGCGAAGCGGTGCCGGTCGACAAAGCCCGCGGCGAGGCGGTGTTCGAGGCCGTGACCCGCAGCACCATCGACCCCGCGTTGGTCTCGCAAACGCAGGGCGACAACGCGCGGCTTCGGGTCTATCCGATCGAGCCGCACAGCGACAAGACCGTCGTGCTGCGCTATGCCGAATGGCTGAGCTCGGTAGGCGGGCAGGTGCGCTTTCGCCTGCCGCTCGGCTATGCGCAGCGCCTGCCGGCGTTCGCGGTGCAAGTCGCCGTCGAAGGGGCTTCTGGACGGCCGACAGCCGAAGCCCGCGGGCTGGCGCTGCCGGCGTTCGTTGCGGTCGGCAGCCGTCAGCAGCTCGCGCTCGAGCGTCGCAATGCCGTGGTCGACGGTGCGCTCACGGTCGCTTTCACGGCCAGCGCAGACTCTAACGTCACGACACAGCGGCGCGACGGGCGCGACTACTTCATTGCGCAGCTGCCGATCGACAGCCGCAGCGCGACCCGGGTCCTGCCGCGAAGCGTGGCCATCGTCTGGGACAGTTCGGGCTCGGGCGCCGGGCGCGACCACGGCCGCGAGTTCGCGCTGCTCGCCGCCTACTTCGCAAAAGCGCGCGACACCGAGGTGCTGCTGGTGCGGTTGCGCGATGTGGCCGAGCCTGCCCAGCGCTTCAGCGTCAAGGCCGGCAACTGGCGCGCGCTGCGCATGGCGCTCGAGGCGACCGTGTACGACGGCGCCACCGACCTCGGCGCCTTCGTGCCCGAGACCCTGCCCGAGCCCGGTGCGGGCGAGGTGCTGCTGTTCTCCGACGGGCTGTCGAACTACGGCGCGCAGCGCTTCGCCGAGGTGAAGCTGCCGGTGTACGCCATTGCCGCCGCCGGACGCATCGACTCGGCACGCCTGCGCGCCATCGGCGAACGCAGTGGCGGCCGCTTCATCGACCTGACGCAGCAAGACGCTGCCGCCGCTGCTGCAAGCCTGCTGAGCGAAGCCAGCCATATCGTTTCGATCGAATCGAACGGCGCGACGCAGCTCGTCGCTGCGTCGGCTTATGCGACCGGCGACCGCGTCGTGATCGGCGGTGAACTCACCGCCGCCCGGAGCAGCCTGCGGGTGCGGGTGCAAGACCCGGGCGGTCGGCAGCGCACGGTCGAGTTGATGGTCGACGCGGCCCACGGCGCCGGGCCGATCGCTGCGCAAGCCTGGGCGCGCTTGCGTGTGGCCGCACTCGATGCCGACTTCTCGCTGAACCGCGCCGAGATCAGGCGGCTGGGCACGGCCTTCGGCGTGGTCACGCGCGAGACCTCGCTGATCGTGCTCGACCGCGCGCAAGATTACGCAAGCCACAGGGTTGCGCCGCCGCCCGAACTCGCCGACGCGGTCGCGCGGCTTCGCGGACAGATCGAGCGCGACACGCAAGCAAACGCCAGCGCGCAACTCGAGCGCGTGGTGAAGTTGTTCGAGGCGCGTCAGGCCTGGTGGGGGCGCGAGTTCCCGAAAGACACGCCATCGGTGACACCGCCGATCGCGACCGCCGACTGGGTGATGCAAGACGCGCCGCGTGCCGATCGGCAACGCGAGGCGCCGACGGGGCCATCGACGCTCGCCGACGCGCACATCAACATGGTTTTGAGCTTCGCGCCCGCCTCCGTAGCGGCACCGGCACCGCGCACAGCCAAATCGGCCAGCGACAGCGAGGCCGCACCACCCCTTGCCACCATCCGCCTGCTGCCGTTGCCCGACAACGCGCCCTATGCGGCTCGCCTTCGCGCAGCGCCCGATGCCGAGCTCTACCGCGTCTACCTCGGCGAGCGCGCGAGCTGGCCGAACAGCACCGCGTTCATCATCGATGTGGCCGAGCGTTTGTTCGAGCGGGGGCAGACTGCACTTGGTCTGCGCGTGCTCTCGAACCTGGCTGAGATGGATCTCGAAAACCGCCAGGTGCTGCGCATCCTCGGCACGCGGCTGGTACAGATGCAGCGCGCCGATCTGGCGGTGCCGGTGCTGCGTCAGGTGCTGCTGCTGGCGCCCGACGAGCCGCAGTCGCAGCGCGATCTCGGCCTTGCGCTCGCGGCCAGCGGGCAGGCGCAGGCAGCGGTCGACGCGCTGTATGAAGTCGCGCGCCGGCAGTGGCCGCGCTTTCCAGAAATCGAACTGATCGCGCTGACCGAGTTGAATGCGATCGTCGCCGCGGCCGAGCGTCGGGGCACGCCGCTGACCACTGATCGCATCGACCCGCGGCTGCTGACAAACCTGCCGCTCGACCTGCGGGTCACGCTGGCCTGGGACACCGACAACACCGACATCGACCTCTGGGTCACCGACCCGAACGGCGAGCGGGCCTTCTACGGCCACCCGCTGAGCCGCCAGGGCGGACGCGTCTCAAGCGACATCACCAGCGGCTACGGGCCCGAAGAGTTCGGCTTGCGGCGCGCGGTGCCGGGCAAGTACACGGTGACGGCGCAGTACTACGGCCATCGCCGGCAGGTGGTCAGCGGCGCGACGACGATCCAGCTCACGCTCACCACCGGCTTCGGCAGCGCCGGCCAGAAAGAGCAGGCGGTGACGCTGCGACTCGACAGCACGAAAGACCAAGTGCGGGTCGGCGAATTCGAGGTGGCGCCGCAGCCCTGAAACCGCACCGGACGAGCGGCCATCGATTGCCCGGTACTCTTGCGTGCGATCCAGCGAAGCCGCTTACCCGGAGACCCCGAATGCTCAAGCTCAACGACCCGACCCTGTTCAAGCAACGAGCGCTGATCGCCGGCGAGTGGGTCGACGCCGACAGCGGCAAGACCACTGCGGTCACCAACCCGGCCACCGGCGAAGTGCTCGGCACGGTACCGATGTGCGGCACGGCCGAGACCGTGCGCGCGATCGAAGCCGCCGATCTCGCGCAACGCACATGGCGCGACGTGCCGGCCAAAGAACGCGCGGCCACACTGCGAAAGTTGAACGACCTGATGCTTGCCAACGTCGACGATCTGGCGCTCATCATGACCAGCGAGCAGGGCAAGCCGCTGGCCGAGGCGAAAGGCGAGATCGCCTACGCAGCGTCGTTTATCGAGTGGTTCGCAGACGAAGCGAGGCGGGTCTGCGGCGACACCATCCCGGCGACCTCGAACGACAAGCGCATCGTCACGTTGAAACAGCCTGTCGGCACCACGGCGGCGATCACGCCATGGAATTTCCCGACCGCGATGCTGACGCGCAAAGCCGGCCCGGCGCTCGCTGCGGGCTGCTCGATGGTCGTCAAACCGGCCACCCAAACGCCGTTCTCGGCGTTCGCGTTTGCCGAACTCGCGCAACGCGCTGGCTTGCCCAAAGGCCTGTTGGCCGTGCTGACCGGGTCGGCCAGCGAGATCGGCGGCGAGATGACGCGTTCACCGATCGTTCGCAAGCTCAGCTTCACCGGCTCGACCGAAGTCGGCCGCACGTTGATGCGGCAAAGCGCCGACACGATCAAGAAGCTCTCGCTCGAACTCGGCGGCAATGCGCCCTTCATCGTGTTCGACGATGCCGACCTCGATGCCGCAGTCGACGGCGCGATGATCAGCAAGTACCGCAACACTGGCCAGACCTGCGTCTGCGCCAACCGGCTCTACGTGCAACGCGGCGTGCTGCAGGCCTTTACTGACAAGCTGGTTGTGAAGGTCAAGGCGCTGAAGGTCGGCAACGGGCTCGACGCGGGCGTCACGCAAGGCCCGCTTATCGATGCCAAGGCGGTCGCGAAGATCGAGGAGCACATCGCCGATGCGCGCGCCAAAGGCGCCGAGGTGCTGATTGGTGGCAAGCGGCATGCGCTCGGCGGCCTCTTCTTCGAGCCGACAGTGATCGGCGGCGCGACCGCCGAGATGAAATTTGCGCAAGAAGAAACCTTCGGCCCGCTCGCGCCGATCTTTGTCTTCGACACCGAGGCCGAAGTGGTCGCCGCCGCCAACGCGACCGAGTTCGGCCTGGCCGCCTACTTCTACAGCCGAGACATCGGCCGCGTGATGCGCGTCGCCGAGAAGCTCGAGGCCGGCATGGTCGGCATCAACACCGGCCTGATCTCAACCGCCGAGGCGCCCTTCGGCGGGGTCAAGCAATCGGGCCTGGGCCGCGAGGGCTCGAAGTACGGGCTGGACGACTACCTCGAGCTGAAATACCTTTGCTTCGGCGGCATCGACCGCTGAGTCATCGGGCGGCGAGCAACGTCGGCAGGCCGTCGCCTTCGGTGCGCCTCTGCGGCCGGCCGACCCCCGACTTGTCGAGCGACGTGTTCCAGCGCCGCATCGCGAGTGAAACGATGTTTTTGGCCCGCGTCGGCAGCGGCACGTAGCCCTTTTTGTTGGCCGACTCGTCACCTTGCTGCAGCGCCTGCTCGAAGAAGTCGAGCACGCGCACGCTGTTGCCGTTGCGCCCCTTAATCGGCACGAGCACGTAGGTCGTGCTGGCGATGGGCCAGCAGCCTGGGCACCCCGCGTCGGTCAGGTCGAGCTCGAAGGTCGGCTCCTGATCGATCAACAATATTTCCCAGTTGGCCGCACGCATTGCAACCTGCAGCGACTCCACGTTGGCAGCGACGAACCGCCCCCACTGGTTTTTCATCTGTGCGGTCGGCAGGCCGGAGTCGATGGCGAACGCATAGTCGGCGTACCCGAGGGCGCCGGGGGTGTCCTGGACCACCCGGAGCAGATCGGCCGTACTCTTCCCGCCTTTGCCGCCCGTCACGGTAAAGGTCGAGGTCGGCCCGATGGCGCTTTTGAAAGCCGGACTCACTTTCGAGAGGTAGTTGGTCAGCACGAACGACGTGCCCGAACCTTCGGCGCGATAGACAGGTGTGATGGCCAGCGCGGGCAAATTCAGGCTCGGGTTCAACGCTTTCAGGGCCGGGTCATTCCACTGTTTAACCGTGCCCAGGTACATCCCTGCGAGAACGGCCCCGTCGAGCCTGAGTTTGTCGCTGGCAATCCCGGGCAGGTTAGCAAACACCACGACACCGCCGACCGCGGTCGGAAACTGCACCAGACCAGCCTGCTCGAGCTGCGAGCGCGACATCGGGCGATCTGAGGCGCCGAAGTCGACGCTGCGATCGACCACGGCCTTGACACCGCCGCTCGATCCGACCGGGCTGTAGTCGAGGCGCGAGTCGGCGCCTTTAGCGACGACCTGGCTCCAGCCACCGTACAGACGCGCGGCAAAGCTCGAGCCCGCGCCTTTGAGCTGAGCTTGGGCGCCACTCACGCTCAAGACCAATAACGCCATCAGCAGCCAGTTCCGGTTCTTCATTGGTGTCTCCAGTTGGTCTTGCCGTTCAGTCTCCAACCGATGGCACTTTTTCGACACCCGTGTTCAGGGGTGCACGTGAAAAGGAGCTGTGAACTGCAACACACAAGGCCGCGCGTCTCTTTGGAGTCGTGAACAAGCGCCGATCTCGGCCGGCTTCGCGCCGCTGTTCGATGGACTGCGCGAAGCACTGCATGCCAGACTTGCCAGCACCCAATCGATGCGAGCCATGTCGTACTTCAATCCCAAACGTCTCAGTTGCGGAGTCGTGATCCTGACCACGGATCGCGAGCTGCTGCTGTGCCATGTGACCGGCCAGAACCACTGGGATCTGCCCAAGGGCGGCATCGATTTCGGCGAGACCCCGATCGATGCCGCCTTGCGCGAAACCCGCGAAGAAACCGGGCTCGAGCTTCGACCCGAGGCGCTGCTCGAACTCGGTCGATTGCCGTACACCAGCAAGAAAAACCTGCACCTTTTTGCGACCGTGATGCCGCGCGTCGAACTCAATGCTTTGCGCTGTGAGAGCCGTTACCTCGACCGCCACAGCGGCCGCGACCTGCCCGAGATGGACGGCTTCGGCTGGTTCGGTTTCGAACGTGCCCTGGCGCTCTGCACGCCCAACATGGCGCAGGTGCTGAGCGTGAGGCTCGACCTGAGCGATGTACTCATGCGGGCCCTGGGCAGCACGCAGCCGATCACGGTGGGTCGATCGGCAGAGATGACCTAAGACTCGACCCGCGCGACCCCGCGCGTCGCCGGTCAACCCTGCCACACGCCGTAGCCTGCCTCGCGCAGCGCGATGCCGAGCTCGACCTCCATCTCGCAGGCGCCGTGGTAGGGCATCGGGTTGTAGACCTCGAACAGCTGCGGCAGCAGGCGCAAGCCGTAGTCGCGCACGAAACGGTTGGCTTGCACGCCGGCCTTGTGGCGATCGAAGCGCAGGTCGGGGTCGAGGCCGGTCATGCCGACATAGACCAGGGGCTTGCCGATCACGTGGCCGGGGTTGGCACGGCGAAACGCCGCGAGGCTCCAGACCCTGTCGTCGAGCTCGACGACATAGACGCTGTAGTGGTGCTTGCGGTTCGGGCGTGCGGGCATGGCTCCCTACACTATCAAATCATGACGCAGCCAACGACTTCGCTTGCGCGCGCGCTTGCCGCGACCATCCTCTGTACCGTGCCCTGCGCCGCCCCGCCCTGTGCCGCACAAGCGCTGGTCGCCGACCACTACGAACTGCAACTGCGGCCGGATTTTTCGACGCAGCGAATTAGCGGTCATGCGCGCATTCGCTTCAAGACCGACCCGCGTGCAGAGTCGACATCGACACCACGAGCCATCGATTTGCCGGCGCCCAACCTGCAGATCACAAACCCCCGTCTGGACGGCCGCGAGCTTGCCATCGATAAGACACCGACCGGCTGGCGCATCGCACTCACCGAGGCGCAGGCCAACACCGCCGAGGCGTGGCGGGAACTCGACTACCACGCCCCGCGGCCGAGGGCCTGGTGTTCGGCGACCGCTACGTGTACACCGCGTTTCACACCTGCCAGTGGATGCCGTGTGCGAGCGGCGACCTGCTGCGCGCGAGCGTCGCGATCGACCTCGTGTTGCCGACGGGCGACCGAGCCGTCGCCAGCGGCCAAGCCATCGACGCGAGCGGGCACCGCTGGAGGCAGCGGCAGCCCTATCCGCTCTACACACTGGGCTTCGCGGCCGGCCGCTTCGATGAGTGGCACGACCCGACAGAGCCGCGCCTGCGCGCACTCGGCGCTGCCACTGACGCCGCCGGCTTGCAGGCACGCTTCAAAGAGAGCGCCCGCGTGCTTGCCTTCTTCGAAACCAAGGCCGGCGTCGCACTGCCGCAGCACGTCTACACGCAGGTGCTGGTGCCCGGTGGCGCGGCGCAAGAGATGAGCAGCTTCGCGGTGATCGGCCACGAAATGCTCGACCCCATCCTCGAGATGCCCGACGAAGACTGGGTCATCGCGCACGAGATGGCGCACCAGTGGTGGGGCAACCTCGTCACCTGCGCAAGCTGGTCGGAGTTCTGGCTCAACGAGGGCATCACCGTTTACATGACTGCCGCCTGGAAGCAGTCGCGCTGGGGCGAGGCCGCGTATCACCGCGAGCTCGACATCGCCCGCCAACGCTGGCAGCGTGCCAAAGACGCGGGCTTCGACAAGCCCCTCGTGTGGCCCGGCGAGTACCCCAGCCTGCGCCTGCGC
>JAYUWC010000398.1:0-26142 GCA_043753755.1 Rhizobacter sp.
TCGTTGGCCGGCATGCCGAGCGCGAGCGTGACCGGCAACGCGAGCTCACGATCGACCGGCGTGTGCTCCATCAGCATCACCTCGACCTCGCTGCGACCCATGCGCAACACTTGTGCAGACCACTCGCCGCCGCTGCCGTCGAAGAGGGTGATTGCCGCGCCGGGTTGAAGGCGCAACACCTGTACGTGTCGCGCCGGGCCGCTCGGCAGTGTGAACGGCGCGCCGGCGCGCAGCGGCAGGTCGACAAAGAATCGGGCAGGCATGCGTCGAGTGTGCATGAGCGCCGCGCAGTCTTTTGAGCGTGTCTTTCAGCGGCGACGCCAGTGCGCGCGCCAGCGTTTGGCGAGGCCACGCGCCGCGCGCCATGCGGCCGAAGCCTCCAGCCAACGCCGCGACAGTCGACGAACCGCGCGCCACCACGCCATGAAGCGCGCGAAGCGGCGAATCGTCATCAGCTGCCGACGCATCAGCATGAAGAGCCGGCCGCCGATCGCCGTGCCGGTGAGCTTGGCGAGAACGATCACGATCACCCCGGCGATGGGCTGGCCGGCGTGGATCAACCCGACCGCGAGCAACTTCACCGGCAACAGCAGCGCCGCCGGCAGCAAGAACACGAACAACGCGAAACGCGGCGGCAGCGCGGCGATGCGCGCCTCGGTGCGGGCCCACGGCGGCCATCTCGTGAAGCGGCCCAGCCACGCCGCCAACGGCCGCCAGCCGAATTCTTCGAACAAGAACCACAACGCAGCGAGTGCGAGCAGCAGCGTGCGCGGGCCATGCCAGAGCCCACGAACCAGCGCGCGCCACACCTTCAACGGGGCGCCCTGCGGGCTGCGCCCGGTCCCGCCGAGCGGGAGCGAGCACCTGCTGGCGGCCGGGCGGTGCTCATCCGTCGACGCCGTTCTTCAACCAATCATCGACGATCACGCGCGTGTAGACGCTCGCTACCGAATCGATGAAGCGCATGAAGTCGACCGGCGCATCGGCATCGGCGCGATCGGAGACGGTACGCAGCACCGCGAACGGCCGAGCGAAGTCGGCGCAGACCTGGGCCACCGCGGCGCCCTCCATCTCGACTGCGAGCGCATCGGGCAGTACCGCGCGCAGCGCATCGCCATCGGCGGCACCGGTGACGAAGCGGTCGCCGCTGACGATCAGACCCTCATGGACGAGAGCGGCCTGGATGCCGAAGGCCACCAGCTCGGGCGCGCCGATCAGCACAGCCGCATTGTCGATACAGCGTTGTGCAGCGGCGGCGAGCGAATCGGCGAGCGCGGGGTCGGTCTCGAAACGCGAGCGGCCGGTCAGCGGCACCTCGAAACGCGGAAAGAGGGGCGACGCGTCCATGTCGTGTTGCAGCAATTGCCGGGCGACCACCACGTCGCCCACCTTGACGCCCCGTCTGAGGCCACCGGCCACACCGGTGAAAACCACCTGCCGCGCGTCGAAAGCATGCAGCAACAAAGTCGTGGTGCTCGCCGCGGCAACCTTGCCGATGCCTGACAACACCAGCACCACCGGTTGGCCATGCAGGCTGCCGCAGTGAAAGTCGCGGCCTGCGAGGCGCACCGGCGCCGGGTGGTGGAGCAAGGTCAGCAGCGCACGCAACTCGTGCTGCATCGCACTGACGATCGCGATCGGGCGACGCGGCATGGCAGTGGGCCGCACGCGCCGGGGCGGCTGGGATTCAGCGGCCGTAAAGCGCGCGGCGGGCAGCGGCGGCTGCCGCCTCGCCCTTGCGCTCGGCCACCTGCGCGAGCGTGCGTTGTGCGACCGCGTGCAGCGCCTCGTTGGTACCGGCCTTCTCGACTGCGAGCGTCAATACGAAGCCGCGCAGGCCGAGTTCTTTCGAGATGATCTGGGTCAGCGCCGCGGTGAACTGGGCGTAGTCGAGTGGCACGGCCTCGGCCGTTGCGGCCGGCTCGGGTGCGGCCAAGGGGGCCGGCGCCGTGGGTGCAGAAAACGAGCCGACGTTTCGGTTCGCGGCAGCGCCGGGCCGTGAGCCGGCGGCGGGCACCGGCTCGATCAAGCCAAGCGACTGCAACGCCGCAAAGTCCTGGGGCGAGATGCCGGCCAGGTGGGCGAGCAACATCTCTTCGGACTTGATGCCGTCAATGACGAGCAGCAGGTTGCGCTGGGCGCGCTCTTTCACGAGCCCCCGCAATTGCATTTCGTTTCGCCCTGCGTCGGTCTTGGACCAGATCAACTGTGAGCTCCCGTCAACGTCTCGTCGTGCGTGACCACCCGCATCGCACGGGTGCTCGTCATGCACGAAATGTAGCAGTACGGAACGCCTCGCCGGTGTGACACCGGGCTCGCGCAAGACGTGTCTTCACCACACCGAAAGCTGCCGGGTCAGGCCTTGTCGCGCAATTCACGACGCAAAATCTTGCCGACGTTCGACTTCGGCAGCTCGGCCCGAAACTCGACCAGCTTGGGTCGCTTGTATCCGGTAAGGTTGGCCTCGCAATAGGCACGCACATCGGCTTCGGTCACGGCCGGGTCTTTGCGCACGACCACGAGCTTGACGGCCTCGCCGGCCTTCGCATCGGCGATGCCGACCGCCGCACATTCGAGAATTCCCGGCATCTGCGTGACCACGTCTTCGACCTCGTTCGGGTACACATTGAAGCCGCTCACCAGGATCATGTCTTTCTTGCGGTCGACGATTTTGAAGTAGCCGCGCTCGTCGACGACGCCGATATCGCCGCTGCGAAAGAAGCCGTCGGCGGTCATGGCCTTCTCGGTCTCATCGGGCCGTAGCCAATAACCCGCCATCACCTGCGGGCCACGGATTGCGATCTCGCCCGGGGTGCCCAGCGGCACCTCGGCACCGTCGTCGTCGATCAGCTTGAGCTCGGTGTTCGGCATCGGCAGGCCGATGTTGCCGCTGTAGGCCGTGCTGTCGACCGGGTTGCAAGTGGCCGAAGGCGAGGTCTCGGACAGGCCGTAACCCTCGACGATCGGGCAACCGGTTTTCGCGAGCCAGAGTTTGGCGGTGGCGCTCTGCACCGCCATGCCGCCGCCGACCGAGATCACCAAACCGCTCCAGTCGACGCTTGAGAAGTCGGCGTGGTTGGCCATCGCTTGAAAAAGCGTATTGACCGCCGGAAAGCTGTGGAAGGTCTCGCCTTTCAACTCCTTGAACATCGCCGGCAGGTCGCGCGGGTTGGCGATCAGGATGTTGGCGCCGCCCATGCGCATGCCCAGCATCATGTTCGTGTTGAAACCGAAGATGTGATAGATCGGCAGCGCGCAGATCGTGACGAGCTGCTGGCCGGGCGGGATCTTCTTCAGCGCCGGCTGGTACCACGCCTCGGACTGCAGAATGTTGGCGACCAGGTTGCGATGCAGCAGCACTGCGCCCTTGCTGACGCCGGTGGTGCCGCCGGTGTACTGCAGCACCGCGATGTCGTCAGGGCCGACGTCGGCCGGCTTGTACGACTTGCCGCGGCCTTGCGAGAGCGCATCGTTGAAGGTCACGGCACCCGGCAGCGAAAACGCCGGCACCATCTTCTTCACCTTGCGCACCACGTAATTGACGATCAGCGACTTGGGGAACCCGAGCATGTCGCCGAGCGCGGTCAGCACGACCTTCTTCGTCGGCACGTTGGCGAGCACCTGCTGCAGCGTGGTCGCGAAGTTCTCGATCATGATGATCAGCTTGGCGCCCGAATCTTTCAGCTGATGCTCGAGTTCGCGCGGCGTGTAAAGCGGGTTGACGTTGACCACCACATAGCCCGCGCGCAACACCGCCGCGACCGCGACCGGATACTGCGGCACGTTGGGCAACATGATCGCGACCCGGTCGCCTTTTTCGAGGCCTTGCGCCTGCAGGTAGGCGGCCATCGCACGAGACGCGTCGTCGACCTGCGCAAAGCTGATCGACTTGCCCATGAACTTGTAGGCCATGCGGCCGGCGTACTTCTTGAAGCTGTCGTCGAGCAGGGCCACGAGCGAGCCGCATTCGCTGACATCGATCTCGGCCGGCACGCCGGCCGGGTACTGCTTCAACCAGGTTTTTTCCATCGATCACTCCGAGAAACAGCCAGGGATTCTCACCGGGCGCTCGCGGCCGAGGGCTAGGGTATTGCCCCGAACACCGGCCTACAGCATGCAGGAATGGGCAAGGCGACAGCCTGGACCCCGAGCCGCCTGTGGCCTTGCGCCTGTGACCGTGCTGCGGACCGCAGAGCGCGGCGCGACTCCCGATGCCCCCAGTACGCGCAAGGCCACACGTCTGGCGCGCTCTTGCGCGAACGTTTTTTGCTCGCGCAGGTCTGCTGCTCGATCCGTACGCCGACCTCGGCGTCGGCATGCATCGTCATCGCACTGCGGGTTTGAAGGCACTGCTACGCTAGACGTTCTCTCGTTCCTGTAAAGGCCGCCTCGTGTCGCTCACCGATCTTCCCGTCGTCATCGTCGGTGCCGGCCTCGCCGGCTTGTCCACGGCACTGCACTTGGCGGCCACGCAACGCGTCGTCGTGCTCGCCAAGCGCGGCCTCAACGAGGGCGCGACCGCCTGGGCGCAGGGCGGCATCGTCGGCGTGCTGGGGGCCGACGACAGCGTCGACGAGCACGTGCGCGACACGCAAGAGGCCGGCGCCGGCCTGGTCGACGAACACACCGCACGCTTCATCTCCGAACGCAGCGCCGCGGCCGTCGAGTGGCTGGTGAAGCAGGGCGTGCCGTTCACCGACGACACCACCGGCCCGCTCGGCCTTCACCTCACGCGAGAGGGCGGCCACGGCGTGCGCCGCATCGCCCACGCGGCCGACGCCACCGGCTGGGCAATTCTCGGGACGCTGCTGGCCCGCGCCGCGGCGCACGCCAACATCACGCTGCGCGAGAGGGTGATGGCGATCGACCTGATCGTCTCGCGCGACGCCTCGGCAGGCGGCTCGCCAACTGCGGCGCACTGCCACGGCGTCTACGCACTCGACATCGACACCGGCCGCGTTGAGACACTGGCTGCGCGCGCCGTGGTGCTTGCGACCGGCGGCGTCGGCAAGGTCTACCGCTACACCACCAACCCCGACACCGCCACCGGCGACGGCATCGCGATGGCCTGGCGGGCCGGCTGCCGGGTGGCGAACATGGAGTTCATCCAGTTCCATCCGACCTGCCTCTACCACCCCGAAGCCCGCAGCTTTCTGATCACCGAGGCGCTGCGCGGCGAAGGCGCGCACCTGACCTTGCCGAACGGCACGCGCTTTATGGCCGCGCACGACGCGCGGCTCGAACTCGCGCCGCGCGACATCGTCGCCCGCGCGATCGACTTCGAGATGAAGAAGCACGGTCTCGACAACGTGCTGCTCGATGCCACCCACCTCGGCGAAGCGTTTCTCAAAGCGCACTTCCCGACCATCCACGCGCGCTGCCTCGGGCTCGGAATCGACATCGCGCGCCAGCCGATCCCGGTGGTGCCGGCGGCGCACTACACCTGCGGCGGCGTCGTCACCGACCTGGCCGGGCGCACCGATCTGCCGGGTCTGTATGCCGTCGGCGAGACCACCTGCACCGGCCTGCACGGTGCGAACCGGTTGGCCAGCAACTCACTGCTCGAATGTGTGGTGCTGGGCCAGAGCTGCGCCGCCCACATCGACGCCGCGCCACTGCAGGCGCCGGCGGTGCTGCCGGCGTGGGACGAAAGTCAGGTCGAAGACGCCGACGAACAGGTCGTGATCTCGCACAACTGGGACGAGCTGCGCCTGGTGATGTGGAACTACGTCGGCATCGTGCGCACCACCCGACGGCTCGAGCGTGCGATGCACCGCATCGCTTTGCTGCGCGAAGAAACGCGCGACTACTACGCCGCGTTTCGGGTCACCCGCGACCTGCTCGAATTGCGCAATCTCGTCGACTGCGCCGAACTCGTCGTGCGCTCGGGCTTGCTGCGGCACGAGAGCCGCGGCTTGCACTTCAGCCGCGACTATCCAGAGGCGCTGCCGGTGAGTTTTCCGACGGTGCTGGCGCCATCGGCGCTGCCGTTGCCGCGTGCTTCGACAACAAGCCCCAGACCATGAAGCCGAGGGCGCCGACACCGGCCAGCAACACCGCCCACAGCAGCCACGGGCGCAGCGCGGCCTCGCGCTGTTGACGCTGCTCGTGCTGCGCGACGGCCGCCACCTCGCGCCATTCGCTCAGGCTCGCGCGGCCGAAGCGCGGGCGCTCGTTGTCGAGCGCCGGCACCAGCGTGCCGATCGGCAACGCGCCAGCGGGCGCATCCGCCGAGCCTGCCAACAGCGTGAACGGCTGCTGGCCTTGGCTCGCGAACACCAGACTCGCGAGCGTCGCGCGCACCACGAGGCGGGTGGCACCGGGGTCGAGGGCAGCCGAGCGTTCGTCGGGCACGACCCGCAAGTAGCGGGCACTGGCCTGCACGGCGATCGCCGGTGAGTGGCTGACGCTGCCATCTCGCTCGAGGCGGTAGACCACGGCGTCGACCAGCTGCTGCCAAGGCTGGTCGAGCCGACTGCGGCTCTGCACGCGAACCGGCGCCACCCGGGGCCCAGGGGCCAGCTGCAGATCGATTGCGATGAGCGGCAGGTTGCCGCCCAGGTCGAAGTGCAGGGCGCGGTCGGCGAGTTCGTCTCGCGGCGGTGACGCAGCGCCGGGCACTGCTCGCGAGCTGGGCTCGCGGCTCGCTGCAAAGATCAACTCGGTCGGCGGGTCGAACACGACGCTTTGCGGCTGCGCGGCCACGACCTTTGCGCCGTTGAGCAGAGGCGCTGCGGCGGCATCGGCCCACACGAGACGCACGAAACGGCCGGTCGTCGGCGGCAGATCGAGCGTCGGCTGTGTGAGCGGGCCGGTGGCCGAATTGAGCGCCATCAATTGGCCGCTGCCGCCGGCACGCCACTGGCTCAGGTTATCGCTCGATTCGAACTCGAACGCGGCGCTGAAATCGGCGCCGGCGGGCCATGCTAAGCGCAGCGCCCGCGGCATGGGGCTGCCGGGCATGCGCTCACCGGTATCGATGAGCCAACCTGGCGCGTTAGTCGGCGAGACCGCAGTTTGACCGCTGCGCAATTTGACGTCGACCCGACTGCCTTGCACCGAAATCTCGACCGGCGCGGCCCAGGCTCGACCATCCGCCGGGCGCGGTGGCAGCGGGTAGACGGCGGCGTCGCGCAGCTGATCGACTTGCACCGTCTGCGCCACGCGTGGCTGCAAAAGGGCGAAGGGCACCCGCGCGCCGGTGGCGTCGACGACGCGCAGGTCTCGCAACTCGGCCTGCGCGCTGCGCTCGTACACGCTGGGGGGCAGCGGCAACTGAACGAACGACGCGGGCTGCATGACCGCGATAGGCGCCTGGTGGCGAAACGCCGGCTCGGCTGCGTCGGCGGTCGCCGCAAGGCCACTGCCGGCTAACGCGAAGACGAAGAGCGGCGTGAGGTACCGCGTACCGAGGGTCGAGTCATTCACCACGTTCGCCTTTCAAGCGCCAGCCGGCCGACTCGCGAGCGGTGGTGGTGCCGCGCGCGAGGGCAAGGGCGCGACATAGCCGATCACCAGCATCAGCACACCGACACCGATGAAGGACACGATGCGCGCGACCGTGCCCGAGCCCGACAGGTCGACCATCAGCAGCTTCAACACCACCGCGCCGAGCAGCGCCGCCCCCACGACCCACGGCCAGCGCAACAAGCGCCGCGCCGACAACCACATCAACACCAGCGCGAGGCCGGCCCAGAGCAAGGTGATGCCGGTCTGCACCGACCGGGAGCTCATCCACGCATCGAAAGTGAACGGCACGCCGCCGAAGTGGTGAAAGGCGCGGATAAGCATCGCGTTGAACCAGACGAAACCCGCTGCGCCGATCAGTGCGAACGGCAACAGCGCCGGCGGCCGCCCATTCGGCCCCCACGCCGGCAGCGCGGCGAGGCCGTCGCTGCGCAACCAGAGCCAGGCCGCGAGCAGCGCCACGCCGACGCCCAGGTCGAGCGGGTTGACCAGCGGCAGGTAGGGCAGCGGCGAGGCCGAGCCATCGGAGGCGATGTTGGCCAACAGCGACCACAGCACCAGGCCCGCCGCCAGCACGGCCGCGGCGATCGAGCGGTAGGCGATAAGTGCAGCGCTGATCGGCCATCGGCCGGCGACGCCCGGCCGCAGCAAGACCATCGAGAGCACGGCCGGCAGCACCAGCCAGCCCAGCCAGGGCCATGCACTGCCCGGCTCGCCCCAGGGCCGCGTGACGGCGCTGCCCTGCAGCGCACCGAGGGCAGCCAGCACCAACAACCCGAGCGCATGGATGGCGGTTCGTGCCGCCGCGGGCCAGCGTGATGCAGCGAAGCGCAAGACGCCCAGGTGGGTTGCGAGCGCGAGCGGCCAGGCCCACCAGCCGCCGCCCGCGGCCGGGCTGGCCCAGCCGATCGCACTGACCAGCACGCCCACGGCAAGCAGGGGCGCATGGCCGATGTTGGGCAGCGCGACCATCGGCCAGACCAGCCGCACGGTCAGGCCGTTGGCGACCCAGGCGAGCAAGCTCAGCGCAACCAACGACGCCGCCAACACGTTCGTCGGCGCGACGAAGGCATCGATCTCGGTCGCCGCCGCGACCAGCGACCAGGCCACCGCCACTGCGATCAGCACCGGCTCGGCTGCCGCTTCTTGGGGCAGCGGCAAGCCCGAGGCGACCACCGATTGCGAGACATACCGGTGAACGCAAAACGCTGCGATCAGGCAGGCCGCTGCGGCGAGCAGCGCGTTCATCAGCACTGCGTTGAAGACGGCCGTCGGCGCGCCGTAGCGTTCATGCGCAATGCCCATCGCCACGCACGACAAAGCCAGCAACGAGTAGCCGAAGCAGCGCGGCAGCCGGCGTGACTGACGAAAACCCAGCCAGACCAAGGCCGCACCCTCGAGCGCCCACGCGCCGGTGGTGCTGCGCGCATCGAGCGCGAACGGGATGACCAGCGTCAGCAGCACGGTGCCGACCCCCAAGCTGGCCTCGAACGGCAGGGCGAGAGCCGGACGCGAGCGCATCAGCAACGCGAGCCCGACGTAGAAAGCCGCCATCACCAACGCCGAGAGCGCGACCCCGAAAACCGTCTCGTGCACCAGCCCGTACTGCAGCACGAAGGCGATGGTCGGCAGGCCGAACAACAAGCTGCCCTGCACCCAACCATCGGCGCGGACCGCACCCGCCGAATGGCCGGCAGGCAGGCGCCTCGCCGGCATCATCAGAATCGCAACGAAGAGGATGAAGAACGCGATCAAAAAGGCTTGGCTGCTCGGGTAGTTGACCGCCTGGTACTTCAACACGCCCCACGCGGTTGCCACCAGAAACGTGCCGGCGAAACCGACCAGGTTGAGAGCGCGCCAGGTCTTGTGCCACGCGACCGCGGCAATGCCGAGATCGAGGACCAGGTAGTAGCTGAAAAGTGCGATGTGATTGCTCGAACCGGTCGAGACCAGCAGCGGCGCTGCGAAGCCACCGAGCGCCCCCACCACGGCCAGCGAACGGGCGTCTTGCAGCACCGCCAGCGCGGCTGCAAAAGCCGCCACCAGCACCATCAAGCCGAACACCGGCCCGGCTGCCAGCACGCCGTAAAAGTGGAACGCGACGAACAGCGTCAAGTACAGCACCGCCACGGCAGCGCCTTGCAGGATCTGGGCATAGCCGGGCCGGGCGAGCCGCAGCCGCCAGCCGACGACGAGCAACGCGAGCGCCGCCGCCGCGATGCCGGCCAGCCGAAACTCGACCGGCACGCTGACGTTCTCGGTCGCGTACTTGGCCAGAAACGCCAGCCCGATGAAGAGGATGCCGACGCCGGCCTTGACGATGGTGTTGCCGCCGAACAGCCAAGCCTTGATGACGGCGAACGGATCGGCGCGTGGCGCGGCCGACGCGCGGGCAGGAGCGTCGATCTGAACGCTGCTGACGGCTGAAGGCGAGGCGATCTGCGCTTCGACGGGCCGCGCCGCGAGGGGTCGAGGCGCCGCCGCGACGCCGGGCGCCTTCGGCACCGCGCGCGCCGGCGCCGCCTCGCGCAACCCGGCCGCCGCGTCGGTGACGCGCGGTACTGTTGGCGCCTGTGTCGACTGCTTCAATGCGGGCTGCGGGTCGACCGCCGTGGCCGGGTCATCCCGCTGCATTCTCAGCATGGCGATTTCACCGCGCAGCGTTGCCAACTCGCCTTGCTGTTGCACCGAACGCCAACCCAGCCAAGCCAGCACGCCGCCCACCAACGCGCCGAAGCTCTCCGACGACCAGCCGCCGACGATGACGCCGACCAAAATGACCAAGACAGCCACGTTTCACGCCCTTTTGCCGATGTGCAGGAGGGCGCGACTCTAGCAGCGGCCCCCGCCGCCACCGGTCACTCCAACGGGGGCCTTGACGGACCCGACTCGGGCTTCAAGCGGCAGTGTCGAACCGGCTCGACACGCGCATCGAATAGTCGACTGCGCGCACGTCTTTGGTCAGCCGGCCGACCGAGATGCGGTCGACGCCGGTGGCGGCGATGCTGCGCAACTGGCCGAGTTCGACCCCACCTGAAACCTCGAGCAGCGCGCTACCTCGGGTGATGGCCACGGCCTCGCGCATCGCCGGTTCGGTGAAGTTGTCGAGCAGCACGCTGACCGCACCGGCCGCAAGCGCCTCGCGCAATTGCGCCAGCGTTTCGACCTCGATCTGGATCTCGACCCCAGCGTTCAACGCCTTCGCGTTCGCCAAGACGGCACCCACGCCGCCGGCCGCGGCAATGTGGTTTTCTTTGATGAGGATGCCGTGCCACAACGCCAGTCGCTGGTTGTGCCCGCCACCCACCCGCACCGCGTATTTCTGCGCCTGGCGCAAGCCCGGCATCGTCTTGCGGGTGTCGAGCACGACGCAGCCGCGCGGGTTGGTCGAAGCGCCTGCTATCGCCTCCACATGCCGGCGTGTTTGGGTGGCGACGGCAGAGAGCATCTGCAAGAAATTGAGTGCGGGCCGTTCGGCCGAGAGCAGCGCGCGCGCATCGGCTTCGATCTCGCAGACAGCGGTGTCGGCCTGCATGTCGGCGCCTTCGGCGTAATGCCAGTCGATGCGCGCCGTGCTGTCCAGCGTCAAAACGCAGCCCTCGAACCATTCGCGGCCAGCCAGCACCGCGGCCTCGCGCACGGTGACCCGTGCCTGCACGCGGCGCGCAGCGGGCACGAGTCGGGCCGTCCAGTCGGCTGTGCCGATGTCTTCACGCAGCGCGTCGTCGATATTGCGGGCGCGGGCTTCGTCCAAGGTTTCGTTGCGGTCGAACATGTTCGCCTCTCAGGCCGCGCCAATGTTCGGCACGAAGCCGGGCTTGGCCACCGCGCCCGGTTGCGCAGCCACGAAGTCGAGCATGCGTTCGATGCAGACCAGCGCGTCGCTTCGAATCGGCTCGGGCACATCGACTTCGCCTCGGCCCTGCTCGAGGCAGGCAAGCACGCCGCGCAGGCCGTTCATCGCCATCCACGGGCAATGCGCGCAGCTCTTGCAGGTGGCGCTGTTGCCGGCGGTCGGTGCCTCGATCAAGGTCTTGCCAGGCGCGAGTTGGCGCATGCGGTGAAGGATGCCGTTGTCGGTCGCGACGATGTACTCGCGCGCACTGCCTTCGACCACCGCCTTGAGCAAGCGGGTGGTCGAGCCGACCACGTCGGCGAGCGCAATCACGGCGGCCGGCGATTCGGGGTGCACCAGCACTTGCGCGTCGGGGTGCTGCTCGCGCAGCAGCGCGAGTTCGACCGCCTTGAACTCGTCGTGAACGATGCAGGCCGCGTCCCAGAGCAGCATGTCGGCACCGGTCTGCTGCTGGATGTAGTGGCCGAGGTGGCGGTCGGGCGCCCACAACACCTTTTGACCAAGCGCCTTGAGGTGCGCGACGATGGGCAGCGCGCAGGCGCTGGTCACCATCCAGTCGGCACGCGCTTTCACGGCCGCGCTGGTGTTGGCGTAGACGACCACGGTGCGCTCGGGGTGGGCATCGCAGAACGTGCTGAAGGCATCGGGCGGGCAGCCCAGATCGAGCGAACAAGTGGCCTCGAGATCAGGCATCAGCACGCGCTTTTCGGGCGACAAGATCTTCGCGGTCTCGCCCATGAAGCGCACCCCGGCGACGACCAAAGTGCGCGCCGCATGGTCGCGGCCGAATCGCGCCATCTCGAGCGAATCGGCAACGACGCCGCCGGTCGCGAGCGCTAGGTCTTGCAGGTCGGCATCGACGTAGTAGTGCGCGACCAGCACCGCATCACGCGCCTCGAGCTGCTCGGCAATGCGCTGCATCAGCGCGGGGCGCTGCGCAGGCGGTACCGGCTCGGGCAAATGGGCCCGGGCCTGCGCGAGGCAGGTGGTGCCGTTCGCTGCGGGCAAGTCGAATTCGATGATCGATGGGGTCATGCCAAGCCTCCGTGGCGCATCAGAAAAGACGGACCGCAGATGGTAGTCCGCCACTCGAGGCCGTTGTTTTTTCGACGCCTGTCGACGGTCATCGACCCTCCTTTCGTAAAGCGGGGTGCAACACCGATAAAGCGAGACACCGTAGGTTCCGGGGTCACAAAAAATGGTGTCAATTCGATGCGCCTGGACAAGCCCAGCTCAGCCCCGGCGGGAGTACGACGTTGACGCGTGTCACGGTCTCGAGCACCAGCCCGTCTGCCGCCACAGCCTTCGACTCGGCTGTTTCTCTGGTCGAAAGCTCTCTGGCCGGTAGCGCCGCACCCAAAGAAAAGCTGGCACCCGACGCCGGGCACCGAAACGACGGTCGGTGGCACGGCATCGAGACGCTCGGCGGCAAGGTCGAACTGCGCTTCGCGCGCTGGGACGCTGCGGGCCGTGCGGTCTATGAGGCCCGGGGAGGCAAGTCGACCGTGCCGATCTACGCCGCGTCGTTCGAACTGGCGCTCAAGCGCGTCAATCAACTCGTGCGTTATCAGGCGCTCAAGCCCAAACCAACTTTGGCGTTGCCGGGTTCGACATCGCCGAGTGCGACGTCTGTCTCGGCGCCTTCGCAGAAGGCCGTCACCATCGATCTGAATGATCCGTCGATGCGCGACGGCGTTGTCCCGAAGCCCTGGTTCAGCGGCAAGCCCGGTTCCTACTTCTTGGACCCAGGGGCCATCACGGAGGCCAGGGATCGCGGCAACAACGTCCGCATCGTCGACCTGAGCGGCGGCCGCGGCGACAAGGATCTGCACGCCTTTTTGATTTTGAGCAACGACGCGCGGGGCGGCGGGATGTACGCGCTCGTCACCGCGAGCTCGAACCCGCAGTTCAAGATGCCGTCGAATGCCAGCGACGCATTCAACAAGGGCTACTCGGACATGCAGGCCCGAATGAGCTCGCAGCAAATGATTGCGACCGTCAACGACCTGGCGGCTGCGGGCACGGTATTCAAGCCGAAGAATGCGTCCGTGGGGCCTCGGGCTCGGTCGCCTGCGGTGAAGATCAAGCTGCCGGCAAGGCGGCTGCAAAACACGCCCACCAACACTACGGCGCGACCTTCTTCGTTTTTGCGCCGAAAGTTCGGAGCCATCACCGACATCAGCTATGTGCTGGACAAGGTGGGCTGGATGTTCCCGGGCATGCATGTGAACCCGAAGGGAGGCGACAGTGCCAACTGCCTCAGTACCGCTGTTGCGCTCGAACGGCAAAGAGCCGGCAGGCCCGCCATGGCACTGGAGGGGCATGTCCCTTACGAGCACGACGTCTACTATTTCTATGGCCGCCTGCCAATCACGGGCACCCCACAAAAGTTAGGGCCGACTCTGCCATTCGACATGAACTCCCTGCTGCGCCACGTGCAATCGCTGCCGCACGGGGCGCGAGGTCTGCTCCTGGTATCGGCGCTGGGGGCCGAGTACGGCCATGTGATGGTCATCGAAAATATGAACGGCCGCGCCGTCATCATGGATGGCCAAAACGGCTATGTCGTCAATCCGAAAGCGCTTTCCACCGGGATGTCGCTCAGTACTGGAATTTTTCCGATAGGTACGTCTCCCGCCAGCCTGCCGGACCAGCCATCTATCAAGTATGAGTTCTTGCGCACCGATGACGTGCGCAGCCCCGGCTCGGCGTTACCGAATAACGTGCGGCAAGCAAGGGTTGAAGTGGTCGACCGATACAACAACCGCGTGGCCCTAGATGTGATCGATCGCAATGGCGCGGTCTCCAAGCAATGGATCGACCAAAGTCGGACGCCGGGTGTGTTGCGCAGCCTTGCGGCAGGCGAAAACGTGTACCTCGTGAACGACCAATCCAGTTCCGTGCGCGCTCCGGGCATGCTGGTCATCAAGCAAAGTGACGGCTTGAAGATGATGAACAGAATCACCAACAGGCAATAGCTTTGACGGCTCAGTGGGGTCGAATCGGCCCAGGCCAATCAGTGCAGCATGACCGCCGAAGACCCCGAAGTGCGTGACGCGTTCTTTGCCGACCACGCCGTCGACCAGCCGCAGAACTCAGCCGCAAGCATCGGCTTGCCCATGTGATAGCCCTGGGCTTCGTCACAGTCGAGCGCGCGCAGGGCGTCCCAGACCTTGGCGTTCTCGACGCCTTCGGCCACCACCGTAAGACCGAGGTTGTGCGCGAGGTCGATGGTCGAGCGCACGATCTTGGCGTCGTCGAGGTCTTCGACCATGCTCATCACGAACGACTTGTCGATCTTCAGCTCGTCGACCGGCAACCGCTTCAGGTAGGCGAGCGACGAGTAACCGGTGCCGAAGTCGTCGATCGAGAGCTTGAAGCCGAGACCGCTCAGCTTGTTGAGTGTCGCCAGCGCACGCTGCGGGTCGTCCATGATCGCGCTCTCGGTAATCTCGAGGCAGAAAGCTTCGGCCGGTACGCCGTACTTGACCAGCAGCGCGCCGAATTTTTGCGGCAGTTCCGGGTCGAGCAGGTCGCGGGTCGAGAGGTTGACCGAAAGCTGCAGCGAGAGTCCATCGGCGCGCAGCGCGAGCCAGTGCCGCGCCGCCTCCTCGAAGACCCACATCGTCAGCGTGCGGATGAAACCGGTTTGCTCAGCGAACGGGATGAACTCCATCGGCGGCACCAGCCCGCGGCTCGGATGCTGCCAGCGGACCAGGGCTTCGGCACCGCCGACGCGGCCGCTCTCAAGCATCAGTTTGGGCTGCAGATAAAGGCGCAACTCGCCCTTCTCGACCGCCCGCCGCAACTCGCTCAGCAGCGACAACATCTGCGTGCTGGCGGCGTCGATCGACGTGTCGTACATGAACGGGCCTGCAGTCCGGCGCTTGGCGGCATACATCGCGACCTCGGCCCGGCTCAGCAGCGCGTCGGCATCGGTTGCGTGCTGCGGCCAGCACGCGATGCCGATGCCGGCGCCCATGTCGACCGTGTGCTCCTCCAGTGCCAGTGGTTCGTTGAAGGCCGCAACGATGCGCTCGGCAACCGTGAGCGCGAGCGCCGCATCGGCCCGCCTCAGCAGGATGGCGAACTCGTCACCACCGAGACGCGCGACCATGTCGCCAACTCGCACCGCCTGATGGCTCAGGCGCTCGCCGACGCTCCCGAGCAGCAGGTCGCCGACCCGATAGCCGAGCACGTCGTTGACGTGTTTGAAGCGGTCGAGGTCGAGCATGATCACTGCGCCGCCCTCGCCTTTTGCGGCGATGGCCTCGCGTACCGCATCTCGAAACTGCACCCGGTTGGGCAAGCCGGTAAGTGCGTCCCAGTAGGCGAGCTTCAGGATTTGCGCTTGTTGCTCGCCCACACTGACGCGCATCTGCTCGAAGGCAACGGCCAGGCCGCCGATCTCGTCGGCGCGTTGCAGCCCTTGCATCGGCGTGCTCGAGTCGCCGGCGCCGAGGCGGTCCGCGGCGGCGGCGAGTTGGCGCAGCGGGCCGGTCACGCGCCGCGCCGTGAAGAGGCTGCCGACCACGAACACGATGAAGCCGATCAAGGTAATGGCCGCAAGGGCGATCTGCAAGTCGCGTGGCGGGCGCACCGCCTCGTCGACCGAAAGCGAAACCAGCGCCAGCACCGAGGGCGTGAGCCAGCGCGCCTGCACGCCGAAGGCCTCGCCGCCGACCTCGACCGTGCGCAGTGTGGGCGGGGTGGCTGCGGCGGTCGCCACGCTGCCCGGAGTCGCCCAGGCGGCGTGTGCCAGCCCCGCGGCAAGTGGCTGCGCGAGGCTGGTCAGCGCCACCTGCCAAGAGGCGGTGTCGCCGGACCGCGTGAGCAAGGTCATCTGCAAGGTCGAGAGCGAGCGCATGTCGGCGACCAGTGAGGCGTCGAGCGGCAGACCCATCAGAACCCAACCCACGGTCACCGGGGCTTTCATCGGCACCAGCACGACCTGATGCGGCCGGCCACCCAACAAGGCCACGCCGCCGGGGATGCCGCCGGCGGCGACCTGGGCGGTGAGTTGCGAAATCACGGGCAGCAATTCGCGCCGCGCGGTGCCGCTCGAGGCGCGCAAAGAGAAGTCGCTCGCGAGCAGCGCGGTCACGGTTGCGCCGATGCGGCTGCCGTTGTTGGCGAGCGCCGAGCTCACGGTTTCGGCGTCGTTCGAGAGCACCGCTTGCTTGAACCCGTAGTCGGATGCGAGCACGCCGGCGCCTTGCGTCAGCTTCTGCGCGTTTTGCGCCAGCAGGCTTGCAAGCACGCGGTCGCCGACCTGCAGTTGCTCGGGCAAACGGCTGCGCGCGTGTTGGCCCAAGCTCGCGCTGATCGCACTGAAGCTCGCGACCTGGATTGCAAACAACAAGCCGAGACTGAGCGTGACGATTTGCGCGCCGATCGATCGACCGAACCAGGCCGTGAGTTGGCGCTGCGGCATCACGGCTCGCTGCGCGCCGCGATGCGGACGTTTTGTTCGAGGTCGGCAGCGCCCACCGTGAGCGCAATCGGCGGCGCCTCGGTGTTGGTCGGCAAGCCGGGGTGCCAGAGTCGAAGACGGTAGCTGCCGGGCGGTACCGCGTCGATGCGGGCACTGCCGTTGCTGCTGCTGCGCGCCGACCAGGGCGTGTCGGCGACGACGACCCAGGCCGCCATCGAGTCGTGGATATTGCAGCCGAGCACAGCGAAGCCCGGCTTGTCGAACAACACCGGCACCGCCGGCACGCCGGCGTAAAGCTTGAGCTCGAAGGTCTTGATCGGCGAGAAGGAGTAGACCTGGTGCCGCACCGTGTCGAAGTTCGGGAAAGTCACCCGCGTGCCGGTGGTGACCAGCGTGACGCGCGGATGAAACTGCCGCTTCGACTGCGAGATCTCGGCGTCAGCCATCGGCTTGACCGCCACCTTGGCGCCCACCGGTTCGAGCAGCGCGACCGCATCGGCCAGCGGTGCACCGTTGGCGCCGGTGAAGTTGAGCTTCACGGCGCCGGCCAGCGCGGGCGACGCGGCCAGCGTCGCAAGTGCGAGCGCCAGCATCGGCACCAGCACATGCACATGCACCCGTACCGGCTCTGTCTCAGGCATGGGGACAAATGGCGTCCCGCTGCGGTTGGCGCGAAGAGCGGTATGAGGGCGCATGTTCATGTGTTCGGTCACTGCCAAAGGCCATCGATGGACGGGCGGCTTGCTACAAGCCTCTGTTATCGGCTGGGCGCGCGTGCACTGAAGCGGCACGGTCGGTGTGGTGCATTTCACGCCGCCGCGCGCTGCTTACGCCGTGCTTACTTCTTCGAGACGCCTCGACGATCACCGACGGTTAGGCTGCGACCCCATGAAGATCATTTCCACACCGCTACGCCACGCCTTGCGCGCTACTTCTGTCATCGCAGCATTCGCCCTTGCTGGCTGCGGCGGTGGCGGCTCGAGCAGCACCGACGCGGTCGCTGCGGCACCGACTGCCGGTGCCGGCAGCGGCAGCGCGCCTGCAGCCCCCGCAGCGCCGAGCAACCCGGCGGCAACCGCAGTTACCGCGGGCTCGACTTGCAACATCAGCGCGTTCGCCGCAACCGCGCTCGACCGCATCAATGCCGTGCGCGCCGCGGGCGCCGACTGCCACACCGGCGGCCGCTTCGCGTCGGCGGCGCCCTTGACCTGGAACGCGAAGCTGACGCAAGCCGCCGAGGGTCATTCGCAGGACATGGTGGCGAACAAGTTTTTCTCGCACACCGGCTCGAACGGCAGCACGCTCTCGACCCGTGTCAACGCCACCGGCTATGTTTGGGGCGGCCTGGGCGAGAACATCGCCGCCGGCTACATCGGCATCGATTCGGTCATGGCCGGCTGGGTCGCGAGTGATGGCCACTGCGCCAACCTGATGAACCCGAACTTCAAAGAGGTCGGTCTGGTGTGCGTGCCCGGTACCGCGACGACTGCCGTCAGCAGTTACTGGACGATGGACCTGGGCGCCTCGAACTAAAAGCCCGAGCCGGCGATCACCCCACCGCCGAGGCAGACCTCGCCGTCGTAGAGCACCGCCGACTGCCCCGGCGTGACCGCCCACTGCGCGGACTCGAAGCGGAGCGCGAACGCCGCACCCGCGCCTCCCGCCAACACGCAGGCTGCATCCTGTTGGCGATAGCGGCTCTTGGCGGTTAGACAGGCAGCCGTCGGCGGCTCGCCGGCCACCCAGCTCGCGTCGTCGGCCTGCAGCGTGTGCGACAGCAGCCACGAGTGGTCGTGGCCTTGCACGACATAAAGCGTGTTGGTCGCGATCTCTTTGCGGGCCACGAACCAGGGCGCTTGCTCGTGTTCCTTCAAGCCGCCAATGCCGATCCCCTTACGCTGCCCGAGCGTGTAGAAGCTCAGGCCCACATGCTCACCGATCGTGCGACCGCGGTCGTCCTTGATCGGCCCGGGTGTGTTGGCCAGGTAACGATTCAAGAACTCACGAAACGGCCGCTCGCCGATGAAGCAGATGCCGGTCGAGTCACGCTTGCTCGCGTTCGGCAGGCAGATCTCGGCGGCGATGCGACGCACTTCGGTCTTGGGCAGTTCGCCGATCGGGAACATCGTCTTCGCGAGTTGAGACTGGGTCAGCCGGTGCAAGAAGTAGCTCTGGTCTTTCAATGGGTCGAGGCCCTTGAGCAACTCGAAGCGGCCGGTGCGTTCGCGCACTCTGGCGTAGTGGCCGGTCGCGATCTTTGCGGCACCGAGCCGCATTGCGTGATCGAGAAAAGCCTTGAACTTGATTTCGGCGTTGCACAGCACGTCGGGGTTGGGCGTGCGGCCGGCTTCGTATTCGCGCAAAAATTCGGTGAACACCCGGTCTTTGTATTCGGCCGCGAAGTTGACGTGTTCGATCTCGATGCCGAGCACATCGGCGACCGCCGCGGCGTCGATGAAGTCGGCATTAGACGTGCAGTAACCGGCATCACCCTCACCCGGCCCACCGGCGGGTCGGTCGTCGTCTTCCCAGTTTTTCATGAAGATCGCGACCACCTCGTGCCCCTGCTGTTTAAGCAAGTGCGCCGTGACGGCCGAATCGACGCCGCCCGACAGGCCGACGACGACACGCTGGGGTTTCATGGCTCGAATTTTAGGTGTCGCCCCGGTGACGCTTGCGGCAGGGCTTAGCACCTACGATGCGCGCGCCGGTCGCATGGCTGGCACGCGTCTTCAGGGCGGGGCGAAATTCCCCACCGGCGGTAAATCACTTCGGTGATGAAGCCCGCGAGCGCTCTTGGCCGTCAGGCAAAGAGGTCAGCAGATCTGGTGCGATGCCAGAGTCGACGGTCACAGTCCGGATGAAAGAAGATGTGCTGGTGCCGCGTGGCCGCGCTGTTCCCCCGGCGTGGCTGTGCCGCATCTGCGCGCCCTGAAATGTTTTTTGTGATCAACACAAGGAGCGTTTCAACCATGTCTCGAACTTCTGTTTCCGCCCGCCCCATGCCGCCTCGATTGAGGATCGCGCTGGATGCCATCCGCCACGGCGGCGCGGTCGTGCTGCTCGACGACGATGACCGCGAGAACGAGGCCGACCTGATCGTCGCGGCCGACCGGATCACGGTGCCGATGATGGCAACACTGATCCGCGAGTGTTCGGGCATCGTTTGTCTCTGCCTTGGCGACGACGTGCTGCAGCGGCTCGCGCTGCCGCCGATGGTCGCTAACAACGGCAGTCGCTACGGCACTGCGTTCACCGTGTCGATCGAAGCGCGAGAGGGCGTCACCACCGGCGTCAGCGCCGCCGACCGGGTGACCACGGTGCGCGCCGCGATTGCCGCCAATGCCAGCGCGGACGATCTCGTCAGCCCCGGTCACGTGTTCCCGCTGCGCGCGGCACCGGGTGGCGTTCTAGAGCGGTGCGGCCACACCGAGGGCGCGGTCGAGTTGGCGCGGCTCGCCGGCTTACAACCCGCCGCGGTGCTGTGCGAGTTGATGAACGCCGACGGCAGCATGATGCGCGGCGACGCCCTGCTTGCGTTCTCTCGGCAGTACGGTTACCCGATGCTGACGATCGCCGAGTTGGTGGCCTGGCGGCTCGCTGCGGGGACGCAGGCGCCAGTCAGCGCTTGATCTCGGGCCTGTAGACCGACTCGTCGGTCGTGATCGCATCCAACGGGAAGCGTCTGCCCGCGAGGTGGTCTTCGATGCAACCGAGCACGTGCGGGCTGCGGTGACGGGTGCGGGCTTCATGCAACTCGGCGAGCGTCATCCAGACGGTGCGCACGATGCCGTCGTCGAGTCGGCGGGCGGGGTCGGGTTCGCTCACCGTGCCGGCGAACGCAAAGCGCAGAAAGGTCACGTCTTCACCGGTCGCCGGTCGTTTAAAGCGCGAGAGGTAGACGCCGACCAAGTGACTGGGCGTGAAGGTGCAGGCGGTTTCTTCCAGCACCTCGCGCACCACGCCTTGCTGCGCCGATTCTTCGGGGTCCAGGTGCCCGGCCGGGTTGTTCAGCTTGAGCCCTTCCGGGGTGTGCTCCTCGACCAGCAGAAACTCGCGCCGCGCGCCCACCTGCCGCTCGATGACGGCAGCAACCGTGACGCTGGGTTTGAAGCGAAGAGGCATGCTGGCCATGTTACGAGCGCAGATGGGTTGTGTAAGCTGCGCCAAAATTCACACTTACCAAAGATTCAAGCGCCCGAGGAGGCACCCATGCTGATAGGAGTCCCGCTGGAGACAGCGGCAGGCGAGACGCGCGTGGCGGTCACGCCCGAAACCGCGAAGAAGCTGAAAGCGCAAGGCCACACGATCCGGGTTCAGTCGGGTGCAGGCGCCGCGGCAAGCATCACCGACGCGGCGTTCGAGGCCGCCGGCGCCGAGATCACCGATGCGAGCGGCGCGTTCTCCTGTGACTTGGTGCTCAAGGTGCGCTCGCCGCTGCACAGCGAGCTCTCATCGATGAAAACCGGCGCCAACTTGGTCGGCATGCTGAACCCCTTTGACACCGACGGCCTGCACCGCCTCGCCGGCGCCGGCATTACCAGCTTCGCGCTCGAGGCCGCACCGCGCACCACACGGGCGCAAAGCATGGACGTGCTGTCGTCGCAGGCCAACATCGCCGGCTACAAGGCGGTGATGATCGCGGCCGACAGATACCAGCGGTTCTTTCCGATGCTGATGACCGCAGCGGGCACGGTGAAGGCCGCGCGAGTCGTGATTCTCGGCGTCGGCGTGGCGGGGCTGCAAGCGATCGCCACCGCCAAGCGCCTGGGCGCGGTGATCGAGGCGAGCGACGTGCGGCCGAGCGTCAAGGAACAGGTCGAGTCGCTGGGCGGCAAGTTCATCGAGGTCTCGTACGACACGGCCGAAGAGAAAGCCGCGGCCGAGGGCGTGGGCGGCTACGCCAAGCCGATGCCGCCGAGCTGGCTCGCGCGCCAGCAAACCGAAGTGGCCAAGCGCATCGCCGCGGCCGACATCGTCATCGCCACCGCGCTGATCCCGGGCCGCGCGGCGCCGACGCTGATCACCGAAGACATGGTCAAGTCGATGAAGCCGGGCTCGGTGATCGTCGACATCGCGGCCGGCAAGGGCGCCGATGCGAGCGGCGGCATGACCGGCGGCAACTGCCCGCTGAGCGAGGCCGACAAGACGGTCGTCAAGCACGGCGTCACCATCGTCGGCGAGACCAACTTGCCGGCGCTGGTGGCGGCCGACGCGAGCGCGCTCTACGCGCGCAACGTGCTCGACTTCTTGAAGCTGGTGCTGACGAAAGAAGGCGGCTTTCATGTGCCGACGGACGACGACATCGTGACCGCGTGCCTGATGACGCAGTCGGGCGAAGTGAAACGAAAGTAAGGTCAAACATGGAACACGAAATCGTCTCCCACACGGTCACCAACCTGATCATCTTCGTGCTCGCGATCTACGTCGGCTACCACGTCGTCTGGACAGTCACGCCCGCACTTCATACGCCGCTGATGGCGGTGACCAACGCAATCTCGGCGATCGTGATCGTCGGTGCGATGCTCGCGGCCGGCCTCACCGAAGGCGGCATCGGCAAGGTCTTCGGCGTGCTCGCGGTGGCGCTTGCGGCAGTCAATGTCTTCGGCGGGTTCTTGGTGACGCGGCGCATGCTCGAAATGTTCAGGAAGAAAGAGAAGAAGCTCGTGCCCAAGGAGCCCACGGCATGAGCATGAATCTCGTCACGCTGATGTACCTGATCGCGAGCGTCTGCTTCATTCAGGCGCTCAAGGGCTTGAGCCACCCGACGACCTCGATCCGCGGCAACCTGTTCGGCATGACCGGCATGGCGATCGCGGTCGTGACCACCGCTGCGCTGATCTGGAAGCTCGCCGAGCAAGCCGGTCACAGCAGCGTCGGCGGTCTCGCCTGGGTGCTTCTCGGGCTGCTGGCCGGCGGCTCGCTCGGGGCCTACATGGCGCAGAAGGTCGAGATGACGAAGATGCCCGAGCTGGTCGCGTTCATGCACAGCATGATCGGCCTGGCGGCCGTGTTCATCGCGATCTCGGCGGTGGCCGAACCGCATGCGTTCGCGATCGTCGAGAAGATCGGCGAGCCGATCCCGGGCGGCAACCGGCTCGAGCTGGCGCTGGGCGCCGCAATCGGTGCGATCACTTTCAGTGGCTCGGTCATCGCATTCGGCAAGCTCTCGGGCAAATACAAGTTCCGGCTGTTCCAGGGTGCGCCGGTGCAGTTCCCCGGGCAGCACATCCTGAATCTCGTGCTCGGTCTTGCGCTGCTGTTCTTCATCTACGGTTTTGTCACGAGCCAGAGTTGGTCTGACTTCAACACGCTGTTGGCAATCGCCTTCGTGCTGGGCGTGCTCATCATCATCCCGATCGGAGGCGCCGACATGCCGGTGGTGGTCTCGATGCTCAACAGCTATTCGGGCTGGGCCGCCGCCGGCATCGGCTTTTCGCTGAACAACGCGATGCTCATCATTGCCGGCTCGCTGGTCGGCTCGTCGGGCGCGATCCTGAGCTACATCATGTGCAAGGCGATGAACCGGTCGTTCTTCAACGTAATCTTGGGCGGCTTCGGTGGCGAAGCCGCGACCGCCGGCGGCGCCAAGACCGAGCAGCGCCCGGTCAAGACCGGCAGTGCCGACGACGCAGCCTTCGTGCTGGGCAACGCCGAAACCGTTGTGATCGTGCCGGGTTACGGCCTGGCGGTTGCGCGCGCCCAGCACGCGGTGAAAGAACTCGCCGCCAAGCTGACCGCGAAAGGCGTGACCGTGAAGTACGCGATTCATCCCGTCGCCGGCCGCATGCCGGGCCACATGAACGTGTTGCTCGCCGAGGCCGAAGTGCCTTACGACCAGGTCTTCGAGATGGAAGACATCAACGGCGAATTCGGTCAGGCCGATGTGGCGATCATCCTCGGCGCCAACGACGTCGTGAACCCTGCGGCCCACATCAAGGGCAGCGCGATCTACGGCATGCCGATTCTCGAGGCCTACAAGGCCAAGACCATCATCGTCAACAAGCGCTCGATGGCCGCGGGCTACGCCGGCCTCGACAACGAACTCTTCTACATGGACAAGACCATGATGGTCTTCGGCGATGCGAAGAAGGTCGTCGAGGACATGGTCAAGGCGATCGAGTAGAGCGGAGTTCGCTGACGACCGACGGGCGCTACCGAGCAGCGCTACCGAGCAGCGCCACCAAGCAGCGCTACCGAGCAGGGCCACCGGGCAGCGCCACCAGGCATCGCCACCGGCGGACGGCCGGCGTGCGCCTCAGCGCAGGCCGGAGGTGTACTTCTTCATGACCCGCGCGCGAAGTTCTTCTTCGGTCGCACTTGCCGGCGGCGCCGGCACCGCGGGCGCGGCCGGTGCCTTGGCGCCGGGCAACACCGAATCCGGGCCGCTGCCAGCAGCAGCGCGCGGTGCAGCCGCACCGGCCATTGATTTCGAGTCGGCCACGCGGGCGCCGTGCAAACGCTTTTCGATGTAGGTGCAGTACTCGCGCAGCCGCGGGTCCTGGCTGCCGCGCGCTTCTTCGATCACTTCGCTCGCGTAAACCGAGTCGTGCATGAACTGGCCGACATCGAGCCGGCGGCCGAACTCGCGTTTCATCGGCACGACCATGCGCACCAGGTAATTCATGATCTGGCTGTCGTCTGAACTCATGCGGACGGCCCCTCCGGTGTCGAGCGCGTTCGATTGACCACCACGATCAGCCGTTCGACGGCGCCAGCATCTCGCCGTGCTGCGCGATGTCGAGGCCGAGGTTCTCTTCGCTGGCGTCGACGCGCAATGAGGTCACGAACGAGAACGCTTTGAGAATCAACCAGGTCATGCCAAAGGCGTAGGCCATCACGACCAAGGCGCCCATCGCGTTGGTCCAGACCGTGGCGGTGATCGGGGCCACGGCGGTGATTGCGAATACCGGGGTCAGCACCGTGCCGACCAAGCCGCCGACGCCGTGCAGCGCAAACACGTCGAGCGAGTCGTCGATGCCGGTCATCGACTTGAACGAGACCACCGCGAAGAAGCAGATGACGCCTGCGATCGCACCGATCGCGAGCGCCCCGCCGACGCCGACGAAGCCCGAAGCCGGCGTCACCGCGATCAGCCCGGCGATCGCGCCGGTCATGGTGCCCAGCACGCTCCACTGGCCGCGCCGGATGTACTCGCAGCAACCCCAGAAGATGGCGCCGGTGCAGGCAGCCACCTGTGTGGCGAGCAGCGCGCCAGCTGCGCGGGTGCCGGCCTCGAAAGCCGAGCCGGCGTTGAAGCCGAACCAGCCGGCCCACAGCAGGCCCGCGCCCAACACGGTGATCAAGAGGTTGTGCGGCACCATCGGCTCTTTGCCGAAGCCGCGACGCGGCCCGACCACCATTGCCGCAGCAAGGCCGGTGGCGCCCGAGAGCACGTGCACCACGGTGCCGCCGGCGAAGTCCATGTGGCCCATCTTGGCCAGCCAGCCGTTCGGGTGCCAGATCCAGTGTGCAACCGGGGCGTAGATCAACACCACCCAGAAGACCGCAAACGCAAGCGTGACACCCAGTCGCATGCGCTCGGCGGTGGCGCCCAGCACCAGCGCGAAGGTGATGATCGCGAACGAGAGTTGGAACAAGAAGAACACCGACTCGGGGATGGTCGGCGCCGCCACGTGCGCGCCGACCTTGGCGCCGACCAAGCCTTCGGCGAACAGCCGGCTCGCGTCGCCGAACCACGGGTTGCCGGCGGTGAACGCGATCGAGTAGGCCGCCAAGGCCCAGACCACTGTGATGACCGCCGCGCCGGCGACCGTGTGCGCCACGATCGAAAGTGCATTCTTGGTTCGCAGCATGCCGCTGTAGAACAAGATGATGCCGGGCATCGTCATCATCATGACGAGTACGGTCGAGATCAGCATCCAGGCCGTGTCGGCGCCGTTGAACACGGTGACCGGCGCGATCAGCGGCGAAGCGGGTGGCGTGTTCGCGGCGGTAGTGGCTGCCGGGGCGGGGGACGCAGCCACCGGAGTAGCCGATGCGGCCGCGGCAGGCACGGCGGCTTGTGCGGATGGGGGCGAATCGGTTTGCGCCGAGGCTGCAACCATCGACAGGGAAAGGGCGGCGCTCAAAGCGCCTCGTTTGCTCCACTGGAGCAGTCCGGGTGAAATTTGCATTTGATCCCTCCGCAATAGTTGCGAAATGTAGTGGGCTGGGAGTCGTCGCAACAAGGCCCCGATCAAAGGGTGACGCGCTCGAGCGCACGCCGACAGCGCTTCTCGTCCACCCGTTAGACGCCGTGCCGAACGTTGGCGCTGCAAGCGCTCAGCCGGCGCTAGCACCGGGCTCAACCCGCGCTCGAATCCGCGAGAAAAGTCGCGACTTCGGCCGCCGAACGCACCCCCAGCTTCGCGTAGACCCGCGC
>JAYUWC010000399.1:0-8769 GCA_043753755.1 Rhizobacter sp.
ATGTCGTTGCCGTCGACCGACGCATTGATGATCGGGTACTTCTTGAGTGCGGCCACCGCGGCCTTCACGAAGAAGCTCATGAAGCCGATCTTGACGCCGTGCTCCTTCTCGAACTTTTCCTGGAAGCGCTTGCGCATCTCCATCAGCGGCGCCATGTTCACTTCGTTGAACGTGGTCAGGATCGCGTTGGTCGATTGCGATTGAACCAGGCGCTCGGCGATGCGCGCGCGCAGGCGGCTCATCGGCACACGTTGCTCCGGGCGGTCACCGAGCGACGGGGTCGGCGGTGCGGCGACGCTCGGCAGCGCGGCCTTCGGCACGGGCGCAGCCTTCGCGACCACCGGCGGCGTCAGCGCGACCGGCTTCGCGCCGCCCCCTTCCATCGAGGCCAGGACGTCGCCCTTGGTGACGCGACCGTCCTTGCCGGTGCCCGGCACCGAGCCCGCCGGGATGCGGTTGTCGGCCATGATCTTCGCCGCGGCCGGCATCGCAGGCGCGGCATTGGTCGCGGCATCGAGCGCGGGCAGCGGTGTGACGCCGGGCGTCGCGCCCGGTGCGGGTTCTGCCGCCGGCACCGGCTTGACATCGAGCGGGCTGACCGCCTCGATGCCTTCGGTGTCGATCTTGGCGATCACTTCCTCGGCGATGCAGGTTTCGCCGTCGTTCTTGACGAGTTGCGCCATCACGCCGGCGGCCGGCGCGGGCACCTCGAGCACGACCTTGTCGGTCTCGATCTCGACCAGGATCTCATCGATCTCGACCCGCTCGCCGGGCCGTTTTTTCCACTGCAGCAAGGTCGCCTCGGCGACGGACTCGGACAGTTGCGGACACTTGACTTCTACGATTGCCATTGGAGTTCTCGATTGTTCTCAGAAGGGGCAACAGCCCGCGTCACTTCGTCAGCACGAAGCCTTTGAGCTTGCCGAACGCCTGCTCGAGCAACGCCTTCTGCTGCTCTTGATGCAGATGCGCGTAGCCCACCGCCGGTGAGGCCGATGCCGGCCGGCCGGCATAGCCCAGCTTTTGGCCGTCGATCATGTTCTCGTGGATGTAGTGCTGCACGAAGAACCAGGCGCCCTGGTTTTGCGGCTCATCCTGGCACCAGACGACCTCGGTCGCGTGCGGGTACTTCTTCATCTCGGCCGAGAACGACTTGTGCGGGAACGGGTATAGCTGCTCCACGCGAATCACCGCCACGTCGCCGTTCTTGCGCTCGGCGCGGGCTTTTATCAGGTCGTAGTAGACCTTGCCCGAGCACGCGATCACGCGCTTGACCTTGTCGGCATGCACTTCGGCGTTCACCTCGCCGATCACCGTCTTGAATTCGCCCTTGGTGAAGTCTGCAAGCGGTGAACTCGCATCCTTCGCGCGCAGCAGCGACTTGGGAGTCATGATGATCAGTGGTTTGCGAAACATGCGCACCATCTGGCGCCGCAACACATGGAAGATTTGGCTCGCCGATGTCGGCTGCACGATCTGCATGTTGTTGTCGGCCGAGAGTTGCATGAATCGCTCGAGGCGAGCCGACGAGTGTTCGGGCCCCTGCCCTTCATAGCCGTGCGGCAGCATCAACGTGATGCCGTTGGCACGACCCCATTTAACCTCGCCGGACGCGATAAATTGGTCGATAACGACCTGAGCGCCGTTGACGAAATCACCGAACTGCGCCTCCCAAATCACGAGTGTGTTCGGCTCGGCCGAGGCATAGCCGTACTCAAAACCAAGCACCGCCTCTTCGGAAAGCAGCGAGTCGATCACAACAAACGGCGCCTGACCTTCGGCGACGTGTTCGAGCGGCGTGTAGGAGCCGACGTCCCACTTCTCGCGGTTCTGGTCGTGCAGGACGGCATGGCGGTGGGTGAAGGTGCCACGGCCCGAGTCTTCGCCCGAGAGGCGCAGCGCATAGCCGCTGGCGACCAGTGAAGCAAAGGCGAGATGCTCGCCCATGCCCCAGTCAACATTGATTTCGCCACGGCCCATCGCAGCGCGGTCGGCGAGCACCTTCTCGACCAGCGTGTGAACCTTGAAGTTCGCCGGCACGGTCGTGATGCGCTCGGCGAGGCGTTTGACTTCAGACAGCGGCAGCGCCGTGTCGGCCGCGTCAGTCCACTTCTTGCCGAGAAAAGGCGCCCAGTCGACCGCGTACTTACTCTTGTAGTTGGTGAGCACCGGGTCGTAGCTGTTCTTGCCCGCATCCAGTGAAGCGCGCGTCGACTTGACCATCGCGTCAGGCCCGTCGGCCGGCAGCACGTTTTGCAGCACCAGCTTCTCGCCGTATAGCCTGCGCGTGCCGGGATGCTGGGCAATTTTTTTGTACATCAACGGCTGGGTCAGAGCGGGCGTGTCTTGCTCGTTGTGGCCGAGCTTGCGGAAGCAGACGATGTCGACCACCACGTCTTTGTTGAACTCTTGTCGATAGTCGAGCGCGAGCTGGGTGCACAACACGACCGCTTCGGGGTCGTCACCGTTCACGTGCAGCACGGGCGCCTCGATCATCTTCACGACATCGGTGCAATAAAGCGTCGAGCGCGAGTCGCGTGGGTCGCTGGTCGTGAAGCCGATCTGGTTGTTAATGACGACGTGCACCGTGCCGCCGGTGTAGTAGCCGCGGGTCTGCGCCAGCGCCAAGGTTTCCATCACAACGCCCTGGCCTGCGAAGGCCGCGTCGCCGTGCACGATGATCGGCAGCACCGAGTCGCCGTCTTTGTCGCCGCGGCGATCGAGGCGGGCTTTCACCGAGCCTTCGACCACCGGGTTAACGATCTCGAGGTGCGACGGGTTGAAGGCAAGGCTCAGGTGAACGGGGCCACCGGCAGTGGTGATGTCGCTCGAGAAGCCTTGGTGATACTTCACGTCGCCCGAGGGCAGCGCCTCGGGCGCCGTGTGATCGAACTCGGCAAACAAATCCTTCGGCATCTTGCCCAGCGTGTTGACCAGCACGTTGAGGCGGCCGCGGTGGGCCATGCCGATCACGATCTCTTGCACGCCCTTGCTGCCGCCGCGCTGCACCAGTTCGTCCATCGCGACGATGAAGCTCTCGCCGCCTTCGAGCGAGAAGCGCTTCTGACCGACGTACTTGGTGTGGAGGTAGCGCTCTAGGCCCTCGGCTGCAGTAAGCCGGTCGAGGATGTGGGTCTTCTGCTCGGCATCGAAACTAGGCTTCGAGCGGATCGACTCGAGGCGCTCTTGCCACCAACGCTTCTCGGTCGGCTCGGTGACATGCATGTACTCGATGCCGATCGCGCCGCAATACGTTTCGCGAAGCGCCTGCACGATCTCGCGCAGCGTCATGTGTTCGGCGGTGGTGAAGAAGGTGTTGGTCGCGCTGAATGCGATGTCCATGTCGGCCTCCGAGAGGTCGTAGAACGCCGGTTCGAGCTCGGGAATCTTCGGGCGCTCCTGGCGCTTCAACGGGTCGAGGTCGGCCCATCGCGAGCCGAGAAAGCGGTAAGCCGCGATCAGCGACTGAACATGGACCTGCTTGCGCGCGATCGCCAGATCGGCACCCGATGCCTTGCTGCCGAACGTGCCGGCCTTGGCGCGCTGCGCGAACGACTCGACAACAGGCGCATGGGCCACATCGCGGGCGGCCGAGCCGTCGGCGGCGGGCACGTGCTGCAGCGCATCGAAGTAGCTGCGCCAGTTGTCGGGCACCGAGCCCGGGTTGTCGAGGTAGGCCTCGTACATCTCTTCGACGTACGGCGCGTTGCCACCGAACAGGTACGAGTTCGACCTGGATTGCTGCATCATTTCGCTCACCTTTTGCACCGGTTTCCGGCGCTGTAGTGGGTTGGAAAACCTTCCGCGTTGCGGCTAGACCACTGTGCGGAGAAGCGACCCGCCTCGGTTTTGGGTGCCGAGGGGACGGGAAGGAACTGAAAGATTCAAGCGCGGCACTGTACCACCGCGCTTATGACGAGCCCGGGCTGGATCAGCTCGGCGCTCGTGGCTTCAAGGACAACTCAAGCCACTGCAACACGCTCTCGCGCCACCTGGTATTCACGCCGTAAACGCGCGATCAGCTCGCCCGCCGATTGAACACTTTTGATCGCGCCGATGCCTTGGCCGCAACCCCAAATGTCCTTCCAGGCTTTGGCCGCGCCGCTACCGAAGTTCATCTGGCTGGGGTCGGATTCGGGCAAGTTGTCGGGGTCGAGCCCTGCCGCTTGCACCGAGCCTTTGAGGTAGTTGCCGTGCACGCCGGTGAAGAGGTTGGTGTAGACGATGTCGTCGCTGCTGCTGTCGACAATCATCTGCTTGTAACCCTCGGCCGCGCGCGCTTCGAGGGTCGCCACGAAGGCCGAACCGATGTACGCAAAGTCAGCGCCCATCGCCTGCGCCGCCAGCACCGCGCCGCCACTCGCGATCGAACCGCTAAGCGCCACCGGGCCTTCGAACCATTCGCGGATTTCTTGAATAAGCGCGAACGGGCTTTTCACGCCTGCGTGGCCGCCGGCACCCGCCGCCACGGCGACCAGCCCGTCGGCACCTTTCTCGATGGCTTTTTTAGCGAAGGTGTTGTTGATGATGTCGTGCAGCACGACACCGCCCCAGGCGTGCACCGCATCGTTGACATCGGTGCGCGCGCCCAGCGAGGTGATGACGATCGGCACCTTGTATTTGGCGCAGACCCGCATGTCGTGCTCGAGCCGGTCGTTGCTCTTGTGCACGATCTGGTTGATGGCGAACGGTGCGGCCGGGTGCTCGGGGTTCGCTTTGCTGTATGCCTCGAGCGTTTCGGTGATCTCGGCGAGCCACTCGTCGAGTTGCTCGGCGGGCCTGGCGTTGAGTGATGGCATCGAGCCGACCACACCTGCTTTGCACTGCTCGATCACGAGCTTGGGGTTGCTGATGATGAACAGCGGAGCGCCAATGATCGGCAAGGGCAAGGTCGCAAGAACTCCGGGCAGGGGCATGTTGTAGATCTCGGATTTGTTGGAGAAAGGTTCGAGGTTCAGAACGAGTCCAGCGCAAGTGCCATCACGCTGTCGCCGCCGTCGACGATGGCATCGCAGGTTCCGGGCGCTTTGCTCAGCAAATGTTCGGCGTAGAAATGTGCGGTCGCCACCTTGGCCTTGAGGAAAGCCGCGTCACCCTCGCCCACCTCGAGCCGGCGTTCGGCGACAAGTAACGAACGGGCCATTTGCCATCCGGCGACGACATTGCCCGCGAGCATCAGGTAGGGCACCGAACCGGCGAAGACCGCGTTCGGGCTCGATTTGGTGTTGCCAACTACGAATTCGACGACTCGCTCAAACGCCAAGCGCGCCGCCCGCAGCCGTTTGAGCGTCGCCTTAGCCGCAGCACTCGACCGTGTGGCGAGTTGGCCCTCGGTGACCTCGATCTGCGCCGCAATCGCCTTCGCGGTGCTGCCGCCATCGCGCGCGGTCTTGCGACCGACAAGGTCGTTGGCCTGGATGGCGGTTGTTCCCTCGTAAATCGGCAGGATGCGCGAGTCGCGGAGGTACTGCGCGGCACCGGTCTCTTCGATAAAACCCATGCCACCGTGCACCTGTATGCCAAGACTCGCAACCTCGACGCTCATCTCGGTGCTGTAGCCCTTGACCAGCGGCACCATGAATTCGTAGAAGGCCTTGTTTTGTTTGCGCGTCTCGGCATCGGGGTGATGGTGCGAGACATCGAAAGCCGCCGCGGCCGTGATCGCCATCGCGCGGCAACCTTCGGTGTAGGCGCGCATCGTCATCAGCATGCGACGCACGTCGGGGTGATGAATGATTGGCGCGCTGCCGGGCAGTGAGCCGTCGACCGGGCGCGATTGCACACGGTCTTTGGCAAACGCCGCCGCCTTCTGGTACGCCCGTTCGGCCACCGCGATGCCCTGCATGCCGACCGCATAGCGCGCCGCGTTCATCATGATGAACATGTACTCGAGGCCGCGGTTTTCCTCACCGATCAGTTGGCCCACGGCTCCTGGGCCGTTTAGTCCCTCGCCGCCGTTGTCGCCGAACTGCAGCACCGCCGTCGGGCTCGCCTTGATGCCCAGCTTGTGCTCGATGCTGATGCAGCGCACGTCGTTGCGCGCACCCAGCGCGCCATCGGCACTCACCATGAACTTCGGCACGATGAACAGGCTGATGCCCTTCACGCCCTCGGGCGCACCCGCCACGCGCGCGAGCACGAGGTGCACGATGTTGGGCGCCATGTCGTGCTCGCCGTAAGTGATGTAGATCTTGGTGCCGAAGAGCTTGAACGAGCCATCGGGTTGCGGTTCGGCGCGGGTGCGCACGAGTGCGAGGTCAGAGCCAGCCTGCGGCTCGGTCAGGTTCATCGTGCCGGTCCATTCGCCGGAAATCATCTTTGGCAGAAAAATTGCCTGCTGCGACGGCGTGCCGGCCGTCAGCAACGCTTCGATCGCGCCGTCGGTCAGCAGCGGGCAAAGGGCGAAGCTGAGGTTGGCGCTGTTGAGTATCTCGATGCAGGCCGCGCCTATGGTTTTCGGAAGGTTTTGGCCGCCGAAGTCGGTGGGGTGCTGCAAGCCTTGCCAGCCGCCCTCACCGAATTGCCGAAATGCCTGCTTGAAGCCCGGCGTGGTCGTGACCACACCGCTTTTCCATGACGACGGATTGCGGTCACCCTCCCAATTCAGCGGGGCGACGACGGCCTCGTTGAATTTGGCGCACTCTTCGACCACGGCTTGCGCGGTCTCGGCTCCGGCGTCTTCAAAGCCGGGCAACCTGGATACCTCTTCAAGGCCGGCAAGTTCGGTCATGCAAAAAAGCATGTCGGCAATTGGGGCGCGGTAAGTCATGGGGTTGTCTCCAGGTGGATAAAAGGCGCGTCAACTTGCGTTGCGCGCCTCCGGGTCGTCAGTTCGGTAAAACGCCGCTCAGCTGAGGGCCTTTACGAGTTCGGGCACAGCGATGAACAGATCGGCCTCGAGGCCATAGTCGGCGACCGAAAAGATGGGTGCCTCAGGGTCTTTGTTGATTGCGACGATGACCTTGCTGTCCTTCATACCGGCCAAATGCTGAATCGCACCGCTGATGCCGGCGGCTATGTAGAGCTGAGGCGCCACGATCTTGCCGGTTTGGCCGACCTGCCAGTCGTTGGGCGCATAGCCCGCATCGACAGCAGCGCGACTCGCGCCGAGCGCAGCACCGAGCCTGTCGGCCAAAGGCGTCAGCACGTCGTTGAATTGTTCACTGCTGCCCATTGCCCGTCCACCCGAGACAATGATCTTGGCAGCAGTGAGTTCGGGCCTGTCGTTCTTTGCAATCTCGCTGCCAAGGAATGTCGACTTGCCCGAACCGATTGTCGCGCTGAGCTTCTCGATGGATGCTGAGCCGCCCGAGGCGGCAGCCGGGTCGAAACCGGTGGTGCGCACGGTGACGATCTTGATTGCATCAAGGCTCTGCACGGTCGCGATCGCGTTGCCAGCGTATATCGGGCGTTCGAACGTATCGGGCGAGATGACCTTGGTAATGTCCGAAATTTGTCCGACATCCAACTTCGCAGCGACCCGTGGCGCGACGTTTTTGCCCGCGGCCGTGGCTGGGAAAAGAATGTGGCTGTAGTCCTTCGCGATGGCCAGCACCTGCGCCGAAATGTTCTCGGCAAGGCAATGTTCGAACTGCGCGTCATCAGCGTGCAACACCTTGGCGACGCCAGCGATCCGCGCTGCCGCCGCAGCGGCCGCCGCAGCATTGGCACCGGCGACCAGCACGTGCACCTCGCCGCCGCACTGCACTGCCGCCGTCACTGTGTTCAAGGTTGCGCCTTTGATAGACGCGTTGTCATGTTCAGCAATTACCAGTGCGGCCATCTCAAATCACCTTCGCGTCGTTCTTAAGTTTTGAAACCAAGGTCGCGACATCGGGCACCTTGATGCCCGCGCTACGCCTCGGCGGCTCGCTTACCTTTAGGGTCTTGAGGTGCGCCTTGATGTCGACGCCGAGGTCGGCTGGCTTCAAGATCTCGAGCGTCTTCTTCTTCGCCTTCATGATGTTCGGCAATGTCACGTAGCGCGGTTCGTTGAGGCGCAAGTCTGTGGTGACAATCGCTGGCAACGTGAGCTTCAGGGTTTCTGAGCCGCCATCAACCTCCCGCGTCACGCTGACGTGCTGCTCCGCAAGTTCGACTTTGGATGCAAAAGTCGCCTGTGGAAGTTCGGCGAGCGCGGCCAGCATCTGGCCGGTTTGGTTGCAGTCGTCGTCGATCGCCTGCTTGCCGAGAATCACGAGACCAGGCTGCTCCCGGTCGATCAAAGCGTTCAGCAACTTGGCGACTGCCAAAGGTTGCAGTTCATCGATGGTCTCGACCAAGATGGCGCGATCGGCGCCGATCGCCATCGCGGTGCGCAACGTTTCCTGGCATTGCGTCACACCGCAGGAAACAGCGATCACTTCGGTGACAAAGCCCTTTTCTTTCAACCGTACCGCCTCCTCGACAGCGATTTCGTCGAACGGATTCATGCTCATCTTGACGTTGGCAATGTCCACACCGGTTCCATCGGACTTCACGCGAACCTTCACGTTGTAGTCAACAACGCGCTTGACCGGAACAAGAACTTTCATGCGAAGCACTCCTAAAAACGAGTATTTTTGATCGCCCAAATTCTAGTTTGCGAGGGCGAGAATCGGAGGCTCGTTCACCTGCATGCCATCGCGGCTCATCCATAAATAGAACGATCGTGCTATTTTAGACTGAATTTAACCTAGATCCAGCAGTTACCCAGTCGCCGGCAGCCAAGTTGGCGGTTTGAACGGCGTAAGAGTTGGCACGATTTTGTCGCTCACGTAACGCAGCAGC
>JAYUWC010000400.1:0-8721 GCA_043753755.1 Rhizobacter sp.
CGGGCCACAGGAATATCGTTCTCAGGGGATTTCGGATGCAAGATCCACGCCGGAAAACGAGTTTTCATGCGGGCTGCAGACGTATTGCAGGGCCGACTCTCTAGCAGCAATCAAAAGCCGAATCGCTGCTTGTAGGCAGCCCATGCCTGCTGCATCGACACGCTCTGGTTCATGGCCCGATTGAAGCCCTTGTCTGCGCTGTAGATTTGAAGCAACTCCCGGTGCCACTGCGGGCCGGTGACGGCCGCAGGGCCGGCTTCGGCCTTGACCGCCGCCAGAATCTGTTTGAACTTGGCGGCACTGAACACTGCGTTCGGCTGGCCGTCGACCGACTGCAGGTAGCGCGCCGCAGCGGCGTGCCGAACGGTCAGCTCGTAGGTGGTCGACTCGCCTCCGAGGCTCTCTTGCAGCACCTCGCTGCGCATCTGTGTCGACTGGCCGGCAGCGGCCTTGATGGCGGCGTCGATTTTCGTATTTGCCGCTCGAACTTTGCCTTGCAACGCGACGATCTGCGAACCCTCGGCTGTTCGCATGCTGCTCTGCAACGTCTCGCGTGCCTTGAGCATTTCTTCGAGCCGCTCGAGCCGGGTGGCCAGCGCCGAGCCCTTCGGCAAAAAACCGCACAAACTCAAAGGGCCGGTGACCGTCTTGGCGAACTGCACTGCGCTGAGGTCGAAGTTGGCCGACTCGAGCGTCTTCAGTGCGCCGTCGGCGACCAACCACTCCTGGGTCACATCGGGCCGCCAGAACTTCGAGATGGGCCGGCTTCCCTGGCCGGGCAGCAAGCCGCGTTCGGCCCAGGACTCTTTGCTGGCCAAGCTGAAGGCGCCGCTGTTGGCGTTGACCTCGCCGAGCTTCGAGGTCGCACCCAGCGAGGTATGAACGTCATGATGCTGGACGTTGATGGAACGAAGGTTCTCAGCAGAAAGGTTGCGAATGCCGGCATCGCGGTAAAAGCTGGTTCGCACGACGAGCGACTTTTCACTGTAGGCAACGCTGGTGACCCCGATCTTGACGACCGTCGACACCTTTTGTCCGTCGAGCATGTCGATGTAGTCGCTGTAGCGCTTGGCGTTCGCGATGGCTCGGGACGTGTTGCCGAAGTTGCGCATTTGGAGTGCGCGCACGATCGGATTCGTTGGTTTGGGAATGCGCTTCAACCCCACGGGTGGTGTGTTCGTTTGAACCGTTGGCTGTTTGACGGGCTTGCTGGGCCTTGAAGGCTCCGACCCCTGACTCAACTTGCGTCTGATGGCCGGCGCAGCCTGGATCACACCGAAAAGCGCGTCTTGTCCGGCGATGCGCGCCAGGGTTCGACACTCTCCCAAAATGTTTTCGGCGAGCTTCGTTGCTTCTTCGGTTTTGAGGCTCTTCGCACCTGCCTTGGCGTAGTACCCGTTGAGCTTCGAAAGCGACGAAATCACGTCGGCGACATCTTTCGAAAGCAATGCGTATCCCGCGGCACTGAGAAAGCCGTTGACCCGGGCGAGCACGAGCTTGGTGCCCCACTTCTTCGCGAGTACCTTGACGACGATGGGCTTGAGGGCGGCCACCCCCAGCGGGCCGGTCAATGAATTGACCGACACCAGATCACTTAATCCCTGCGAGAGGGCCTGACCCATCCCCCGGTCGACGATGTAGTCCATCCGCGTACGTGCATCGCTGCCAGGCAGCACCGACACCGCATCGGCCGCGGTTTTCAGCCGCTCCGCGCCCGATGTGGCCTGGGCAAGGTCGAGGCGGTGGGTCGCGCCGAGTCGGAGCAGTGCATGGGAGCCAGCCGTGGCCGCGGCGGGATCGGGGTTCGCGCTATCGAGGTTGGCGAATCCCGCACGCTGAACGTATTTCGAGAGCGAGGCGTAGGCACTCTGGCAGGCGGCTTTCAACGCATCGCTGGTGCCGGTGCGGTTTCGTTCGAGCCCGGCGGCCAGGCTGGAACTGAAGCCGGCCGACTGAGTCGCCTGTTCGCTGGCTGGCATCTTGTCGAAGCGGCGAGTCGTCTCGACCAGGCGGGTCGCGGTGGCACTGTCGGCCCGGGCTCGGGTATCGGCCGCAGCGATGCGCTTGGTCAGCCCCACGCGCGCAGGTGGAATCAGGCCCTGATCGAGCAGGCTTTGCAGACGGTTGCCCGCAGCGCGCCGCGCAGTTGCCGAATCGCCGGCAGGGCTGTCGCCCAGATAGATCAGCGTCTTCGCTTCTCGGCCCGATGCATCGCGCTCTCTGACGAAGTAAGACACCGCAGACTGCGGCTCGTCACGCTTGATCAACTCGATTGGCACCGATTCACGGTTGTAGCTCAACGTGAAACGGCCCACCGCCGTCAGCTGGCTCGTGTTGGCCGACATCGAATTCTCGAACAACCTGTCGGACAACCGGTCGCCGACCTGCTTGGCGCCACCTCTGCCGCTGCTGGCCGGCACCGTCGTCACGAATGCGCCTTGATCGCCACGTGGCAATGGGCCCAGTTGCCCCAGGCGAATCTGTTGCCGGGCAAACGCCTGGGCCTTCGCCAGCGTCTGACTGTTGACCGGCAGCGCTTTGCCGTTCACGTAGTAGCACGTGGCTCCGTTACCGTCGTAGATGCGCATGACGATTTGAGCGACGAAGACCGTTTTGCCGTCGGGGCCGTAGCCCTGCACCGACCCTTGGCCGATATCGACGTTGCCGGCGCCCGTCGGGTTGTTGCTCTGCGCGATGACGCTGAAGTCGGCCGCCTTCGCCGCGCTCTGCGTGTCGCCGAGCAACGCCGCCGACGTGCCGATCGCCCCCGCACTCACTTCGAGCGACGCGAGTTGCGTGCGAGTGTCGAATGTGGCATCTCGTAACTATCGGCGCGGCGCCTTTGCAGGCGCATTGCCCAGCTTTTTAGCGGCGGAGTTCGATCAATCAGTAAGTGCCCGGGTAAGCCCCGCCATCCAGCAAGATGTTCTGCCCCGTCAAATACCCTGCCTGCACGCTGCAGATGAATGCGCACAGCGCACCGAATTCTTCGGCCTGGCCGAAGCGGCGCACGGGGATCGTGGCGGCGCGCTTGGCCATCACCTCGGCCAACGGCTCGCCGCTCCTGTCGGCGCTGGCTTGCAGGGTCTTGCGCAGCCGGTCGGTGTCGAAGGCGCCGGGCAGCAGGCCGTTGATCGTGACGCCGTGCGATGCGATGCTGCTGCGGGCCAGGCCGGCCGCGAAACCGGTGAGCCCCGAGCGTGCGCCGTTGCTCAGACCGAGGATGTCGATCGGCGCCTTCACGGCGCCGGAGGTGATGTTGACGATGCGGCCGTAACCGCGCTCTGCCATCGCGTCGACCGTGGCGCGAATCAGCTCGATGGGGGTCAGCATGTTGGCGTCGAGTGCTTCGATCCACACCTCGCGGCCCCAATCGCGAAAGTCGCCCGGCGGCGGGCCACCGGCGTTGTTGACGAGGATGTCGACCTGCGGGCAAGCGGCGAGTGCAGCGGCGCGGCCGCCGGCAGTTGTGATGTCACCGACCACCGTGCGCACCTCACCGCCGCCCTCGGCCTGGCTCAACGCTCGCAACTCGGTCGCGGTGGCTTCAAGGGCTTCGACCCCGCGGGCGGTGATCACGACGTTCACGCCCTCGCGCACCAGGGCCGCCGCGCAGCCTTTGCCGAGCCCCTTGCTGGCCGCGCACACCAACGCCCACTTGCCTCGTATGAACAGGTCCATCGCGTTACCTCAGCTCATCTCGATTTCGCGAGCAACCAGATGCCCGCCAACACCAGCAGCGTGCCCGCTGCGATCCAGACCGTGAACGGCTCGCCCAGAATCACGACGCCCATCAAGATCGTCGAGAGCGGCCCGATCATGCCGGTCTGCGCGGCGAGCGTGGCACCGATGCGCTCGATCGCCATCATCACCATCAGCACCGGCGCAAAAGTGCAGACCGTGGCATTGAGCAGCGAGAGGCCGATCACCTCGGGCGCGACCACCAGCGCACTCACCGGCCGCAGTACGAAGAACTGCGCAATGCAGAAAAGGCAGGCCGCGGTGGTCGCGAGGCCGGTAAGCCGCAGTGCGCCCAGGCGCCGCACCTCTTCGCCGCTGTAGAGCAAGTAGACGGCATAGCTCACCGCGCTCGCGAACACCAGCCCCGCGCCCAGTGCTGCATGCGGGCCGATCGAACTCAGCTCGTGGCCGAACACCAGAAACACGCCGCAGTAACTGACGCCGAGGGAAACCAATTGCCCGCGCGACACCCTGCGCTTGAAAATGACCACGCTCATCGCCAACACCAAGGTCGGGGTGAGGTAGAGGATCAGCCGCTCGAAGCTGGCGCTGATGTAGGCCAGGCCCGCGAAGTCGAGAAAGCTCGCGAGGTAATAGCCGGTGAAACCGAGGCCGATCACCGCGAGCCAGTCGCGTCGAGTGAGCGGCGGCTTGCCGCGACCGGCCCACCACGCCAACAGCACGAAAAGAGGCAGCGCGAACAGCATGCGGTAGGTGATGAGCGTGACCGCATCGACCCCATGCCGGTAAGCGAGCTTGACGATGATCGCCTTGCCCGAAAAGGCGATCGCACCGAGCGAGGCGAGCGCGAGGCCGGGCCAGAGCGGGCGCGGCTCGGCAAGCGACCGCGAGCTCATCTCGCCACTTCAACGGCCGTCAAAACGCAACGGCCTGGCCATCGCGGCGCGGGTCGCTGGCCGCCACATAGCCTTCGGTCGCCGGGTCGCCCAGGCGCCAAATGAACTGGCCGGCGCCGAAGTCTTGGTAGCTGTCGTCGATGACCTCGATGCGGTGGCCGAGCGCCTGCAGGCCGGCGACGGTCGAAGGGTTCATCGCTGCCTCGACGTTGATCTCGAGCCCGGCGTTGAAGCGCCAGCGCGGCGCATCGCACGCGGCCTGCGGGTTTTGACCGTGGCTGAGCATGCGTACCAGCGTTTGCAAGTGACCCTGGGGTTGCATGTTGGCGCCCATCACGCCGAAGCTCATGACCGCCTCGCGCGCTTCGCCCGCACCCCGCGTGAGAAACGACGGAATGATGGTGTGGAAAGGCCGCTTGCCCGGCGCGACGAAGTTGGCGCTGGCCGCATCGAGACTGAACGCATGCCCGCGGTTCTGCATCGACAGGCCGTAGCCCGGCACCACGATGCCCGAGCCGAAACCCAAGTAGTTGCTCTGGATGAAGCTCACCATCATGCCGCGCTCGTCAGTGGCGCTCAGGTAGATCGTGCCGCCCTTGGCCGGATTGCCGGGGCCGAAGTGCTGGGCGCGTTTGGGGTCGATCAGCCTGGCTCGAAGGCTGAGGTAACTGGGATCGAGCAACTGTTCGGCTGTCACCGCCATGCTCGCCGGTTCGGCGACGAAACGATAGGTGTCGGCGAAGGCGAGTTTCATCGCCTCGATCTGCAGGTGGGTGGCGGCTGTGCTGTCGACCGCCATCGAGGCGATGTCGAACTGCTTGACGATGCCGAGCGCGATCAAGGCCGCGATGCCCTGCCCGTTCGGCGGAATCTCGTGCACCGTGTGTGGCACGCCGTGCGCATCGGCGAAGTCGATGCCGATGGGTGCCACCCATTCGGGGCGGTACGAAGCGAAGTCGGCAGTCGTCATCGCGCCACCGTGGCCCCGCGCGTGGGCGGCGGCGGCCTCGGCGATCTCGCCGCCATAGAAAGCCGCGCCCTTCGTCTCGGCGATGAGCCGCAGCGAGCGTGCCGCGGCTGCAAATCGAAACAGCTCGCCGACTCGCGGCGCGCGGCCGTGCGGCATGAAAGCTTCGGCGAAGCCAGGATGGCTGTGCATCACGGGGACGGCCGCTGCCCACTTCTGCTGCACCACCACCGGCACCGCATAACCGCGCTCGGCGATCTCGATCGCCGGTGCCATCAGGTCGGCGAACGGCAACCGGCCGAATCGCTCGCTCAGTGCGACCCAGGCCGATACGGCGCCGGGCACGGTCGCACTGTCCCAACCGCGCATCGGCGGCGCGGCTTGATCGGCGCCGTGCTTGCGCTTGAAGTAGTCCGCCGTCCACGCCTGCGGTGCGCGGCCCGAGGCGTTGAGGCCGTGCAGGGTGCGGCCGTCCCAGAGCAGACAGAACGCGTCGGAGCCGAGGCCGTTGCTGCACGGCTCGACGATGGTCATCACCGCCGCGGTGGCAATTGCCGCATCGGCGGCGTTGCCACCGCTGCGCAGCATCTGCAGACCGGCCTGTGCAGCCAGTGGATGCGAGGTCGCGACGACGTTGCGGCCGAAGATTGGCAAGCGCTGGCTGGGATAGCCGGTCGACCAATCGAAGGGTGGATTCATGCGCGCTCCCGTTCTTGACTCGACACCGGTGAAGCTGAGCCGACGCAGCGTTGGCAACCTCGAATGAATTTCATGGGCTCAATCAATGTTGTGGGAAGAATTGGTCGACAAGTCGCCACACCGAAATTGTTGGCGCGGCTCACTCTTCCTGGAACGTCGCCTCACGCTTTTTGCTGATCGAAGGCAGCATCACCACCACGATCATCAGCACCGCCGCGGCAAGCAAACCGGCCGAGAGCGGGCGGGTAACGAAGGCGCTCCAGTCGCCACGTGAAAGCAGCAGCGCGCGGCGCAGGTTCTCTTCCATCATCGGCCCGAGGATGAAGCCGAGCAGCAGCGGCGCGGCCTCGCAACTGAGCTTGTAAAACAGGTAACCGACGAGCGCGAACACTGCCGTCAAATAGACATCGAAGGTGTTGTTGTTCAGCGTGTAGACACCGATGCAACAAAACAGCGTGATCGCCGGAAACAAGAAGCGATAGGGCACGGTGAGCAGCTTGATCCAGATGCCGATCAAGGGCAGGTTCAGCACCACCAGCATTGCATTGCCGACCCACATCGAGGCAATCAGACCCCAGAAGAGTTGCGGGTTGCTGACCATCACCTGCGGGCCGGGTTGGATGCCCTTGATCGTCAGCGCGCCGACCATCAGCGCCATCACCGCGTTGGGTGGGATGCCGAGCGTGAGCATCGGGATGAACGAGGTTTGCGCGCCCGCGTTGTTGGCACTCTCGGGGGCCGCCACACCGCGGATGTTGCCGCGGCCGAACGGCACCTCGCCGACGCGCCCGCGCATTTTTTTCTCGACCGAATACGCCGCGAACGACGCCAGCAGCGCGCCGCCGCCCGGCAGCACGCCCAGCACCGAACCGAGCGCGGTGCCGCGAATCACCGCGGGCCAGGCGTCTTTGAAGTCTTGCTGCGTCGGCCACAGGCCTTTCACGTCTTTCGTGAACACCTCGCGGTGCTCGGCCGGCTGGCCGAGGTTGGAGATGATCTCGCCGAAGCCGAACACGCCCATCGCGATCACGACGAAGCCGATGCCGTCGCCGAGCTCGGGAATGTCGAAGCTGTAGCGCGGGGTGCCCGAGATCACGTCGGTGTTGACCTGCGCGAGCAAGAGGCCGAGCACGATCATCGCGATCGCCTTGATGAGTGAGCCCGATGCCAACACCACGGCGCCGATCAGCCCCAGCACCATCAGCGAGAAGTACTCGGCGGGGCCGAACTTGAACGCGAGTTCGGTGAGTGGTGGCGCGAAGGCCGCGATGATCACCGTGCCCACGCAACCCGCAAAGAACGAGCCCAGGCCGGCCGCGGCGAGCGCCGCCCCGGCACGGCCCTGGCGGGCCATCTGGTAGCCGTCGATCGCGGTCACGACCGAGCTCGTCTCGCCCGGCACGTTGATCAGAATCGCGGTGGTCGAGCCGCCGTACTGCGCGCCGTAGTAGATGCCGGCCAGCATGATGAGCGCAGGAGTCGCGTCGAGTGTGTAGATCGAGGGCAGCAGCATCGCGATGGTCGCGACCGGCCCGAGCCCCGGCAGCACACCGATCAACGTGCCCAGCACCGAGCCAAAAAAGGCATAGAGCAGGTTCTGCGCCGTGAAGGCCACGCCGAAGCCGAGCGCGAGGTTGTTGAGCAGGTCCATGAAAATTTGTCTCTCGGAGTCGTCGGTGCGCGCAGCTCAACCAGCGATGAAGCTCGGCCACACCGGGATGTTGAGCTTCAGCCCGTAGACGAAGATCAACCACGAGAACACGGTCAACACGGCCGCATTGACGACGACGCCCAGCCACTTGAATTCATCACCCGCAAGGCTGGTGATGAAAATCAGAATCGGCACCGTGAGTGCGAGACCGAGCCGGTTGATCGAAAAGCCGAAGACCGCGATGGCCGAAACGATCACCAGCAAGGGCCGCCACGCGACCGTACCGATCGGCTCGCCGCCTTCGGTCTCGATCGTGAGCGACTTAAACAAGACGGTCGCCCCCAGCACCGTCATCAGTGCCGACAAGATCAGCGGGAAGTAGCCGGCACCCGGCTTGGCCGACGTGCCCATCGGGTAGTGGGTTGCGCCCACCGCGAACACGACACCGACAACGATGAACATCAAGCCCGAAAAAAAATCACGCTGACTCTTGATGTTCATCGGCCGACCTCGAATTTGCGTAGCGACGAATTCTAGGGAAGCCGACCTAGGCACCGGCGCTGGTTTACGCCTAAGGATGCTCTGCATAAGTCGGCAGCGAACTTGCTTGTCTTAACGTACCGATGCAGCGACGAACTGAGCCGTGAAGCAAGCCGATCTCGGACTGAGCCTGACGTCCAAGCGAACGCGCAAGCGCGAGTTCCTTGGCGAGATGAACCGCGTGGTGCCGTGGTCCGACTTGGTCGCGCTGGTGGCGCCGTTCGCACCGGAGGGCAGACGGAGGCCGCCCGCCCTTCGCGGTCGAG
>JAYUWC010000401.1:0-8716 GCA_043753755.1 Rhizobacter sp.
CAGCGGCTCCATCCCGCACCGTTCGGGCGCAGCGAGACGCTGTAGCGGCCGTTCGACAGCAGATGTGTGGGTGCGACGGCGCTCATCCCCGGCACCAGCTCGCGCAGCATGCCTGGCGAGCGGCGCTGGCGCGCCTCTGCCGAGGGCCCGGGCGGTGGCGCTTGCAGCACCGAGACCTCGCGCGGCGCACGCTCGTGCAACAACGACGACACCGCTTCGATGTGCGCGTTGGCCATGCCCCAGCGACGCGGCGTGCCGTCCAGCAGCACATTTGCGATCGCCACGATGCTCATGCCCTGGTGGTGAGCCATGAAGGTGTCGACGCGTGCGAACCCGGTATTGCCGCTCTGGCGCGCGGGGCTGAAGTCGAGCGCTTCGATGAAGCCGTAGCGGCTGCGCGGCGTGAGCTGGTCGATGCGCGCGAAATTGGCCACGGCCAAGTGAGGCGCAACCTGGGCCGCCAGTGCAGTAGCGTAGGGCGCGATCACCAGTTCGTCGGGCGGCGTGCGGCGCAAGGCGAGGCGCGGCACGCCCTGCGGCGCGTACTGGTAGGCAAGGGTGTGGTCACTCGCGGCATAGGCTGACTCGGAGATGCCCCACGGCACGTTTTGCTCCAGGCCGAACATCACCTGCTCGCGGATCGCCGCCTGGCATGCGTCGCGCAGCACGCTGCCGTGGGGTTCGTCGAGCACCAGCGTAGGCATCAGGTACTCGAACATCGAGCCCGACCAGGAACGCAAACCCGCGTGCGCGCCAACCGCATAGAACGGCCGGCCGAGCGCGGCCCAGTGGTCGACCGGCACCTCGCCCTTGGCAATGGCGAGCAGGCTGGTCAAGCGTGATTCGGATGCCAGCAAGTCGTAGAAACTCGCGTCGAGTTGCTGCTCGGCGACCCGCAAGCCGATGTGAAAGAGGTGGCGCTTGCGGTGGTACAAAAAGCCGAAGTCGGGCTCCCACGCAAAGGCTTCGCAACGGGCGGCGATCGACTGCAAGCGGTGCATGGCATCGCCGCTGCTCGGCACGTGGCTGTGGGCCTCCGAGCGCTCGGCCTGCGCATCGGTCAACGCGCTGCGCAGGGTCGCGAGGTGGTCGGCGGCGCGCCAGGCGAATTCACCCTCGGGCGTGGGCGCCAGCGCCGCCGCATCGGCGCTCGCGAGGGTCGCGAGCTCGATGCTCGCCCGTCGCAACAGGCCCTCGAGCCAGGTGGCACGTTCGGCCATGTCATGACCCGTGGCGAGTGGGTCGGTCAGTGGGTCGGTCAGTATCAGCAGCCGCTGCAACGCACCGTCGGGTGCAACGCTCGCGGCAGCCTTGCGCCACGGCTCCAGGCGATTGCTCGAGACCTGCAGCGCACGGCGCGCCGCAGTGGTGTCGTATGGCGTGCGCGCCAGCTCGATGCAGGCTTGGGCGACCGCGAGCAAATGTCCGCTCAGGTTGCCGCTGTCGACCGTCGACACATACATCGGCAGCAGCGCCGTCTTGCGCTCGGTGTCGTACCAGTTCAGAAAGTGACCGCGGTGGCGTGGCAACTCGGCCATCGCATCCAGCGTGGCTTCGAGCCGAGCGATCATGTCTTGCGTGCCGATCCAGCCGAACTGGCGCGCGCATGCGGCCGAGAGCAGATACAGGCCGATGTTGGTCGGCGAGGTGCGGTGAGCAACCAACGTTTCGGGCGTGAGCTGCAGGTTGTCGGGCGGCAAGAAGTTGTCGTCGGCTCCCACGCAGCGCTCGAACAGCCGCCAGGTGTCGCGCGCCGCGTCTTCGAGAAACCGTCGATCGGATTCGGGCAGCGCGGCGTCGCGCTGCGGTGGGCGCGGGCGGCTGACCCACCAGGTCCAGAGCGGCGTGGCGACCCACGCGGCGCAGAACAGTGTCGCAAGGGCGGGGGACGTGGTGCCCAGGCTGAGCAGCGCCACCCACAACAGCACCGCACCCACCACCGAGACACGGTGCTGGCGCACGATGCCGCGAAGGTCATTCGCGGCCGCGGCCTGCGAGGCCGCAGCGGTCTTCCATTCGAGCAAGTGGCGGCGGCTCACGGTCATGCGCCAAAGTGATCGCCCGATCGCATCGACGCTGCTGATTGCGAGTTGCAGCAGCTGTGACAGCAGCCAAAGCCCGCTGCATACGGCACGCCACAAGCCGGTGAACGCCTGGCCGTAGAAATGGATCTTTGCGATGCCGTCACGACTGGGCGCAAAACCGGCCACCGCACCCATCAGCGGCCCGCCGACCAGCGCTGCAGCAACCAGCAGCAGCGCTGCGGGCGCGCTGATTGCGGCCCCGAGCAACGAGACAACGATCAGCATGAGCGACATCGGCGCAACCAGCGAACGGCGCAGGTTGTCGATCATCTTCCAGCGATTGATCGCGCACATTTGAAAACGAGCGGGTTTGAAGATGAACGGCAGCAACTGCCAGTCACCACGGGTCCAGCGGTGCACGCGAGCAGCGGCGACATCGGCGTGAAAAGGCGCGTCTTCGATGACGGTGATGTCGGTCACCGTCGCACAGCGGGCGAGTGCGCCTTCGAGCAGGTCGTGGCTGAGCACCTGGCCTTCGGGCAGTCGATTCGTCAGCACCGCATGCATGGCCGCAACGTTGAGCAGCCCCTTGCCGCTGAAGCTGCCCTCGCCGAACACATCTTGGTAGACCTCGGAGGTGGCGGCGCTGTAGGGATCGATGCCGCACTGGCCAGCAAACAGCCAGTGGTACAGCGTGAAGTCTTTCGGCGCAGGCAACGGTGTGGCCACGCGTGGCTGCAGGATGCCGTAGCCGTGCTTCACGGTGCGGGTGATGGGGTCGACGACCGGTTGGTTGTTGGGGTGCGCAGCAACACCGACCAGCTCACGCAAGCGGCCCGGTGGCAATTGGGTGTCGCCATCGAGCGTGACGATGTATTTGGTGCCGGGCTCGACCCGCGACCACTCACCGAGATCGATGAAGGGGCCGGTGGTGGGGTGGTCGGGCGCAATCGACGCGAGCAAGGTCGTCAGCTGCTCGAGCTTGCCGCGCTTGCGCTCCCAGCCGATGTAGCGCTGCTCGGTTTTGCTGAACGCACGTGGTCGGTGCAGCACGAGAAAACGTGGCGCACGCTCGGCCGCTGCAGCGTGCAGCGCGTTAAGGGCGGCGATGTCGCGAACGGCCGCATCGAGCAGCATGCTGTCGGCCGCGACGGTGAGCGTGTCCGCATCGGCCCAGTCGGTGAGCAGCGCGAACTGCGCATTCGATTCGGGGTTGGCGAGGTAGTGCAGTTCGAGCCGGTGGACCAACTCGTCGGCCGCCGCGCGGCTGGTGAGCATGCCCGGGATCGCGACCATCACGCGGTGCTCGGGCGGAATGCCGTGAGCGAGCGCCAGTCGCGGCATGCGCTGCGGCCGGGCCGACTCGCTGATCAAGCGGTTGATTACCGCGACCACCACCTCGGAGGCCGGGAACAGCATCAGCAACGCTGTCGGCACGAGCAGGCCCCACGCGACCGGTTCGGTCGCCAGGTACTCGCTGCGCGACAAAATCCATGCGACCAGGCCCAGGCTCATGGCGCCCATCGCGCCGAGGTAAGCCGGCAGCGCGGCGATATGACGCAGACCGTGCAGCCGTTGCGCAACGCGCTCTTCGATGCCGAGGCGGCGCGCCAACTCGACGCGACCGGGGCCGCTGAGCCAGTGGTCGGCGACCGTGCTCGACTTGTCGGGTGCGGACTGCATCAGCGCCATCAAGGTCTTGCTCACCTCGGCTTCGGAGCGACCGCTGCGACGCGCGAGCAGCTCGATCGCGTGCAGCGTGGCGTCGCGCGTGTCGGCGCGCTCGGCCTCGAACGCCGGTGATCGAAGCAACGCCTGCATCGTGGCGCTGGTGCGGTTGACGATGTCCGGCCAGTCGGCATTGCCGATCAAGCGCAACGAGCCGATCGCATTGCTCACGCTGAGGTTGTCGGCAGCCTGCTCTGCGGGTTGCTGGACCTGCGCCGCCGCCAAATCGGGCAGCGCCCGCGCCAGCCACTGACGGTGGTTGCCGAGATGGCCGGCGTCGAGATCTTGCAGGCGCTGTGCGATCTGCACCAGAAAGACCCGGCCGACTCCGCGTTGGTTCAACAGATCGACGATGTCGTCCAGCCGATGGGTCGGGTAGGCCTCGATGCGGTCGCCGACCAGGTTGGCGATTTCGCGCGCAGCTTTATTCGTTGCCAACCGTTCCGCGAGCCGTCGCAGGTTTTCGATCAACACCACCCGCAGCGTCGTTGGCAGGGCCCATAGCTCGCCCAGATGCAGTTGGCGAACCTGTTGGTAGGCCGACAAAAAATGTGTCAGCAAGTCTTCGTCGAATGCGCCGTCGGTGTGGGCTACAAAAGCCCACGCCACTCCGTAGACCCGTGGCAAACCGGCCAAGGGCTCGTCGATCAACACCGGCAAGTCGCGAAAGTAGCGCCTCGGCAGCCCCTCGTGGATTTCGTTGAGCTGGGCTTCGATCAGGTGGAAGTTGTCGAGCAGCCACTCGGCAGCCGGGCTTACCAGATAGCCGCCACGCGCCTGCTCGCCGATGTAGCTCTGCGCCTCGCGCAGCACACGAATGTTTTCTTTCAGCCGAGGGAAGAAAGCGGCCGCGCGGCTCGGCTCGTTGTGAGCGCGGTGGGTCTCTGCGAGACTGCGACCGTGCTGCGCGAACCGCTCAGGGCCGAATATTTCGGAGCGGTTGGGTGGATCGATCGGGCCGCGTCGGCCGTCGAGTATTTCGAGCAGTGCGGATGGCGCGTCGGGTACCAGACGAACCAGCGCCGATAGTCGCCTCATGCAACATGCTTCACAGCGCCAGCGCCGCGATGCCGACCACAGCCGCCGCAATCGCCAAGGTCGTAACGAACCGCGGCGCGACGAAGTCGTGAACCGAGTCGGCTCGACAACGCAGAGCAAACCACGGGCTCTGGCTGGTCTTGCAACGGCTCATGTGGTCACCAAGCGCCTCCAACTCCATCGGCATCGAATCAGCAGCGTCTAAGCCTGTCGCGGTGGACCAGCGGGGCGCCGAGATTGGGTTAGCGTGCATTTGTTGACCTCCGATTGCTTGAATGGAGATCATAGAAGCCGCAGCCGGCCGGGTCTGTCGGCTCCGCGCGTGGGCGCCCGTAGGAGGTGTCTGAGGCCAAAAACTGTCTATTGCGCTTTTTCTCGGCCGACCAAAAAAAGAAGCGCGCCGAAGCGCGCTTTTAAGACCCCACGGAAGGAGATCCGGTTGCGCATCCTCGCGGCGGCAACTGAGGGGTCGTTGGAGGTGAACAGTTCAAGAAAAATCTGGTTCGGGCGTTGCGGCCCTGTTCGCCGCCTTCGATTTGGGCGCTGCTGCGAATGCAGAAGAGACCATGTTGATCCATGACTCGATCGGCAGACTCGATACAACACGACTGGTCAATTGCGGCAGTAGTCCTGCAAACAGCACCGATCGGAGTGCCCAGCGCCAGGGGCGGCTCCACACCAAAGCTGCGCCTGCCAGAGCAGCCACACCCACGAGTGCCAACGGGTATCGTTTGGCCAGCGGCTGAATCACCGCATCGGATGCTTCGACCGCAACGCTCGCAACCGGCCGCAGTGGGTGGTTTGCCCACCACGAGTCAACGGATTCCACCACCGCGCTGATCGTCTTGATTCGACTGATGCGTGACCACCACGAACCGGTGGTCTCAGCTGCTGATTTGGCGTGCGGTAACGGCGGCAACATAGCAATCCGCAAGCGCGCCCTCGAAGCTTCGATGCGGATGACAGCGGCGCTCACAGTGCGCTCACTTCTCGCAGCAACCCCATATCGGCCGCAAGTTGTTTACGCAGGCCTGCAAAATTGTCGCCGGGTTTGGTGCGCCCGATCAAGAGGCATACGATGCCGCCGAGTGCCGGCGCCCCGGGCACCGCCAGTAGCGCCCAGGGCGCCTGCATGTCGGCCTGAGGAACCACCGCCCACAGCATCAGCGCCACGCCGACAAATACTGCCGCCAGCGCGAGCAGACCAAGCGCAATCGCGCTCAGCAACACCCGCTGCTTGATCCCGGCCACGGTCTGCGAGACCTCCTCGCCGAGCAAGCCCGCGTAAGCTTCGGCATGGTCGGCCAACAAATGAGGTTGGGTGACGACCAGGCGAAGCAGCGGGTGAATCATCAAGGCGGGCTCGCGATCGGTCTGACGTTGAAGTTTGCGATGCGAACAGGGGTCAGTCGCGGCGCGACGAACGGCCCGCCAAGCTGATCAAGGCCATCAGCGCGGCACCGGTTGCCGCAGCGATCAGCATGGCTTTGACCGGCTCATCCTTGATGTAGCCAACCGTCGTGTCTTGCGCTTGTTGGGCCTTTTCGCGCAACTGGGCCGACGTCTCTTTAACGGCGTCGACGCCTCGGCGGGCTGCAGCCTCGGCTTGACTCGCCATATTTTTGACCATCGGAACGGCCTGATCGCGTACGGTCTCAACCTTGTCGCTCAGCCGGTCGAAAGCGGAGTTGGCGACTGCCTGGGTCGAGCGGATAGCGTTGTGCGCGCTGTCTGCAGCCTGATCGGCCAGATGACCGGCGTCTTGGGAAAGCGGCTTGTTTGAGATGTTGGTGTTCATGAAGATGTCCTTTGAAAATTTGGTCGATCGGCGATCCGGGGCCTCGGACTCAGCCGCGTTTGATCAAGCCGAACAGGAATGTGGCGACGGCAAGGATCGCGAAGAGCACGAACAGAATCTTGGCAATTCCGACGGCGCCAGCCGCGATGCCTCCGAAGCCAAACAACGCGGCAATCAATGCAATTACGAAAAACACAACGGCGTAGTGCAGCATGGCAGGGCTCCTTTTTCGCGCAGCGCGACGCGCCTCTGAACTTAGCTTTTCGCACCGGAATTGATGCGGTGAGAGAAGTGTCAACGTGGCACGTCGAAGGGCCGATAGGCTGCGTTGCCGCAGGGGTGTCGGGGGAGAGTCGCATGCGCTGTAGGACGAGGCTCACGCCCGAGCCGCCAGCGCGCTCTTGCAACGCCGATTCAGCGCGTTCCGGTCTCCAACGCGGACTCGTCAGACGGCGCGATTTCGGGCAGCTCGGCACGGATCAGGGTGCCGCGGTCGGGTGACGACTGCATCTGCAGCCGGCCGCCCTCGCTTTCGAGGCGATAGCGCATGCCGAGCAGACCGTGTGCGCTGACCCGGGGTGCAGCCGTGTCGAAGCCGACGCCGTTGTCGCACACCGAAACGCGAACGTTCCCGTTCTCGGCATCGAGCCGCACCTGAACCTCAGTGGCCTGGGCGTATTTGCTGATGTTGGTCAGCGCCTCTTGCACGAATCGATAGACCGTCAGCTCGCCGCTTGCACGCAGGCTCACCGATTCGAACTCCGCATCGACCTCGATCTCACTGCGCGCTCCCCATTCACGCACCAGGATGTCGAGCGCCGCGATCAGGCCGAGGTTGCTGAGTGACGACGGCCGCAGGTCTTCGATGATGCGACGCTTGAGCGCGATGCCGCTGTTCAGGCCGTCGCTCAGGTGCTTCAAGCGCTCGGCAACTTCCGGTGTGACTTCGCCCAGCCTCGACTTGAGCCGCGCTACGTCGAGCTTGGCCGCGGTCAACAGCGCGCCCAGCTCGTCATGCAACTCGCGCGCAAGGCGATGGCGCTCGTCTTCGCGCACGGTTTGCAAGTGACGCGCGAGGTCGGTCAGTTGCTCGGTGCGTTGCAACACCTCGCTTTCGAGTTGATCGCGTTCGACTTGTATCAAGCGGCGCTGCTCTTCGCGCTGCTTTACCAGGGCGGTGGTCTGGCGCAGGTACATACCGAGCGCAAGCAAGCTCAGCGCGGTCATGGTTGTGACACCAATTCGGTTGAGTAACAAGGTTTGCGAAAGACTTTCGCGCGCAGCCGCGACCCGTGTGGTTTGTTTGTCGAGCAGGCGTTGGCTCAACGTTCGCACCGCGTCCATCTGCTCCTGGCCGATGTTGGTCAGCAGCAGCGCGCGCCAGCTGTCTTCTTTGCCTTCGTCGTGCAGCTTCAAGGTCTCGACCAACTCGGCAAGCTTGTCGCGCGAGGCTTTCGCGACTTGCTTCATCAACTGATCGGTGTCGGCATCGGCACTGTAGTAGCCGTTGAGCCAACCCAGCGTTTCGGACACGCTGCGTTGTGCCTCGACATAAGGCTTGAGGTACTCGCGCCGGTTGGTGAGCAGGTAGCCGCGCTGACCGGTCTCGGCATCGGTGAGACTGCGCCACAGCATCTGGATGTTGGTGCGCGCCTGATGCTGGCTGCCCAAGTCGACCATCGTCGAGGTGGCTTCCTGGTAAGAACTTTCGCTGATCAAAAACATTGCCAACGCTGCAACCGCTGCGAGCGGCAACGCAAACGGGCTGCCACGAAGCAACGGGAGCAGCTTTAACGACGCAGGCATCATGGGGCCCCTAAAATCTCTCGGATACCAAACCGGGAGGTACCGCCACCATGATCCGAATCGCCATCATCGACGACCACGCCATCGTTCGCGCTGGCCTGCGTCAATTCTTCTCGGAACAGGTCGACCTCACCGTGGTGGCCGAGGCCTCCAGTGGCAAAGACGCTATCGACATCGTGCGCAAGGGCCAGGTCGACGTGATCGTGATGGATTTGTCGATGCCCGAGCAGAGCGGCGTCGATGCGCTGGCGGCGATCAAGGCGCGCGCGCCTGACCTGCCGGTCTTGATTCTTTCGGGTTTCCCGGAAGAGCACTACGCGAC
>JAYUWC010000402.1:0-8685 GCA_043753755.1 Rhizobacter sp.
AGCTTGGCCGGTGGCCAGGTAGGCAGCTTCGAGACCCAATGTGTCGTATTTGTTTTCGGCGACGCTTTCTTCGTGAGTCGCCGTTTCATGGGCCGCCCGTGCTGCTTGTTCGGCTTGCAGCAGGTCTTCGGCGAGCCGTTCCAACACCTGCTGCTGAAGCAAGAATTTATCCATGATGAAACGTGAGGTGTCTCGAACAAGCGGCGTCAGATTTTGATTATGAAGGGCTCCACCAGCTGCCGACGCTTCTGTTGGCTGCAGGTTAACTTCAGCTGTGAGCACGAAGCTGGCGCCAGCCAGGGGCCGAGCAACGGCTGCTCGTCGCCGACCGCCGTAGGTCATGAACGGCAGCTTCGTAGATGCGGAACGTGAAGGATCTGGACCGGTCGTCGGGCAGCTTCGGAGCGCCTCGATGGGCTGGTATGGGTCGATGCCTGCCGCCCGATCCGATGTGCTCTCCACCTCGAAGCAGTCGCACAGGCGATATCGCCGTCGCGGTTAGCTCTGCCTGAACGCTCGGGGCATTTGTCTTTTCGAAGAGCACCCGCAACGCCGAACGTATCAGTGCCACATAAGCCGCATCACACCAACAACTCCACCGCCGGCGTCAGCGCGAGACCCTTGCCCCGCTTCGCCAGCCGTCGGTCGAAGGTCGCGAACCCGGAAGCACGCGAACTGCGGGCCAGGTGCAACGCATCGGCAAAGTCGAGGCCTTTGGCGAATGAATCGACCGCCACCAAGACCGCGTCGCGATCTTCGAGCGCGATGTGTTCAATGCTGGCCAGCGCTCTCAGCACGCGGCAAATGTCGCGCCTCGGCAATTCATAGAACCCCCGCATGACCCACTCCAGTTCGAGCAACACGGTCACCGAGACGAACGATCGTTGCGCAAGTGCTGCGATGGCCGCGGGCCGCTGCTTCACGGCCTGCGGATCGTCGGCGTCATCGACGAAGAATCGCGCCAGTACGTTGGTGTCCAGGGCTCTCATGGCTTGCGCCGCCGCGCACGGGTCAGAAGCGACGCAGGGTCGAACTCCTCCAATCGGCGTGGCACGCCGCGCACCGGCGCCTTGACCAGGCCCGCCATGCTGCCGATGTCGGCCGTGGCGACCGAACGCACGACACGCAGTTTCAGCCCATCCGATTCTTCGAGCACTTCGATTCTTGCGCCTGCGCCCATGCCCAGCCGCCGCCGCAATTCGGCAGGCAACACGATCTGGCCTTTCGACGAGACTAAGAGCGTCGACATGTTGGGCTTTCAATGGAACAGTTGACGTGGAGCGTAGTTTCGCTTACGCAGTAAGTCAAAGACTTTCAACCGTGAGTGCGGCCCCAGCCGGGGCCTTTGGCCTGGGCAGCGCGCGTCAATGATCGTTCATCGCTCCCGACTCTTGACCGCGGAAGAGAACTTGCAACTTATGCTGAAGGTCGAGATCCGCGATGCCGGTGGCTATAAGCTCACGCAGGCCCCGATACAAATCCGCGCGAGCGCCTTCAGGCATGAATGATGGGGAGCCCGAGAATGGCCGCGAGCCGATGACCCTTGTTCGATCGGTACGGACATCCTGGACCAGTGGGAGGAAACGGAGTGCTTGAGTCCAATCAACTGCACGGCCGGTATGAGCCTGGCTTGAGGGGCGACTTGCAAGTGCGAGCAGTCGGACACGCGGATCGCTACGTACTCGGCGAGTGCCTTCGCCGAACCGGCTCGGGCACCGTGCACTTGGCGTTCGACTCGCAGTTGTCTCGCGAGGTCGTACTGAAGACGTTTTATGCGGACGGCGATGAGGCACACCGCCGAGCGCGTGAAGCGGCCTTGCTTGCCGGGGCGCGCGCCGCCGCGCGTCTGAACCACCCGAATATCGTCACCGTTCATGACGCCGGCCTGTGCGAGCGCGGCGTGTTCATCGTCACGGAACGGGTGCTGGGGCGTGACCTGCGAAGCCGGCTCGCCGATGGCTGGCGGCCCGACCCCCTGCAGGTTGCGCGCATCGCAGCGCGCATCGCGCAAGCCCTGAGCCATGCGCACGACGCGGGCGTGGTGCACGGCCGGGTCGAGCCATCGAACGTCTTCATGATCGGCCGCACCCAGCTGAAGATTTTCAACTTCGGTGTTGCGAGTGCGATCGCGGGGCTGCAAGCGATGCCCTCGGAGGGCACCAACGGCGCCCCGGGGCTCGACTCGGCCGGCTGCATGGCGCCTGAGCGCCTGCTCGGCGAAGCGGCCCACACACGCGGTGACGTGTACGGCCTGGGGCTGGTGATGTACGAAATGCTGGCCGGGCGCCCGGCCTTCAGCGGTGACTCGCTTGACGACATTCGCCGCTCGGTGCTGCAAGACGATGTGCCCGCGGTGCATGCACTGAGCCCGGCGGTACCCGTTGCGTTGTCGAGCATCGTCACGCGTGCAATGGCGCGCAACCCGGCGCTGCGCTTCCGATCGGCACAGCACATGCTGGACGAGTTGCGCAGGTACCTGGCAGACGCGGCCGGCGGCGCACCGCGAGCCGCTCGACCGTTGGGTGGGGTGCGGCGCGCCATTGCCATCGTGTCGGTGATCGCCGCCGGCGCGCTCGGCGTCGTCGCACTTCGCAGCGTTCCGACCCAAACGCCGCGCCCGGTGCAGGCGAGTGCGCCCGCGAAGCAAGCGAGCTCGCCTCAAACGCAGGCCAGCGTGCCCCTGACGCAAGCGAGCGCACCCGCGGCGCAGGCCAGCATGCCCCTGACGCAGGCGAGCGCGCCAGCGGCGCAAGCCAGCGCGCCGGTGATGCAGGCCAGCGCACCCGCGGCGCAGGCGGGCGCGCCCCAGACACAGGCGAGCGCACCTGCGGCGCAAGCGAGCGCGCCCCTGACGCAGGCGAGCGCACCCGCGGCGCCCTCGCCCTCGCCCTCGCCAGCGGCATCGGCAGCATCGGCTGGCGAGCCGACTGCCCCGGTGGCGAACCGGGCGGCTTCGCAAGCCGGCGGCGGAGCGCGAGCCACTGTCGCACCGGTGGCGACCACCCCGGCCTCATCTGGCGCGACAAGCGCAGCACCTTCGCCCGCGAGTGCCAAGCGCCCGGTGCAACGCACCGTCATCAAGCCACCGGAAGCGCAGCCCGCGCCCAAAACGGATCGGCGTTTCGAGTTCGAAAGAGCGCCCGTCGACGGCAGCAACGAGCGCGCGCCAAGTGCCGCAACAGCACCGACAAAACTGGCAACACCAACGACGCCCGCACCGACCTCATCAGCGGCTTCGAGCGCCGTACCACTTAAAGGCAGAGGCGCGGTTTACTTCGAAGTCGAGCCACGCGGGCAGGTAGAGGTCAACGGCATACCGATCGGCGCCACGCCGCCGATGCTCCGCCTCACGCTGCCCAACGGCAACTACAACATCACACTCCGAAACGAAGGCTTTCCGCCGTACTCGATCGGCGTCGTCGTCAACGAGAGCAGCCCGGTCACTATCAAACACCGATTCGGGCCGTGACTCGTTTGTCTACTCGGGGTCGAGGGTGGGCGACCGGATCCAAACGAGTCCAACAATCGATGAATCGAATCTTCGATGCAAGCTACGCTTTAACGTAGGCTTCTGACGAGTGACGATGGCCGCATGCAACGGGGCTCGAAGTGCTCCCGTCGAATCAACATTCAGCACCAACTGGTCTACGAAGTGTTCAAAAAAAAACGCACCGTGCGCGTGCTTCGCATGTGGACTCATCACGAATGACTTCTTCTCCAACCTCGCCTTACCCCCGCGACCTGATCGGCCACGGTCGCGATGTGCCGCACGCCCGCTGGCCTGGCGACGCGCGCATCGCGCTGCAATTCGTACTGAACTACGAAGAAGGCAGCGAGAACTCGGTGCTGCACGGCGATGCGGCGTCTGAGACCTTTCTGTCGGAAATCATCGGTGCCCAGGCCTATGAGGCGCGGCACTTGTCGATGGAGTCGATGTACGAATACGGCTCGCGCGCCGGGGTGTGGCGGCTGCTGCGCGAGTTCGAGCAACGCGGCCTGCCGTTGACGATCTTCGGCGTGGCGATGGCGCTCGAGCGCCACCCCGAACTCACCCGCGCCTTCGTCGAGCTCGGCCACGAGATCGCCTGCCACGGCTGGCGCTGGGTTCACCACCAGCACATGCCCGAAGCCGAAGAGCGGCAGCACATCGAGACCGCGACCAAGATCATCCGCACGATGACCCACGGCCAGTGGCCGCTCGGCTGGTACACCGGCCGCGACAGCCCGAACACCAAGCGCCTGGTGGCCGACCTGGGCGGCTTCGAATACGACAGCGACCATTACGGCGACGACCTGCCGTTCTGGATGTCGGTCGTCAAGACCGACGGCACCACGCTACAGCGCCTGATCGTGCCCTACACGCTCGACACCAACGACATGCGCTTCGCGTCGGCGCAGGGCTTCAACACCGGCGACGATTTCTTCCATTACCTGCGCGATGCGTTCGACGTGCTCTATGCCGAGGGCGACCCGGCTGGACTCGATCGGCCGAAGATGCTCAGCGTCGGCATGCACTGCCGGATCCTCGGCCGGCCAGCGCGGTTTCGCGCGCTGCAAAAATTTCTCGATCACGTGCAGCAGCACGACCGGGTCTGGGTCTGCAGCCGCATCGACATCGCCCGCCATTGGGCCACCAACCACCCGATGCCTGCATCAACATGAGCACTGCACCGCTGACTCTTGCGACGCTTAACGCCGCCACGCCCGCCGCATTCGTCGCCTTGCTGGCGGGCACCTACGAACACTCGCCGTGGGTTGCCGAAGCTGCCGCGGCGATGCGGCCGTTCGTGAGCCTGGCGCAACTCAAGCACGCGCTCGCCAGCGCCGTGCGCGCGGCACCGCGCGAGAAGCAACTCGCGCTGCTGCGCGCCCACCCCGAACTCGCCGGCCGTGCGATGGTCGCGAAGACGCTGACGGCCGAGTCGACCGACGAGCAACACCGCGCCGGCCTCACCGCCTGCACGCCGGCCGAGTTCGAACGGCTGCAAACCCTCAACGCGGCCTACAACGCGAAGTTCGGCTGGCCCTTCATCGTGGCAGTGCGTGGGCCGCGCGGCCGCGGGCTGACACGCGCGCAGATCATCGCCACCTTCGAGCGCCGCCTCGGTCACCGCGCCGATTTCGAATTCGCCGAGTGCCTGCGCAACGTGCACCGCATCGCCGAGGTTCGCCTGTCCGATCGTCTCGACACTGCACCCGTGCTCGGTCAACAAGCCTGGGACTGCGCCGAGCTGCTCGCCCGCCACACCGATGCGGGCAGCACCGGCCTCACCGTCACCTACCTCACCGATGCCCACCGCGCATGCGCCGCGCAGTTGCAGGCCTGCATGCGTGATTGCGGCTTCGACGAGATCGCACTCGACGCGGTCGGCAATGTCGTCGGCGTGTATTTCGGCAGCGACCGCAGCGCGCAGCGCCTGCTCACCGGCAGCCACTACGACACCGTGCGCGACGCCGGCCCGCACGACGGCCGGCTCGGGATATTGGTGCCGGTGATCGCGGTGCGCGAGCTGCACCGCGCGAGCCGGCGCTTGCCGTTCGATCTCGAAGTCGTGGGCTTCGCCGAAGAAGAAGGCCAGCGCTACAAGGCGACCTTTCTCGGCGCGGGCGCGCTGGTCGGGCACTTCAACGGCGGCTGGCTGGAGCAACGCGACGCCGAGGGCATCAGCATGCGCGCGGCGATGCAAAACGCCGGCCTGCCGGCCACGCTGCCGGCGATCGCCGCGCTGGTTCGCGACGCTTCGCGTTACCGGGGCTTCGTCGAGGTTCACATCGAGCAGGGCCCGGTATTGAATGCGCTCGACGTGCCGCTCGGCGTCGTCACTTCGATCAACGGCAGCGTGCGTTATGCCGGCGAGGTGGTCGGCATGGCGAGCCACGCCGGCACCACGCCGATGGGCGCGCGGCGCGATGCGGCGGCGGCCGTCGCCGAGCTTGCGCTTTACCTCGAGCGGCGCGCTGCCGAGGTGCCCGACCTGGTCGGCACGATGGGCATGCTCGAAGTGCCGCACGGCTCGATCAACGTGGTGCCCGGCCGCTGCCGCTTCACGCTCGACATTCGCGCCACCACCGATGCGGTGCGCGACGCCTGCGCCGCCGACGTGCTGACCGCGCTCGCGCAGATCTGCGAGAAGCGCGGCCTCTCGCACACGCTCGAAGAAACGCTGCGCGCCGCCGCCGCGCCGAGTGCGGCGGCCTGGCAGCAGCGCTGGGAGCGCGCGGTCGAGTCGCTCGGCGTGCCGGTGTTTCGCCTGCCCAGCGGCGCGGGTCACGATGCGATGAAGCTGCACGAGCTGATGCCGCAGGCCATGCTTTTCGTGCGCGGCGAAAACGCCGGCATCAGCCACAACCCGCTCGAGTCGACCACCGCCGACGACATGCAGCTGGCGATCGAGGCCTTCATGCACTTGCTGAACCAGCTGGCCATCGAGGCGACCGCAAGACCCGCACCATGACGACCGACCACGACCGGCTCGATGCCTGGATCGACGCCCACTTCGACGACGAAGTCGCGTTTCTGCAGGCCCTGGTGCGTGTACCGACCGACACCCCGCCCGGCGACAACGCGCCCCACGCCGAGCGCACCGCCGAGCTGCTGCGCGGCTTCGGCCTGATTGCCGAGCGCTACCCGGTGCCCGACGCCGAGGTGCGCGCCGCCGGCATGGTCTCGATCACCAACCTGATCGTGCGTCGCCCCTTCGATGTGGGTGGCCCGACCATCGCGCTCAACGCCCACGGCGACGTGGTGCCGCCCGGCGACGGCTGGTCGCACGACCCCTACGGCGGCGAAGTTGCGGGCGGCAAGCTCTACGGCCGCGCCTCGGCCGTCAGCAAGAGCGACTTCGCGACCTACACCTTCGCACTGCGTGCCCTCGAGAGCCTGGGCGCGCGGCTGCGCGGCACAGTCGAGCTGCATTTCACCTACGACGAAGAATTCGGCGGCGAGCTCGGCCCCGGCCGTCTGTTGCGTGAGGGCCTGACGAAACCCGACCTGCTGATCGCCGCCGGCTTCGCCTATCAGGTCGTCACCGCGCACAACGGATGCCTGCAGATGGAGGTCACGGTGCATGGCCGCACGGCCCACGCGGCGATCCCCGAGACCGGCGTCGATGCTTTGCAGGGCGCGGTCGCGATCCTGAATGCGCTGTACGCGCAAAACGCGCACTACCGGCAAACCACATCGGCGGTCGAGGGCATCACCCACCCTTACCTCAACGTCGGCCGCATCGAGGGCGGCACCAACACCAACGTCGTGCCCGGCAAGGTCGTGTTCAAGCTCGACCGGCGGATGATCCCGGAAGAAACGCCCGCAGAGGTCGAGGCTTCGATACGCCGCGTGATCGATGAGGCCGCGGCCACTCGGGCCGGCATCACGGTCGAGATCAAGCGCCTGCTGCTGGCCCAGGCGATGCAGCCGCTGCCCGGCAACCGTGCGCTGGTCGAGGCCCTGCGGCGGCACGCTCAGGCCGTGTTCGGCGAGCCGATCCCGACCTCGGGCACACCGCTCTACACCGACGTGCGGCTCTACGCGGCACACGGCATTCCCGCCGCAATCTACGGCGCCGGGCCGCGCACCGTGCTCGAATCGAACGCCAAGCGCGCCGACGAGCACCTGGTGCTTGCCGACCTGCGTGGCGCGACCAAGGTGGTGGCGCGCACGCTGCGCGATCTGCTCGCGGCCTAGTCATCAACGCGCGGGCCCTCCGCGCACCGTCCTGCCGGTAACCCGTGCCTTATGCGGCGTTGCGTTCATACCGCGGCTTGGGCAACCCACACGCGGCGCCGTCTGGGCGTCGAACGTGAACTGCCGCACGCGGTGTCGCATCGACACCCGGTCCGGTGTGAATTCGTCGCTTCAGGCCGAGGCCACCCTCAGGAAACAATGCGTTACCCCACATCCCGTGAGGCCAAAACTTAGGGAGCTTCAATGATCAGCACCGAGGGGCGTCGACCCGTTCCGGGGTCGATCTGCGTCACAGCGCCGTGCCGCGCTCTCGACGCTTCGGACCGCGGTGAGCCTTGTCGCCAACGACGTCTCGACCATGCACCTCGCTGATCTGCCGACGCCACTGCGTCCGTCGCTGCCCGGCGAGGCTGTCAGCGACCGGCCCGAACAGGCGTCGATCGCAATCGAGTCGGCCTCGACCTCAGCATCTTCGGCGCTCATGAGCCAGCAACTGGTGCGGCTGTTTCGCAGCACGCTCAGCGAGCCGCAGTTCGACCGCGCCGCCGCATTGCTGGCCACCGAGCTGAGTCGCAGCTTCGCCTGCGAGCGTGTCATCGTCGGCATGACCGAGCGCCGGTTCGCACGCGTCCGGGGGCTCTCGGACGGCGCCAATTTCGGCCGGCAGCAGAGGCTGGCGCGACTCGTCGGCTCGGCCATGGACGAGGCCCTCGACCAAGGAGCGAGCGTCAGCCATCCCGCGCGGGCGCTACAGCGCCCGCGCATAACGCTGGCGCATGTGGAGCTCGCCAGGCACCTTGCCAGCAGCGCCTTGTTCACCGTACCGATGTTCAGTGCGGGCCGAGCGGTCGGCGCGCTGATGTTCGAGCGGCCACACGCGACTGGTTTCGATGTGCAGCTGACCCGGCGCATCGAGCTCGCGGCCGAAGCGCTGGGGCCGCTCCTGGCGCTCAAGCAGGCGCAGGAATACTCGCTCTGGCAACGGCTGCGCACCCGGATCG
>JAYUWC010000403.1:0-2827 GCA_043753755.1 Rhizobacter sp.
CTGACGATCGAATACGCGACCCAGCCCGACGACCTGAGCCGCCAGCTGATCACGCAGTGGAAGAAGAACATGGACGCGATCGGCATCCGCATCGCATTCAAGACGGCGCAGTGGCCCGAAAACCTCAAGGCCTCGCGGGCCGGCAAGCTGATGATGTGGGGTGTCGGGTGGTCCGGCGGGCCCGACGGCAACGAGTTTCTGGTGCTCGGCCACAGCCCCGACAAAGGCCAGGCCAACCATGCCCGTTTCGACAACGCCGAATACGACCGTTTGTTCGATCGGCAACGCGCCTTGCCCAACGGCCCCGAGCGCCTGGCCGTGATGCAGCAGATGAAGGAAATCACCGTGGCCTACATGCCCTACAAGGCGCACGTGCACCGCATCTGGACCGATCTGGCCCAGCCTTGGGTGGTCGGCTACCACCGCAATGTTTTTCTGCGCGAGTGGTGGCGCTATGTCGACATCGACCCGGCCGTGCGCGCTGCGAAAGGCCAGTCATGAGGCGGTTGTTTTGCGGGCTGATCGTGTCGTTGTCGTGGCTGACGACCGCGCATGCCGAGACGCCGAAGAAGGTGCTGCGCTATGCGTTCGAGGTCGCCGAGACGGGCCTCGACCCGGTCAAGCTCGACGACCTCTATTCGCGGACCTTGACGGCCCACCTGTTCGAAGGCTTGTACGCCTACGACCCGCTGGCCCGCCCGGTCAAGATCAAGCCGCAGACCGCGGCGGCGATGCCCGAGGTGTCGCCCGACTTCAAGGTCTGGACGATCAAACTGAAACCAGGCATTTACTTTGCCGACGACCCGGTCTTCAAAGGCACGAGGCGCGAGCTGATCGCCCAGGATTACGTCTACAGCTTCAAACGTTTTGCCGATCCTGCGAATAAATCGCCGGCGTGGGCCGAGATCGAGACCGTCGGCTTCGTCGGGCTTGGCGCAGTTCGCCAGACGGCGCTCGACAGCAAACAGCCGTTCGACTACGACCGTGAGGTCAGCGGCTTAAAGGCGGTGGATCGCTACACGCTGCAGATGACTCTTGTCGCGCCGCGGCCGCGACTGCTGCAGGCCCTGGCGGGCGGTGACCTGCTCGGCGCGATTCCGCGCGAAGCGGTCGAACACTACGGCGACCAATTCGAGCAGCACCCGGTCGGCACAGGGCCGTTCAAGCTCGTGCAGTGGCGCCGCAGCTCCTTCCTCGCGTTCGAGCGAAACCCGGGCTACCGAGAACGCTATTTTGACGCCGAGCCCGCGGCCGATGACGCTGAGGGCCAGGCACTTCTCGCGCGTTTCAACGGTCGCCGCCTGCCGATGGTCGACCGGGTTGAAATCTCGGTGATCGAAGAGGAGCAACCGCGTTGGCTGTCTTTCCTCGGCGGTGAGGCCGACTTGGCCTACCGCGTCGGTTACCAGTTCGTCGACCAGGCGATGCCGGGAGGCAAGATCGCGCCGACGCTCGCGAAACGTGGTGTGCACGGCTACCGGATCGTCGAGCCGGCCGGCAACTACTTCCTCTTCAACATGGAAGACCCGATCGTCGGCGGCTACACGCCCGATCGCATCGCGTTGCGTCGTGCCTTCGGCCTCGGCCTCGATTCGGCCCTGCTCATTTCTTATGCGTACAACGGTCTGGGCACCGTGGCACAGAGCCCAACGCTGCCGTTCTCGACTGGTTACGACCCCCAGGTCAAGACCGAGTCAGGTCAATACGATCCCGCGCGCGCTCGTGCCCTGCTCGACATGTACGGCTACCGTGATCGAGACGGCGATGGCTGGCGCGAAACGCCCGACGGCAAACCCTTGGTGCTGCGCATCAACACGCAGGCGCAGCAGCGTGACCGCAAGATTGCGGAGGTGGTCAGCCGCAACATGAAAGTCCTCGGCGTTCGCACCGAGTCGGTCATTGCGCAGTGGCCTGAGAACTTGAAATTGGCAAAGTCAGGCAAGCTGCAAATGTGGTCGCTCGGCAGCTTCGGGTCTGCGCCCGACCCGGAGGGCTCGTTCGCGCGTTTCGACAGCCGCCAGATCGGCGGGTTGAACATGGCGCGCATCAGGATGCCGGCGCTCGACGCGCTCTACGACCGAATCCAATACCTGCCCGACGGCCCCGAACGCGCGGCCGCGCTCGACGAGACGACCCGCATCGCGATCGCCTACATGCCCTACAAATACACCTTGAACCGGTTGTCGCTCGACATGACGCAACCGCAATTGATCGGCTACCGCCGTCCGGTTTTCTGGCTCGACTTCTGGCAATACGTCGACATCGACGACAGCCTGCGGCAGGCGCGTTGAACGTGTCGCCTCACGCTCGGGTTTCCATGAAACTCACCCGCGCGTTCTGGGTCGCTGCAGCCGCCGCGCTCGTCACCGCGACCGGCGCCCAAACACCGACCGCGCCGCCGCTCAAGGTCATGCGCTATGCCTTCGAGGGGGCCGAGTCGAGCATGGACCCGGCCAAGATCAACGACGCCTATTCGCGCATCCTCACCGCCAACATCTTCGAAGGCTTGTACCGCTACGACCACCTCGCGCGGCCGGTCAAGTTCAAGCCGTTGACGGCGACAGCGCTGCCCGAGTCGTCGGCCGACTTCAAGGTCTGGCGGGTCAAGCTGATGCCCGGCATTTACTTCGCCGACGATCCGGCTTTCAAGGGCCGAAAGCGCGAGCTGATCGCACAAGACTACGTCTACGCGATCAAGCGCTTCGCCGACCCGGCGGTGAAGAGCCCGGCGTGGGGCAGCATCGAGTCCGAAGGCTTCATCGGCTTGGCTGCGTTGCGTAAAGCCGCGCTCGATTCCAAAAAGCCGTTCGACTACGACCGCGAGATC
>JAYUWC010000404.1:0-2814 GCA_043753755.1 Rhizobacter sp.
TTCATTGCCGGCGAGCCGATGAAGCCGGCAACGAACTGGTTGGCCGGGTGGTCGTAGAGCTCGAGCGGGCTGCCGGTCTGCTCGATACGGCCATCGCGCATGACCACGATCTTGTCGCCCATCGTCATTGCTTCGATCTGGTCGTGGGTGACGTAGATCGAGGTGGTCTTCAGGCGCTGGTGGAGCTCCTTGATCTCGCTGCGCATCGCAACGCGCAACTTGGCGTCGAGGTTGCTGAGCGGCTCGTCGAACAAGAAGACCTGCGGGTCGCGCACGATCGCCCGGCCCATCGCCACCCGCTGCCGCTGGCCGCCTGAGAGCTGGCGGGGGTAGCGGTCGAGCAACGCGCCCAGCGCCAAGATTTCAGCGGCACGCGCGACCTTGGTCTCGATTACCGACTTTTCCATCTTCGCGAGCGTCAGCGAGAACGCCATGTTCTCGCGCACTGTCATGTGCGGATAAAGCGCGTAGTTCTGAAACACCATCGCGATGTCGCGCTCTTTCGGCGGCAGGTCGTTGACCCGGCGTTCGCCGATCCGGATCTCGCCGCCGTTGATCTGCTCCAGGCCGGCGATCATGCGCAGCAGGGTCGATTTGCCGCAGCCCGAGGGGCCGACCAGCACGGTGAACGAGCCGTCTTTGATGTCGATGTCGACACCATGAAGAATCTGCACCTCGCCGAAGTTCTTCTTCACTGCCTGGATCGTGACGCTGGCCATGCACGCCTTCCTGAGAGTCGAGCGCGCCCTTTGGCGCCTCGGTGCCGCGGCAGTATCGGCACTGGTGCCAGCGACCACCATCAGGGCAAACCGTTAGATCGGTCGCCCACCTCATTTGTATGATGATTCGACAACCATGCTGCTTGCCACTCACGCGGTGCGGCCCGCTTCACGTAGACCCCGCTCTGCCCTAGCCGCTGACATGCCGACCCGTCACTGCTCGCGGAGTCACTGGCAACGGAGTCGGCAATGCCTGATTGAAGGCGCCGTGATTGCCAAGCCATCGGCCGCGCGTATCGACAAACAGCAAAACCTATGACAACGACTACTTCAGCGGCAAGCCACACGCTGGGCGTCATCGGTCTGGGCTCGATGGGCCTGGGCGCGGCGCTCACCGCCTTGCGCAAGGGCGTGGACGTGATCGGGCTCGATACGCGTGCCGAGGCTCGCGAGCGTTTCACCGCCGAGGGTGGCCGAGCAATCGCCTCACTCGCCGAACTGGGCGCGCAATGCGACGCGGTGGTCGTGTTGGTCGTCAGCGCGGCTCAAACCGAAGCGGTGCTGTTCGGTGCCGATGGCCTGGCCGAGACCATGCAGCCCGGCGACGTTGTCATCTGCTCGGCCACCGTCGACCCGACCTTGCCGCCGGCCTGGGCCGAGCGGCTGATCGCACGCGGTATCCACCTGATCGACGCGCCGGTGTCGGGCGGTGCGGTCAAGGCGGCAACCGGCCAGATGACGGTGATGGCCTCGGGCACGCCGGCTGCATTCGCGGCGGCCGGCGCACTGCTCGATGCCATTGCCGGCAAGGTCTATCGCCTCGGAGACGCTCCGGGCATCGGCTCGACCGTGAAGATGGTCAACCAGCACCTCGCCGGGGTGCACATCGCGGCCGCGTGCGAAGCGATGGCGCTCGGCATGCGGGCCGGCGCCGACCCGCGCGCGCTGTACGACGTGATCTGCAATTCGGCCGGCATGAGCTGGATGTTCCAGAACCGCGTACCGCACATCCTCGAGGGCGACTACACGCCGCTGTCGTCGGTCGACATTTTCGTGAAAGACCTCGGCATCGTGCTCGACGCGGCGCGCAAGTTGCAGTTCCCGTTGCCACTGGCGGCCGCCGCGCACCAGCTCTACCTCGCGACCGCCGCGGCCGGCCACGGCGCGGAAGACGACTCGGCGGTGATCAAGTTCTATGCCGAGCTCGCTGGGCTCGAGCTGCCGAAGGCTGCGGTCGGATGATTCTGGGAATCATTGCCGACGACTTCACCGGCGCCACCGATGTCGCCAGCATGCTGGTGCGCGCGGGCCTGCGCACGGTGCAGGTGATCGGCGTGCCGCGAGCGCCGCCGCCCGATGCGGACGCGGTGGTCGTTGCGCTCAAGACCCGCACCGTGCCCGCGAGTGACGCGGTGCGCGAGTCGCTCGCAGCCTTGCGCTGGTTGCAAACCGGCGGCATGCGCCAGTGCTATTTCAAATACTGCTCGACCTTCGACTCGACCCCTGCCGGCAACATCGGCCCGGTGACCGAGGCGCTGATGAACGCGCTGGGCGCACCGTTCACGATCGCCTGCCCGGCGTTCCCTGAAAACGGCCGCACGGTGTTTCGCGGGCACCTGTTCGTCGGCGATGTGCTGCTCAGCGATTCGGGCATGCGCGAGCACCCGCTGACGCCGATGACCGACTCGAATCTGGTGCGTGTGCTGCAAGCGCAGACCACGCGGCGCGTCGGCCTGCTGCGCCACGATGTCATTCATCAAGGCGTGGCCGCCACGAGGTCGCGCATCGAAGCCTTGAAGCACGAGGGCCACACCGTCGCGATTGCCGACGCCCTCTCGGACGCCGACCTGCACACGCTCGCCGCGGCCTGCGCCGAGTTGCCGCTGGTCACCGCTGGTTCGGGCTTGGCACTCGGTCTGGGCGCAGTGGTTGCCGAGCGCGGCTGGCTCGTGCCCGATGCGCGAGCGGCCACGCTGGAGCCGGTGCGAGGCCGTTCGGCCGTGATCGCCGGCTCGTGTTCGGTCGCGACCCAAGCCCAGGTCGCACGCTGGCGAGAGGCGGGTCGGCCGGCCTTCACCGTCGATGCGCGCGCCGT
>JAYUWC010000405.1:0-8530 GCA_043753755.1 Rhizobacter sp.
GCGGGCGGGCGGGTCGAGTCAATCGGCTCCACGGCGGTCGATTGCGATCGCCCCGAGTGGCAATCGGTGCGCGAGCCAGCCGCATCGCCGCGCGGCGCAGCACGAGCGCACTGGCTGTCGGCCGGTTTGATTCGCTGGCCCGGCGCCGACCCTGCGGGCCGCTATCGCCTGTTGCACTCGGCGCATGGTCGAATCACCGCGGCGATCGGTGCGCGCGCCACCGGCGTCGATGCGTCGATCGCGCTCCAGCCCTTCACGGGCGAGTTGCCCTCGGCGTTGGCCGAGCGCTTTCGCTTTGTTCCCGAAGGCGCCACGCTCGCGCTGCCGGCCGCTGCGCGCGCGCAGTTGCCTTCGATGCTCGGCGGCCAGTGGGTGCTGGTTCAGGAAGACTCCAACGACACGGTATTGGCCGCCACCCGCATGCAGGTCGCCGGGGCGCTCGATGATTTATATGCCGCGGCCGCACTCAGCCCGCTGGGCGTGCGCATCAACGCCCGCCGCACGTCGTTCGCGCTCTGGGCGCCGACAGCGCAGGCGGTGTCGGTCTGCGTCTACCGCCGTGGTGTGGGCGCCGCTTCGCAACCGGTCGCGATGCAACCCGACCCAAGCACCGGCATCTGGTCAGCCGCGTTGCGGAGCGACTTGTCGGGTGGCTACTTCACCTATTTGGTCGACGTATTCGTCGACGGCGTCGGCACCGTGCGCAACCGAGTCACCGACCCGTACTCGGTGAGCCTCACGACCGACTCGAAGCGCAGCTACATCGCCGACCTCGATGCGCCGTCGCTCAAGCCAGCGGGCTGGGCCGCCGACCGTGCTGCGGTACACGCGAAGGCGCCTGCCTTCGCACCCACCGACAGCGTGATCTACAAGTTGCACATGCGCGACTTCTCGATCGGCGACGCAAGTGTTGCCCCCGCCCACCGCGGCAAATACCTCGCCTTTACCGACAGCGCATCCGACGGCATGAAGCACCTGCGCGCGCTCGCCGAAGCCGGGCTCACCGATGTGCATCTGCTGCCGGTGTTCGACTTCGCGACCGTGCCCGAATCGGGTTGCATCACACCCATCGTGCGAGGCGCTCCCGCCAGCGAATCGCAGCAGGCGAGCGTGACGGCCGCAGCCGCACACGACTGCTTCAATTGGGGCTACGACCCCTGGCACTACAGCTCACCCGAAGGCAGCTACGCCAGCGATCCTGGCGATGGCGCAGTGCGCGTTCGCGAGTTCCGCCGCATGGTGATGGCCTTGCACGCGAGCGGCCTGCGTGTCGGCATGGACGTCGTCTACAACCACACGGCCGCCTCGGGCCAGCACGAAAAATCGGTGCTCGACCGGATCGTGCCGGGCTACTACCACCGGCTCGACGCGAACGGCGATGTCGAGCGCTCGACCTGCTGCGACAACACCGCGACCGAGCACCTGATGATGGGCAAGCTGATGACCGAATCGGTGTTGCTGTGGGCCACCCAGTACGGCATCGACTCGTTTCGCTTCGACTTGATGGGTCACCAGCCGCGTGCGTCGATGGTGGCCCTCGAGGCACGGCTCGAGGCTGCCACTGGCCACAAAGTACCGCTGATCGGCGAGGGCTGGAACTTCGGTGAGGTGGCGAACGGTGCGCGCTTCGTGCAGGCTTCGCAGCTGTCGCTCAACGGCTCGGGCATCGCAACCTTCAGCGACCGGGCACGCGATGCAGTGCGCGGCGGCGGTGCATCGGACAATAACGAGGCGCTGCTGTCACAGCAGGGCTACATCAACGGCTTGGTCTACGACCCGAATGCCGCGGCCGACCCGACGCGGCCACGCATCGACCTGATGCGCATCGCCGACCAGGTCCGCGTGGGCCTGGCCGGGTCGCTGCGTGACTTCGAGTTCACGACTGCAGGCGGCACGCGCCAGCGACTCGATGCGATTGCCTACGCCGACCAACCTGCCGGCTATGCGAGCGAGCCGGCCGAAGTGGTGAACTACGTCGAGAACCACGACAACACGACGCTCTTCGACCTGAACGTCTACAAGTTGCCACTCGCCACCAGCCGCGAAGACCGCGCGCGGGTGCAGATGCTGGGCGCGGCAATCGTCGCGTTCAGCCAGGGTCTCGCCTACTTCCATGCCGGCATCGACACGCTCCGGTCGAAATCGATGGACCGCAACAGTTTCGATTCGGGCGACTGGTTCAACCGGCTCGATTGGCGATACCGCAGCAACCATTTCGGCAGCGGCCTGCCGCCGCAGCGCGAGAACCGTGATCAGTGGCCGATGCTGCGTTCGTTGCTCACTGATGCGCGCATCGCGCCGCGCCCCGCAGACATCGCCTGGGCCCGTGATGCATTCAAAGACCTGCTCGCGATACGCGCCAGTTCGTCGCTTTTTCGGTTGCGCAGCGCCGAGGCGGTTCGCAGCCGGCTGACCTTTCCGAACACCGGCCACAGCCAGCAGCCCGAGGAGTTGGTTGGCCGGCTCGAGGGCGCGGGCCTCGAGGGCGAGCGCTTCAGGCAGCTGATGTACTTCGTCAACGTCGACAAGGTCGCGCACACGCTGACTTTGCCGGATGAAGCGGGCCAGCCGTGGGTGCTGCATCCCGTGCATCGGCGTGCCGCGGCGGCCGACCCGCGGCCATCGCGCGATGCGGTCTACGAGTCGGCCGCGGGGCGCTTTACATTGCCGCCTCGAACTGCGCTGGTGTGTGTGGCCGAACTTCGACGTAGCCGTTGATACGACCGCTCGGTTCGATGTTGACTAGGGCAGGGTGGCAGTTGCACGCATGTCGAACGGCCACGGTGTCGAACTTGCAGCCGCCCGCAGATGCCGCCTTGCTGCCAGGCGCGCGCGTTCGTGCCGGTCATGTCGCAATTAATCTCGTGGCTCGAAGCAAAGCATTTCGGCATCGGATGACGCAAGCTCGGTATTTGCGAAGCGGTCAATAGGGGCGCACTTCGACAAGCTGGAGAACTGTCTGAAGCTATCTGCCCGGGCGGTGTTCGCTGCGAGGTGCCTGCGTCCATCCGGACGGCGGCTCATCGCGAGGCGAGCCCGACCTCTCGACTCAACGCCGTGATGTCGATCTCGGAGCGGGCGACGGCCAATTCAACATCAGCAGCCTGCGACGTATCGATTTTGCCGTTGCCGCCGGGTGTCCGCAGTTGAGCCAGCCGGGTCTTGAACCGCTCCAGCTTGACACGCTCGCGAGCCAGCTCGTCCTGGAGAATCCCGAGTCGGTCGCGATCGCGCCGTTGCTGCACGTCAGCAGGGATAACGTACGGCGAACTGAGCGCTGTCGGTAGCGAGACGAAACTCGCGGTGCGCACGGAGGCAGTTTCAGGCTGCCAAGCCGCCGGCGCACGTGGCGGTGTGCGCGCGGCCCTCGGCGCCTGGGTAGCCGCCAATGGTCGTACGGGTCGCGCACGTTGCGTACGCGGACGTGACGCGATGAGTGGTGAATCGATCTGCAGGCAGGCGTTTTCTTGCGCGGTTGTAGCGTCTGTCGTGTATGTGACCGGCTCTCCCGAGCACTTGAACAATGCGCCCCGCGGCGTAGCGGCAAATGCAGGTGCGCAAAAGGCGAATGCAAGTCCGACAGCCACCGCGACAACAGGGCGGGGTACTAAACAAAAGGTACGCAAGACATACATGAGAGAGGTCTCGATCAAGTAGTGGCGGCAGCACCTGACGGCACTTTGAAAACAGACCTTACGTTGGGACGCTTTACCGAACCTTTGCGCCGCACGCCGTAAGTTCATCCCGCGGTAAAGCACGGCGACAGCGGCCGCTTGAAAGCGCTTCGGGTTGCATTTGGCGCAGCTGCTCGCCCGGCTGACGTAAGCTCGGTTTCCCGCCACGACGATTGTCTTTTTGGCTACCGCCAAGCACACGAAGTAGGCTCCACAGAGGTACGGCATGACCAAGTTGAAGCGGTTTGTGGGTTGCAGCGTCAGCTCTGCGAGAGGTCTCGGGTCGATGCCTTCGATCAAACGGCGCGCTGCCCAATGTGTCGGCGCCACCGTGGCCTTCGACACTTTCAGTGGCAAGGCGCATGCGGCCACCGAAGCACCGAGTCGGCCTGCCGCGCTGGAGCAAAGTGGCAGCCTCTTCATGACCGAATTGGGTGTGGTCGTGCTAATCGCCGCATGCGCCTGGGTCGCGTTTTCGGTGTGGAGAAAGCGCAGTGGGCACGGTGCCGGTGGCGCAGTTGGTGACACGTTGAAGGTCATTAGCGGCGTGATGGTTGGCCAGCGGGAGCGCGTCGTCATCCTGCGCGCTCGCAACCGCTTCTTTCTGCTCGGCGTGACGCCGCAAAACGTTACGCGGATCGCAGAGTTCGATTCGGCTCCTGAGGCCGAGGCTTGGCTGGCAGCGGAGGCAGAAAGCAAGGGCGCGCCTCAGGGCATTGGCAACGTGGCCGAACATTGACGCTAGCAGCACCTGCTCTGATTGACCCGGCGCTGTCACGACTGAGCGGCCCGTGTTCTGCATTCCGGCTGCGGTTCGCCTTGTCGTCAAACGGTGAACTGAGCCTGTGGCGGCCAGACAGCCACGAGCGGCGCGTCAGTTTGTGATCCACCGCACGCTGACGGCCCGCATCCCGTAACCAGGTGTTGCAAACGCCGGCCGCTGGGACAACCATTGGAATGAATTAGCCCAAGGAAGTTGATATGAAACGTCGTGATGCATTGACCTTGATTGCGGGCTTCACCGCCATCGGAGCCTTACCCGCCAATGCGCAAATTCTGAATATCAATGACGCGATCAACAAGGCCGGCGCGCAGCGCATGCTATCGCAACGAATGTCCAAGGCCTATTTGACGATAGGACTGGAAGTCTCCACAGAAAAATCTCAGGCTGTCATGAACGAGTCGATGGCGAGATTCGATCGTCAATTGGTCGAACTGAGCGCTTTTGCTCCTCGCGCCGACATCAAGGCAACGTACGTCCAACTCGAAGCCGTGTGGGGCCAGTTCAAGAGTGCTCTCGTGGGGCAAGTTCCGCGCCGTGAAAACGTGGCTGCGCTGCTCGATCTGGACGCCAAGGTGCTTGAACTTGCCAACCAGGGTGTGAGCCAGTTGACGCAAGCCTCCGGCAAACCGTTGGGTCGCCTGGTGAACGTCTCCGGGCGCCAGCGAATGTTGTCGCAGCGCACGGCCAAGTTTTATCTGGCGAAGGCATGGAAAGCATCGGTCCCGCAAGCAGACTCCGAGATGCAAAAGGCACGAGCCGAATTCACTGCGGCGCTGAACGTCTTGGAGCAGGCGCCGGAGGCCACGCCAGCGATCCGGCAGGAGTTGGAACTCGCTCGGCAACAGTGGGTGTTCTTTGAGCTTGCGCTAGCCAACGTGACCCAGTCCGGTCGCTCGAACGAAAACGTTTTCGTGGCGAGCGAAAACGTTCTGAGCGTCATGGAAAAAGTCACCGTTATGTACGCACGACTCGGCGGCTGACCTGTGCCTTACGAGACGGCGGCCGTCGCATCGGCTGCGCGTCGAGATGCAAGCACCTTGGCGCCGGACGGCAACCCCCGGCGCGTCCCCGGATATTTTAATGTCGACAATGTATATTATGTAAACTTGCAAATCTGGGACGGGTTTGCTTTTGAGCGAAGCACGCGCACAAATCGCTTGGCCTAGAGGGTCTATCTCGGAACTGGACACTGCCCTGAATGTTGTGGGCAAACTCGCCCGCATGAGCTACGACCCATTGCAAGGCAACGCCGAGTCGCCAAGATCGAAGCACTCGCCATGAACACACATGCGCTGGTCGAGACGGCGAAGATGTTGGTTGCTGGCAGCAAGGGGCTGCTCGCGATGGACGAGAGCAACGGCACCTGCAACCAACGCTTCGCCGACGCCGGCATTCCGCAGACCGAAGAAATGCGGCGTGCCTATCGCGAATTGCTGCTGACCGCGCCGGGCTTGGGCGACTGCATCAGCGGCGTGATCCTGTATGACGAAACCATCCGGCAAACGATGGTCGATGGCACGCCATTCGTGCAGGTTGCCCTCGACGCGGGTCTGCTCGTCGGCATCAAGGTAGACGCCGGTGCCAAGGAGCTCGCCGCGCATCCGGGCGAAAAGGTGACCGAAGGGCTGGACGGCTTGCGCCAGCGCCTTCAAACCTACTATGAGATGGGTGCGCGATTCGCCAAATGGCGCGGCGTGATCGCCGTAGACGAAGCGCACCTGCCAACCGAGGCTTGTATCGAAAGCAACGCCCACGCCCTGGCCCGCTACGCCGCCTTGTGCCAGGAAGCCGGGCTCGTGCCGATCATCGAGCCTGAAGTCCTGATGACGGGTACCCACACGCAGGCGCGTTGCCAGGACGTCACCGAGGCCCTGCTGCGCTGCGTCTTCCGGCAGCTTACGGTGCATGGCGTTGCACTTGAAGCGATCATTCTGAAGCCCAACATGGTGGTCGCTGGTCTCGACTGCCCAACCCAAAACACGGCGGCGGAGGTTGCAGACGCGACCGTGCAGAGTCTGCTGCGCGTGGTGCCAGCGGCCGTGCCCGGCATCACATTTCTGTCGGGCGGCCAAGCTGGCGCGCTGGCCAGCAGCAGGCTGAACGCCATGCATGACGGTCACGGTAAGCCGCCGTCCGGTGGGCCGCTCAGCGCGCCATCCAGAAGCTCCGCCCTTCCCTGGCGCCTGTCGTTCTCTTTCGCACGGGCGATCCAACATCCGGCCCTGGAAATCTGGGCCGGACAAGAGGCGATGCGGGTTGCGGCGCAACTGGCGCTGGTGCACCGCGCGCGTTGCAATTGCGCGGCTTTAACAGGCGAGTACAGCGCGGCTATGGAGGCGCCATTGCCGCTTCTGACTTAGCAAATTGATCGCCATCCGGGCGTGCAGATGCGGCAGCGCAGCAGCGTTCCGTTGGTCAAGCGCAGGCTGGCGATTCGGCGTCGGCTTCAGCTCCCTACTTCGGTGTGTCGACCCGCCGTTCGGGCCATCGATGGCTGCGTGCGAGGGCGAACATCACCGTCGCAATTTCGGGCCTCGGATGCATGACGGCTCAGAGCTCGCCGAGAAGAGAAAATTCGGAGAAGCCGCGTTACGCCTCACGGCTCACCCGTGCGCCCGAAGCTATCGGCAACTCCGCTCGATTCGCTTCCACGTTCCGCAGCTCGACCCGAGCCCGGGCACCTCGGTCGGGCAGGAGCAGCGAGACATTCGCAAAGCGATCTTCGCGGTACGTGAGCTGGCCTCTCGCCGAAACCGAGCAAGTACGTGGTCGCCAGACGAAGCTTCAGGCCCTGGTCGCAAATAAGCCAAGCGACCCGTTTGCTCTGATTCGTCTGGCAGGGTCGCGGGGCAGTGCCGTTGATCATGATGGTGACCGCAATCATGGCGGTGGAGCACGCCTTCGACAGACGCGCGCCCCTAAGCTTTGATGTCGAGCTCGGGATACCGACGGAAGATGCCCTCTTCGTTGAACGGAATGCGACGCGGGCTTCGTAAGTAGGCGGCGACCTTGGGCATCGCGGCGACACGCGCATGCAGCTTCACCACGCCAGGCGCCGCGGCGAGATGCCGCTGAGCCGCGTTCGGGAAAGCGTAGGTCAGCCCCTCGACCAGCTGGAACAACGACAGGTCGGCATAGCTCAGCTTGCCGCCGACCAGGTGCCGAGGGCCAGCCGGGTTGCGCACCAGAATGCTCTCGAACCAGCGCAGGAACTTGGGCATGCGCGCGGCGCAGAACTGCTTCGCTCGGCGCAGCGCCTCCAGCTTTTGATCTTCGTAATACAGGTCCGCATCGACGGGGTGGTGAGTGTCGTGCGCTTCGGTCACCATGTCGGCAATGGTCAGCTGGATCTGCTGCGTCCAGATGCGCGCCGGCTCGCTGCGGGCCACCAGTTTCAGTTGCGGACCCAGATAAAGAAGGATGGCGGCCGTCTGCCCGACCAGCACGCCGCCATCCCTCAAAAAGGGCGGCGCAAATGGCGGGTGACTCTGGGTGCCGTCTCGCAGGGACCCCAAAGTCGCTTTTAGGCCCTGCCCCGCGTCTTGCGGGCCGCGCGCCACGTCGAGGTACGGAGCGCCCGCCGCTTCGAGCGCGAGCCGGACGAATTCGCCGCGGCCCTGGATCGTCGGCCAATAGTGAAGTTCATATGCCATGAGACGCACTGTAGCCGGCGGCCAGGCGTCGCAAGACGCATGAACTTGTTGCTGTCGGGAGCCAATGCCGCCAAGTACAGGGTGTGATCAAAGCCGCCTCGGCCGCGCGGCCTTGGGGCCGGACAAGCGCTCGCAGAGCCAGCCCTCACCCGATACAAAACCGGCGTCAAAGATAAATTGTGGAGTGCCAAAGTCGCTGGCGCGAAGCGAAGGTGGGTTGCCGCACAGACTGGACAAGTCCGTGCTGTCAGCCTTAAGTCAAAGCAACAAGTCAGCGGCCGCACCACAAGCGCAAAAATTGGTGAGTTCGCACTCGCTTGACGACATAAGCGGTGTCTCATCGACATCGGTGGCTACGACAGGTACCTCCATGCAACAAACTTTTAATTCTTTTGTCAAAGCTGCGACAGTCGGTCACA
>JAYUWC010000406.1:0-8502 GCA_043753755.1 Rhizobacter sp.
CAAGAAGCTGCTGGCCGCGGGCCGCAGCGAACAAGAGCACGGCGTGTGTCACCTGTTCGTCGTGACCAACGTACCCGACGACCCCGGCCGCATGCGCACCTCAGAAATGATGGCGGCACTGGGTCGCTCGGACCGCATGCCGGCCGTGTACCGCGCCGAGCACAAGCTGGGCGCTGATGCGCCCGTCAGACCGGCCGACGTGGCCGGCCTGAAGATTCACGTGTGCACTTTGGTGACCGACACCGGCAAGCCCGAGCGCAACGCCACGCGCGCGGTCTACGTTCACTCCAAATTGTTGGTCGTTGATGACGCCTTCTTCACGCTCGGCTCGGCCAACATCAACACCCGCAGCATGGAAAGCGACTCGGAGCTGAACATCGCGTCGGATGATGCGGCGCTGGCTCGGCAGTGGCGCGAGAAGTTGTTTGCGCTGCATACGGGAAGGGCGCCTAGCGATGATCCGAAGGTGGAGTTCGGTGCTTGGCGAAATCTCCTCGACAAAAACGCCCAACGACAAAAATCCGGTAAGCCACTCCAAGGCAAGCTAATCGAGTTCTTCGACGGTGGCGGCGTGACCCGCGCATTGGATTAACGGTGGCGCCATACGCAACTCGTTGGGCCCGGCTATGGCTCGCTGCATTACTTGTTGCCGGCTGCGGCTCGAAAGAAGGACAGACTGTGAATGAAAAGTTGAGCAACCTGAACGACCCCGCTCTGGCCTTCGTCTGCAGTCGAGAGTTGGACCATGTTCCGGCGCCCAGCCCAGACGCTGAGAAATTGTTCCAACAAGCTCGCGCAATGGAAAAGGCGGCTGGTCCGAAAGACTTCAACACAATCGCCAAGATTTACACGCAAGCTGGCGATCTTGGCCATTGGAAGGCGCTGCAAAACCTGCAGGTGCTTTATTACCAGGGTCTAGCCGATCACCCCAAATCCGAGCAGCACGTGATCGACATCAACGAGAAGCTCATCAAAATGGGTGTGCCGATCGGGTACTACAACATGGCGACGTATCTGGAGCAGGGCTACGGCGTCAAGCAGGATCAGAAGGCTGCACTCACCTACTACCGCAAGAGCGCCGACCTCGGCAGCACCAACGGTCAGGCCTACGTGGGGAAGCTGTTGGTCTGGGATTTGAAGAATTTCGACGTTGGGGTCCCGATGCTCGAATGCGCTTTGAATCAAGGCTCTGCGGCAGCAGCCCACGAGTTGTCCGGGTACTACCGTGAATTCAAAGACGATCTCAACGGCTCGCTTCGTTACTTGCAGCGCGGTACCGCGCTCGGCGACGAGTCGGCGTCGTCCTTACTGGTGGAGGCATTTGACAAAGGGCCCGAGGCTTTTCCGACAGACTACAAAACCGGCGTGGACAAAGAGCGCGCCCGCCGCTACCGCCTCATCCAAAACGAACTCGATCGCAACCCATCCGCCCGCTTCCCCGACATTGACAAAATCGTTCCCCTGCCGCCGGCAGCGCTGCCCGCCTGGAACGGTGAGTTCGAGTACCGCAAGGCCGGGTCGAAGTAGCCGAGCAAGGCACAGAGCTCGGTGTCGCAGATATGCCGAACCCGACCGCAAAAGCGCTGGCCGCGGGCCGCAGCGAAGAAAAGCACGGCGTGTGTCGCCTGTTCGTGGTGACCGACGTACCCGACGACTCTGGGCGCATGCGCTTCATCACCAAACCCCACGGCTGCTGACGATGCGCATTGACATTAATCTCGAGCACTTTCAACACCTTCGGAGCAACCCATGATTCGCGCGCTTGTCTTCTTTCTCGTGCTGGTGCTGGTCGGCTTCTTTGCATTAATCAACTGGCCGGCCTTCTCAGCATTGACCCCGCTGTCGCTCGGCGTGACCACCGTGCAGGCGCCGCTGGGACTCATCATGCTGGGCTTGATCGCGTTCTTGTGCGTGCTGTTCACGGTGTGGGTGATTTCGTTGCAAGCCGGCTCGCTGATGGATTCGCGGCGTCAGACGCGTGAGCTGCAGGCCCAGCGTGAGCTGGCTGACCGCGCCGAGGCATCGCGCTTCACCGAGCTGCGCACCGACCTGATCGCACGGCTCGACCGGCTACAAAGCGACTCGCGCGCGGCGATCGAGCAGCAAGGCAACTCGGTCGCGGCGCAACTCGGCCAAATCGAAGACCGGCTCGAGCGCGACCGGTTGCCGGTGCCGCCGGTTCGGTGACGGCTTTGCCCGCTCCCGCTCAAACGTCGAAGAACACCGTCTCGCCCGCGCCCTGCAGGCGGATGTCGAAGCGGTAGATGACCGCGCCGTCACGCTCGATGCGCTCGGCAATCAACGTGGGGCGGCGGGCTTCCCACTCGATGACGCCGAGCACCGCATCGTTCGCATTGGCCTCGGTCTCGTCGCCGAAGTAGAGCCGCGTGTTCAGCCCGAGATTGATGCCGCGGGCAACGATCCAGAGGTTGATGTGGGAAGCCATGAAGCTTTTGGTCGCCCCGTTGAAGCGGCCGGCGACCAAGCCGGGCTTGATGGTCTCGAAGCTGTAGACGCCGGTCTCGAAGTCGGTGCAGGCGCGGCCCCAGCCGCGAAAGTTCGGGTCGATCGCCTTGCCCGGTTGGCGGTCGGCCGGGTGCGCGTACTTGCCTTCGGCGTTGGCCTGCCAGATTTCGATCAACACGTCTGTGAGCACGGTGCCGATGCCGTCGAATACCCGGCCCTCGATGCGGATGCGTTCGCCCGGGGTCTGCGCATTCGTCAGGACGTGGCCGAAGTTGTTGTCGAAGATCTCGAGGCCGGCCAGACGCGGCGTGAGGCCGACGTGCACATACGGCCCGGCGGTCTGCGACGCCGTTTCGCGTGGGATGACCACCCCCCGGCCGCCGAATACGGCGCCCTACCCCCCCAAGGGGGTCTCGCCCGCCTTGAGGCGGCTTGGCGCCGGGCTCGTGCGGCTTCATCTGTTGCTGGGTCATGCTGCGGCTCCTTGCACGGCGTTCTCGAACCGCGTGGCACGCTGGCCGCGCAGCACGATGTCGAACCGATAGGCGCGGCTGTCGAGCGGCACGAAGGCGCTGGTGTCTTGCAGTGCGATCAAGCCGCGTATCTGGTCTTCGCTCGGCACCTGCTGCAGGATCGGGCAGGCGGCGATCAGCGGGTCGCCCTCGAAGTACATCTGTGTGATGAGGCGCTGCACCCAGCCGCTGCCGCTGATGGCGACGTGGATGTGGGCCGGGCGCCAGTCGTTGATGCGGTTGCGCCAGGGGTAAGGGCCGGGCCGGATCGTGCGGTAGACGTAGTAACCGTCGGCATCGGTCAACATGCGGGCACAGCCACCGAAGTTGGGGTCGAGCGCACCGATGTACTGGTCACGTTGGTGGCGGTAGCGGCCGCTCGCGTTGGCTTGCCAAACCTCGACCAGCGCGTTCACGACCGGCCGGCCGAGTTGGTCGCGCATATGGCCGTAAACGACGATGCGCTCGCCGATCGGCAACCCGCCGTTCGCGGCATTCAGGATCAGGTCGTGGTCGAGCGGGCCGAGTTCGTCGGCGCGAAAGACCGGTGCCGTCACCTCCGAGAGCGATTGCTGCAGCGAGATCGGCGCGAGCCGCGGTGAACGCAGCACGCTGGTCTTGTAGTCCGGCGTCAAGCCAGGCGGATGCGACGCGGTGTCGCGCATCAAATATTCGGCGTCAGAGGCCGGCGTGTGGTCGGGCATGCGGTATCTCCACAGAGAGCCGGCGAACTCTAGAGCGCGCCGGATCGGGCGGCAATTGATTTGTCGTCGCAACGCTCGATCACTGCGGGTGATGGCCGCGCACACTTGCCAACGGCCGGGCCTGGGGCGGGCCGTTAAACTCGCGGCCTTTGTCGTTGCGACCTTCCATGCCTGTTGCCTCTGCCGTGTCGTCTGCCTTCGAGCTGAAAAGCGCCGCGCTCACACTGGTCGCGGTGGTGCTCAAGACGACCGACCTCGCCCGCCTTTCGGCCGCGCTCGACGAGCGCTTCGGCGACGCCCCCGAACTCTTCGACAACGACCCGGTCGCGATCGACCTCTCGTTCGTGCGTGACGCCGCCGAGCCGATCGACTTCGTGGTCCTCAAGCACTTGCTCAAGGGCCACAAGATGCTGCCGGTCGCGGTGAAGGCCGGCAGTGCGCAGCAGATGGAAGACGCGCGCGCTGCCGGTCTCGCCGAAGGCCACGGCAGTGCCGCGGCCGCCGCGCCACCGGCAGCTTCGCGTGCCAAAGGCGATGCGCAAGCGAGCCCTTCGACAAATCAGGCGGCCTTGCCGGCTGCGCCCGGCGCCGATCTGCCGCCCGCGCCGCGCACTGCCCTGGTCGTCGACAAACCGCTGCGCTCGGGCCAGCGTGTCTACGCGAAAGGCGCCGATCTCATCGTGCTGGCTGTCGTGAGCTTCGGGGCCGAAGTGATCGCCGACGGCCACATCCACGTCTACGCGCCGCTGCGCGGCCGTGCACTGGCCGGCGCGCTGGGCGACACCACGGCGCGCATCTTCACGACCTGCATGGAGCCGCAGTTGGTCTCTATCGCGGGCATCTACCGCACCCTCGAGACCGAGTTGCCAGCCGCCGTGCTGGGCAAGCCGGCACAGGTGCGGCTCGCCGGCGAAAAGCTCATCGTCGAGCCTTTGAAATCCGATTGAACAAGGAACATCCCAAGATGGCAAAGATCGTTGTCGTGACCTCCGGCAAGGGCGGAGTCGGCAAGACCACCACCAGCGCCAGCTTCGCCTCGGGCCTGGCCCTGGCGGGGCACAAGACCGCCGTGATCGACTTCGACGTCGGCTTGCGCAATCTCGACCTCATCATGGGCTGCGAGCGCCGGGTGGTCTACGACCTGATCAACGTCATTCAGGGCGAGGCCAACCTGAACCAGGCGCTGATCAAAGACAAGCAGTGCGACAACCTCTTCGTGCTCGCCGCTTCGCAAACCCGCGACAAAGACGCACTTTCGCAAGAAGGCGTCGAAAAGGTGCTGACCGACCTGGCCGCGATGGGCTTCGACTACATCGTCTGCGATTCACCAGCCGGCATCGAAACCGGCGCATTGATGGCGATGCACTTCGCCGACGAAGCGCTGGTCGTGACCAACCCCGAGGTCTCTTCGGTGCGCGACTCCGACCGCATTCTGGGCATGCTGTCGTCGAAGACCAAGCGCGCGATCGAAGGCAGAGAGCCGATCAAGGAGCACCTGCTCATCACCCGCTACAACCCGAACCGGGTCGAGGGCGGGCAGATGCTTTCGCTGGGCGACATCAAAGACATCTTGCGGATCGAGTTGATCGGCGTGATTCCCGAGTCCGAGACCGTGCTCGACGCCTCGAACCAGGGCGTGCCGGCAGTGCACCTCGCCGGCACCGACGTGTCGGAGGCCTACAAGGACGTGGTCGCGCGTTTTCTCGGCGAGAGCCGGCCGCTGCGTTTCACCGAGGCCGTCAAACCCGGGTTCTTTCAGCGCATCTTCGGCGGGAGGTAAGGCATGTCGTTGCTCTCCTTTCTACTCGGCGAAAAAAAGAAGACCGCCAGCGTCGCGAAAGAGCGGCTGCAGATCATCCTCGCCCACGAGCGCAGCGGCCGTGGCGAGAGCCGCCCCGACTATCTGCCGCAGTTGCAAAGAGAACTGATGGCAGTCATTTCGAAATACGTGTCGATCCGGCCCGAGGACATCAAGGTGAACCTCGAGCGGCAAGACAACCTCGAGGTGCTGCAGGTCAAGATCGAGTTGCCCGACGCATTGCGCTGATCCCATGCGCCGGCGCATCGCCTGTGCCGGGCGGCGGCCGGCCTATTTCAGGGAAGGCCACACCGCTTTGATTGCAGCGGTCAGCTCGCGGGAGCTCGCGTCGCCGAGGTCGGCGTCGTACACCCTGCCTCGGCTCTTGAAGTTCGCGTCGACCGCACTCATCAACCTGAAATCGAAGTTTTTGACTTGTTCGGGGAACTTGTCCATCAACTCGCTGTGAAGACTGGACTCACGCAAGCAGCGCGTTACGAGTTTTTCGAGCAATGCCGGAGTAAGCGGTGCGCCAAGCGGCGCCGCGGCCTGCGCAGCGCGCATTTCGGTGATGTCTTTGGCTAAGTCGTTGAGAAACTTCGCCTTAACGTTTTGCCCTTGCAGCACCTTGGCTGCCTCGACGACTCGCCGATAAGCCACCGGATCGTTTGCAAGCACGGCCTTTCGAAAGGTGCTCTCGCCGACCATCTCAAGCAACTTATCTCCCGTGGCTCGCACCGGCGCATACGAAACGCTGTAGCTCTGGAGGCCGGTGGCCATCGCCGCGTAATGTTCGGCAGCGAATTCCTTGATCAGCACTCCGACGGAAACAATCTTCTTGATTCCTGGTGATTTGGCTGGGTCGAAGTAAAAGGTCGATTGCAGGTCATTTTGCACCCCGCGGTAGGAGGCTTTTTTGCCAGTCGAATCGTTGTTGACTCGGTCGATGAGTGGAAGCGTCAAGTTGTGGACCAGCTCGTGCGACATGATCGCCTTCACATAGTTGGGGCCGAACTTGTTGGAATATTTGGCGAGATTTGCTGTGTGCACATAGACCTTCGTCGGGTCATCGCTCTTGACGAATGCCACCATGTCCGCGGTGTCGTCTGAACTTCCGAAAATTTTGTCGAACTCGGTTTGCGTTTTTACGAACACGAGCTTTGGCGGTGTGCCTGCCGGAAGACTTCCTCGGAGTTTGAACGCCTCGGGATACTTGCTCGCGTAGTCTTTCCAGCACCTGTCGACGAAGGCAGTGGCAGACGCCTTGACCTGTTCCACACTTTGCTGGGCCCCCGGTCTTTTGGCGATTGCGGTGGCGAGCTTGCCGGTCGACAAGTTCGCGATTGAGGCGCGGCCGCTGTCACTCATTCGTGCGGCGGGAACAGCCGCTGCAAGCCCTTCCCAAAGCTGGGTCGGGGCGTAGCTCAGCGGCAAGTTCGTCGCAGTCGAGACGCCAGGGCTCGCGGTGGTTGTGCTTGTCATGGCAATTGTCGAAAGGGGTGGTACCTCAGGCAACGAATCCACTTTCGTGGTCGACCTGCATGCATGGTTCACAGCCGTGCTTTGGTTCGCCTTTGCGCCGGTTTGTCACCCGAACAAACGGCCCGCCCGAAATGACCGGACGGTGGCTTTCGGTTCGGCGTCCACTGCCTCCAGGGGCTTCGAAACACGGCCTCACCCACCGTGCGGAGCAACTTTTCGCCAGTGGCTCGGATCTGCTTGTATCCCAGCCGGGTGCCCGGCGTGTCGGCGATAGCGGTGGTGTGCTTGGCGATCAGCGGGGCCGTCGCCGCGAGCCGGCTCCAAAGCAAAGTCGGCGCCCGGCTCGACGGCGAGTTCGTTGCCGCGAAGCCGGTCGGACTCATGGTGATCGTGCTTGTCATCGCAGATGTCCGAAGGGGTGCGCTACCGAAGTCCATCTTTCGTCAGGTTGCTTGGGTCGGCCTTCGCGTCAGCTTTTCGCCCGGCCGAGACACTGGTCGCGCTGCGACTCAATGCGCGCTGCCAGTCGGCGCGGGCATGGGGGCAACCGTCTCCCTCAAGACACTCGATGAGAACGAGCTGCCGACTTGGGCAGCGGGCGCCAACCTCGCGCTGGGCGACGGGCACACTCCGATGCACAGAGCAGCCTCTGACGATGAGGCCGCTGCGCAGTGCGCAAACGAGCATCGCCTGAGCGGGCGTGCGTCTTGCAAGTTCCTGCAAGAAAATACGACCTGACGCGCGAGTTGCGCATGACCCTCAACACGGACCTGCACGATGGCCAAAATTCCCCCGGGCGTGGGCCCGAAGTTCCCGCAAGTGGTGGTGCTCTTCGGCGCCACGGGCGACCTGGCACGGCGCAAGCTGCTGCCGGGCTTGTTTCACCTCGCGAGCGTCGGCTTCATTCCGCAGTGCCGAATCGTCGGCGTCTCGCTGGACGACATCGACGTCACGGCGTTTCGTGCCGCGGCGCGCAGTGCGCTCGATGAGTTTTCGGCGCGCCCGGTCACCGATGCCGCGTGGGCGGCGTTCTCGGCCAACCTCGACTACCTGCCGCTCGCGGCCGGCCCGGCCGCGCTGAAGGCCGCGGTGGACGCGGCCGAGCTGGCGCTGGGGGTCGAGAGTCGGCGCTTGCACTACCTCAGCGTGCCGCCGAGCGGAGCGTTCTCGGCGGTGCGCATGCTCGGCGCCGCCGGCCTGGTCGAGCGCTCACACATCGTGATGGAGAAACCCTTCGGCACCGACAAGGCCAGTGCGGTGGTGCTCAACAAGCAGCTGCACGAGGTGTTCGCCGAAGAGCAGATCTTTCGCATCGATCACTTTCTCGGCAAGGAGCCGGCGCAGAACATCCTCGCGTTTCGGTTTGCCAACGGCCTCTTCGAGCCGATCTGGAACCGCAACTTCATCGACCACGTGCAGATCGACGTGCCCGAGACGCTCGGCCTCGGCAAGCGCTCCGGGTTCTACGAGCAGACCGGCGCGTACCGCGACATGGTGGTGACGCATCTGTTCCAGATCCTCGGCTTCATGGCGATGGAGC
>JAYUWC010000407.1:0-8427 GCA_043753755.1 Rhizobacter sp.
CGTCAATGCTCGGTGCCGAGGTAGGCCGCGCGCACCGCGGGGCTGGCTTGCACTTCTTCGGGCGTGCCTTCGATCAGCTTGGTGCCGAACTCCATCACCACGATGCGGTCGACCAGGCCCATGACCAGGTCCATGTCGTGCTCGACCAGCAAGATCGACAACCCCTCGCCGCGCAGCTGGCGCAGCACGTCGGCGAGCGCGTGTTTTTCTTTGAGGCGCAGGCCGGCGGCGGGCTCGTCGAGCAGCAGCAGGGTCGGGTCGGCGCAGAGCGCACGGGCGATCTCCATCAGGCGCTGCGGGCCGAGGGCGAGGTTGCCGGCGAGCTCGTGCATGCTGCCCGCCATGCCGATGCGGCGCAGTTGCTTCTCGGCCTCTTTGAACAGCTGGCGCTCCTCGGAACGATCGAGCCGCAGCATCGCCGAGGCCACGCCTTTCGCGCCGCGCAGGTGCGCGCCGAGTGCCACATTTTCGAGCACCGTCATGCCGGCGATCATCTTCACGTGCTGAAAGGTGCGCGACACGCCGAGCCGGGCGATCTGCCGCGACGGCAGCGAGTCGATCCGCCGCCCGAGCAGCGTGATCGCGCCGCGGGTTGCCGGCAGCACGCCGGTGACGAGGTTGAAGGTGGTCGACTTGCCCGCGCCGTTCGGCCCGATCAGGCCGAGGATCTCGCCGGCCCGCACCGAGAAGCTCACGTCGTTGACCGCGACCAGCCCGCCGAATTCTTTGCGCGCGGCATTGACCTCGAGCACCACCTCGCCGTGCCGCGGCTTGGCCCGCTCGCCCAATGCCGGCGCATCGGCCCAGTCGACCCGGCGTTGCACGCGAGGCAAACGCGCTTCGATGAAGGCCCAGATGCCGTCGCGCGCGTACTGCAGCACCAGGATCAGCAGCACGCCGAACACGATGATCTCGTAGTTGCCGCTGCCACCGAGCAGCTTGGGCAACCAGACCTGCAGCTGGTCTTCGAGAATCTTCACGACCCCTGCGCCGACCAGCGCGCCCCACACGTGGCCGACACCGCCGATCACGGCCATGAAGAGGTACTCGATGCCCATCTTCAAGCCGAAGGGCGACGGGTTCACGGTGCGCTGAAAGTGCGCGAAGAGCCAGCCCGAGACACTCGCCAGCAGCGCCGCCAGCACGAACGCCGTGACCTTCATGCGAAAGGTGTCGACGCCCATCGCCTCGGCCATTTCACGGCCGCCCTTGACAGCGCGCAGCGCACGGCCGGCCCGTGAATCGAGCAGATGAATCGCCGCCAGCGCAGCCAGCACGACCAGCGACCACAACAGGTAGAAGAAGCTGCGCCCGGTGTTCAGCGAAGTGCCGAAGAAGCTCAGCGCCGGCACGCCGAGCAGGCCGTCGTACTTGCCGAGAAAGTCGAGGTTGCCGAGCAGGTAGTAGAGGCTCAGGCCCCATGCGATCGTCGCCAACGGCAGGTAGTGGCCCGACATGCGCAGCGTGATCCAGCCGAGCACCAGCGCCGCGACGAAGGTGAACGCCAGACCGATCCAGACCGTGAGCCACGGCGAGACGCCGTGCGTGATCGTCAGGTAGGCCGCGGTGTAGGCGCCCAGGCCGACGAATGCCGCCTGCCCGAACGACGTGAGCCCGGCCACGCCGGTGAGCAGCACCAGGCCGATCACGACCAGTGTGTAGAGCCCGATATAGTTGGCCTGGGTGATCCAGAACTCGGGCACCGGCAGCTGCGGCAGCAGCGCCAGGCCGACGACGAAAAGGATCAATGAGACGCGGCGCAGATTCATCACTCTTCGTCGTCGGCCGTGCCGTGCTGGAACGATCGCCACAGCAGCACCGGGATGATCACGGTGAACACGATCACCTCTTTGAAGGCACTCGCGTAAAACGAGCCGAAGCTCTCGAGCAGGCCGACGAACAACGCGCCGATTGCCGCGGCCGGGTAGCTCGCGAGGCCGCCGAAGATCGCGGCGACGAAGCCCTTGAGGCCGATCAGAAAGCCCGAGTCGTAGAAGAGCGTGGTCGTCGGCCCGATCAACAGGCCCGAGAGCGCGCCGATGAAGGCCGCGAGGCCGAAGCTCAGGCGGCCGGCGCCGACGGTCGAGATGCCCATCAGCCGCGCGCCGAGCCGGTTGACGGCCGTGGCCCGCAAGGCCTTGCCGCGCAATGTGCGCTCGAAGAACAAATACAGCGCGACGATCAAGGCGATCGAGACCATGAAGATGATGGCGGCCTGGCCCGAAAGCGAAAGCGCGCCGACGCTGAAGCGCGCGTCCCAAAAACTCGGGTTGCGGAAACCCTCGGCGCCGAAGAACACCAGACCCAGGCCGGTCAGTGCGAAATGGGCGCCGACCGACACGATCAGCAGCACCAGCACCGTTGCATCGGCGAGCTTCTCGTAAGCGAGGCGGTAGACGAGCGGGCCGAGCGGCGTGACGATCGCCAGCGTCAACAGGCTTTGCAGCAACAGCGGCAGCTTCTGCGGCGCGGCCCAGGCGGCGACCGCGGCCACTGCAGCAGGCAGCGCGAGCACACGCAGAACGCTTTTCGCCAACCGGTCGATGGGCAAGCCGCGGCGCGTGCCGGCGATGCCCTCTTGCAGCGCCACCAGCGCGGCCAGCGCGAGCAGCAACCAGACCGTGCCGGGAAGCCGGCCCATCTGCAACATCGCGAGAGTCAACGCGCCGAAGGCCACGAACTCGCCTTGCGGAATAAAAATCACCCGGGTCACGGCGAAGACCAGCACGGTCGCGAGGCCGAGCAACGCGTAAATGGCGCCGTTGGTAGCGCCGTCCAGCATGAGGATGCTGGCGATTGAAAAGTCCATGAGGGCCCGGTGGTCAGCCGTTCAGTACGCCACGATTTTGGATTCTGACCCACGAAAGAAGCGTTGAGCGGTCGTTGAGGTGCTGACCTAGCCTTTGGGTCTTACTCGTCAAGCCACAGGAATGCTCACCATGTCACTGCGCATCAACGACATCGCCCCCGACTTCACCGCCGAAACCACCCACGGCACGATTCATTTCCACCAATGGATCGGCGATCAGTGGGCGGTGCTGTTCTCGCACCCGAAAGACTTCACGCCGGTTTGCACCACCGAGCTGGGCTACATGGCCAAGATCGAGCCCGAGTTCACGAGGCGCAATGCCAAGCTGATCGGCCTGTCGACCGACACGGTCGCGCGTCACGGCGAGTGGGCCAAAGACATCGAAGAAACGCAGGGCTCAGCCGTCGGGTACCCGATGATCGGCGACGCCGACCTGCAGATCGCCAAGCTCTACAACATGCTGCCGGCCGACAAGGTCGGTGCCGATGGCCGCACCGCGGCCAACAACGCGACCGTGCGCTCGGTCTTCGTCATCGGCCCCGACAAAAAAATCAAACTGATGCTGACCTACCCGATGACGACCGGCCGCAATTTCGACGAGATCATCCGCGTGCTCGACTCGATGCAGCTGACCGCGAAGCACAAGGTCGCCACACCCGCCAACTGGAAGCACGGCGACGACGTGATCATCACGCCCGGGGTCTCGAACGAAGAAGCAGAAAAAGCCTTCCCCGGATTCAAGACGATCAAACCTTATTTGCGCACGACCCAGCAGCCCGGCTGAGCCGAGCCGAATGTTGCCGAATCTGGTGCGTAGACGGCGCAAACCGAGATCGCCGTCGCAGTCGTCGCAATCGTCGCAATCGTCGCAATCGTCGTCGATAGGGCCTCGACCGAATCGGTGCTGTTCGACGCCGGCGGCGTCATTCAGGCCGAGGGCAACATCGCGACGGTAGACATGCCGATGTTCGAAGACCGCACAGCGCGCTCGTCGAAGGCGCGCACCGCGACGACGAAAGTTTCTGCCGCACCGACCAGCGTCGACCGTAACCCGCCGCCGATAGATCTCGGATCGGCGAGCAGCTTTTGCATGAGCGCCATCGGCCCGGTCTCTCGGTGGAAACGCCTTGCGCGCATCGATGATGCGAGCGTGCTTGTAGACTGACCCGTCACTTCAACAGTGCGAAGGCCCATCCATGATTCTCGAGATCGCCGACATTCGAATCACCCCCGGCAAGCAAACCGAATTCAACGCTGCAATTCAGCACGGCATCGCGAGCGTGGCCTCGAAGGCCGAGGGCTTTCGCGGTTTCAAAGTTCAAAAATGCATCGAGTCGCCGGAGCGCTATGTGCTGATGATCTGGTGGGAAACGCTCGAAGACCACACCGTCGGTTTTCGCGAAGGCCCGTTGTTTGAGCAGTGGCGCGCGATCGTCGGGCCGTTCTTTGCCGCGCCGCCCATGGTCGAGCATTTCACGCTCTTGGCCGGGTCGGCCTGAGGTGCGGCGCGTGAACCACTTCTTGCGCTCGGGCGCCTCTGCGTTGATCTGCACGCTTGGCATGATGGCCGGTGCGAACTCGATCGCGGCCGGCAAGACGTCTGCTGTGGCGACGCCGACAGTCGCGCCGTTGAAGATCGCGCCGATCGCCTTCACCGAACGCACGCTTGGCAACGGCCTGCAGGTGATCGCGGTGCCGAGCAGCGCGAGCCCGACCGTCAGCGTGCAGGTCTGGTACCACTTCGGCTCGAAAGACGACCCGACCGGCCGCTCGGGTTTTGCGCATCTGTTCGAACACCTGATGTTCAAGACCACGGCGCACCTCAAGAGCGAGCAGTTCGACCGCATGACCGAAGACGTCGGCGGCTCGAACAACGCCTTCACCAGCAACGACGTAACCGGCTACACCGACCTCGTGCCCTCGAACCACCTCGAGGTGCTGCTGTGGGCCGAGGCCGAGCGCATGTCGAACCTCGATGTCGTGCAAGACAACTTCGTCTCGGAGCGCGCGGTCGTCGAAGAAGAGTACCGGCAGCGCATCCTGGCCTCGCCCTACGGCCGCTTCTCGAACGCGATTCCGCAAGCGGCGTATCAGGTGCACCCGTACAAGCGCCCGAGCATCGGCAGCATCGAAGATTTAGACGCTGCCACGCTCGCCGACGTGGTGACGTTTCATTCGACCTACTACCGGCCCGACAACGCGACGCTGGTGGTCGCCGGCGACTTCGACCCAAAACAGCTCGACGCCTGGGTCGACAAGTACTTCGGCCGCGTGGTCCGCCCGACGACACCGCTGCCGCGGGTCACGGCCGTCGAGCCGGTGTGGGTGAGCGACCGCACCGTGACCGTGACGGGCCCCAAGGTGCCGTTGCCGGCGGTGGCGTTGGTCTGGCTTGCGCCGCCAGTGGGCAGTGACGATGCGCCCGCGTTGCAAGTTGCTGCCGCACTGCTCAGCAGCGGCGAATCGGCTCGGTTGAACCAGTCGCTGGTCTATCGGCAGCAGATCGCCGCGCAGGCGGGTTTCGAAGCCGACCTGCGCAGCGGCCCGGGCCTGCTGATGGCAACCGCCGTCGCGGCCAGCGGCAAGTCGCTGGACGCCGTAGTGAAAGCGTTGCAGTCAGAGCTCGTGCGGCTCGCAAAGCAGCCGATCGCGCCGGCCGAGCTCGCCAAAGTGAAAACGCAGATCGTGACCGGCGCGTTGCTGCAGCGGCAAACCCCCGAAGGTGTGGCGTCGGCCATCGCCGAGGCCGCCGTGCTGCAAGGGGGCGCCGATCACGTCAACACCGACCTGGTCGCGCTGCAGAAAGTGAGCGCCGCCGACGTGCAGCGTGTGCTGCAGCGCTACGTGATGAGCACGCGCCGACTCGAGCTTCGCTACGTTCAAGAAGGAAGCGCGAAATGAGCGCCTCGTCGACCCGTTCCTTCGTTGCGGCTTCGCTCATCGCAGCCAGCCTGGGCGCCGCAGCGCAGGGCTTCGACACGCCGCCGACCGCCGGTGCACCCCGGCCTTTGAGCATTGCGCTACCGACCGAACAGCGGCTCGCCAACGGCTTGCGCGTGGTGCTGGCCGAACGCCGCGGCGTGCAGTTGGTCACCGCGCAACTGTTGGTGCTCGCCGGTGCCGAGGCCGATCCCGGCGCACGCGCCGGGCTGGCGTCGATGACCGCCAACTTGCTGACCAAAGGCACGCGACGTCACAGCGCCACCCAACTCGCCCAAGCGGCCGAATCGCTCGGCGGCGCGCTCGACAGCGGCGCCGGCTGGCATCAATCGGAGGTGGGCATCACGGTCGCGGTGCCGCAAGCCGACGCGGCGCTCGCGCTGGTCGCCGAGGTGGTGACAGAGCCGGCCTTTGCGCAGGCCGAACTTGATCGATCGCGCACCCAGGCGCTGGACGGACTGAAGGTGTCGTACAGCCAGCCCGGCACGCTCGCCGGGTTGGCCGCGCAGCGCCTGCTGTACGGCGACAGCCCCTACGCGCACCCGGCCAGCGGCACGCCCGTATCGCTCGCAACACTCGCCCGCGCCGATCTGGTCGCTTTGCATGCTGCGCGCTATCGGCCCGACAACGCGGTGTTGGTGCTGGCGGGCGACCTCGATGCCGCCACCGCGTTGCAACTGGCGACCCGACACTTCGGCAGCTGGAAGCCTGCCAGCAGCGCAGCATCGCCCGTCGCAGTCGAAGGCCAGCCATTGAGGACCACTTCACCGATCGCGATCGACATGCCGGGCTCCGGCCAGGCGGCCGTTGTGGTGATGGCCGCGCTGCCGAAAGCTGGCGCCGACCGCGCGACGGCGATCGTCACCAACGCCGTACTTGGCGGCGGCTTCTCGTCGCGGTTGAACCAGGAAATTCGGATCCGCCGCGGCTTGAGCTACGGCGCCGGCAGCGGAATCGACCTTCGCCCCGGAGGCGGCGCGCTGCGTGCGACCGTGCAGACCAAGAACGAGTCGGCAGCCGAAGTGGTGACGCTGGTCCAGGCCGAGTTCGACCGGCTCGCTGCCTCACCCGTGCCCGACGCCGAGCTCGGTGCACGCAAGGCCAATCTGGTCGGGGGGTTCAGCCGCAGCGTCGAAACCACGGCTGGCCTCGCAGCGGCGGTGCAATCGCTGATCGTGGCTGGCCTGCCCGTTGCGAGCTTGGGCACCCGCATCGATGCGCTGCTCGCTGTAAGCGCCGCCGACGTGCAGCGCTACGCTGCTGCCCACCTCGGCCAGGCAGGCCGGCGAGTGATCGCGGTGGCGGGTGAATCCGCACGTTTCGGGGAAGCACTAAAGGCCGCCGCCCCCGGGCTTCGCGTGGTGCCCGCGGCCCAGATAAGCGCAGACGGCGGGGCCGGCGTGCATCCTTGAGAGCGCTTGAGGCCGTGAGTGCGCGCAGAGGTTGCGACCGAAAGCGCGCGTTCGTTAAGCCGTTCGACAAGCTGTTTCACCCATGGGCCCGAATGCTGGGACAATCAAGCACCTAGCCGTGACCGGCGTCAATGCTCCACGGTCGCCCGCAATCCTCTTTCAGGACCGCAAATGGCCACCCGTCGTCCCTCTCAGTCAGCCGCCCCAGAAACCACCCAGAAGCTGCGCCAGACGCAGGCCGAGTACGTTGCGGCGCGACCGGCCGGCGAACCCGGCGTGAAGCCGATGATGTCGAGTTCGAAGATGTATGTCTGCCGGCGCTGCCAGGCCAATTTCAAGACGGGCGACGGCAAGCCCGACGCCCGTTTGCCTGGCCTGGGCAAGTGCAACAAGTGCCTCGCAGCGGCAACCGCTGCGCTCGCTGCCTGATCGACTTTTCGGGGTTTCACCTGGCCTCGCAGCTGGGTGACGACCGCAACGCTTGACGTCAGGTCAACGGCCGCGCCTGAAGCCTTCCCGGCCAGGCGCGGCTCGTTCGAAAGGGTTCAGCAGGTGAGTGCTTGCAGCTGCGGCTGCATTTGCTTGCGCACTACCTCTTGTCCCTTGGTCATCGCGTAGGCCAACGCCTCAGCGGCTGAACGCCAACGGTGGTTGCAGGCCAAACCCTCGTCGCGAAGAATCTCGTGCAGCACGCGGCCTTCTTTGCGCTGCACGACCAGCGCCGCGATGTAGCCATCGCCTTGCGGGCCCTCGAGTGCGCCGGCAAAGACGCGGTAGTCACCAATCTTGCGTTCATCGAAATGCATGTCGTTTGCTCCAGCAGGCGTCCCAACGCCCGCCAAGGTCGCGAATGATCTGCGCTTCTTGTGATGCGTGATATCCACCGGAAGGGGGAACTTCTCACGCGGTGTCGCCGGCTACCGACCCCATCGTCAATGCCGCAGCATCTGGCTCGGGAACACCCTCTTCATCTACTCGTGCGCCCAGGCTGCCAGCGCAGCCGCATAAATGCCGCTGTCCGGGTCGACCGCGCCATCGATGCCGCACACCGCCGAAGCATGCGCTGCTGCGCGAGCCAGCGTCGTGCGCAGGGGCCAGCCGCGCAGTTCGCCGAGCAGCAGCACCGACGCGAAAGCGTCGCCCGCACCCACGGTGTCGCGCACCGCGACCGTAGGCGAACAACCCTCGAGCCACTCTCCAGCGGCGTCGAGGCAGGCCCAACCCGAAGCGCCGCGTGTGATCATCAGCCGCCGCAAACCGAAGCGC
>JAYUWC010000408.1:0-2717 GCA_043753755.1 Rhizobacter sp.
GGCACGGTCACGGTCGCGACCGACGTGTACGCGCTCGGCGTGCTGATGTTCAAGCTGCTCTCCGGGCAGCGGCCTTACGGCGACGCGACCGCCAACCCGGCCCAGTTGGCTCGGGCGATCGTGGAGTCGGCGCCGCGCGCGCTCGGGGCGACAGGCACCCGCGAGGCGGCGCAGATCGCTGCAGCCCGTTCGACCTCGCCGCATCGGCTGCGCCAGCAGTTGCGCGGCGACCTCGCCCACATCGCCGCCAAGGCTTTGCGCAAGAAACCCGCCGAGCGCTATGCCTCGATGGCGGCGCTGACTGACGACCTGCGGCGATTTCTCAACTTTGAGTCGGTCAGCGCACAGGCGCCGACCTGGCACTACCTGGCCCGCAAGTTCGTGCAGCGACATCTGGTCGGCGTCTCGGCCGCGGCGCTCGTGTTCGTGGCGGTGGCCGGCGGCTTGGCGGTCTCGCTCTGGCAGGCGCGGGTCGCGCGCGAGCAAGCCGCACTTGCGCGCGCCGAGGCCGCGAACGCCAACGCGATCAAAGACTTCTTGCTCGGCGTCTTCAACACCACCCGCGTCGGCGACGGCAAGAGCGCGGGCGAAACCACTGCACAGCAGTTGCTGCAATCCGGCGGCGAGCGTCTGCTGGCCGACAACAAGCTCGCGCCAGCGGTGCGTCTGGAGCTGCTTACCGTGGTCGGCACCTTGCAAAGCAACATCGGCTTGATCGATTTGGCCGATCCGCTCCAGCGCGAGGCCCTCACCGTCTCGCGGCAGGTGTTCGGCCCCGAGAGCGAAAAGTACGTTTACGCGCTGGTCGAGCGCGGGCTCTCGCTGACCCAACTCGGCAGGCCAGCCGAGTCGGACACCATCACGCGCGAGGCGGTCGCCATCATCGAGCGCACCGGCCAGCAGTCGGGCGAGAGCTATCCGGTCGCGCTCTACCAGCTCGGCTTCAACGCGATGCATGCCGGTGACCCCGTCAAAGCGAGCGCTCTGTTGAAGCGGTCGACCGACGCCTTCGCCGAACACCAGCCGCGCAACGGGATGCGGGCCATCGCGCAACGCTGGCTCGGCAAAGCCTATGCGGCACGCGACGACTTCGCCGCCGCCGAGCGCGAGCTGCGTCGCTCGATCGAACTGAGCGGCAGCCAAGACCGGCTGCGCGATTTCGGCATCGGCATCGGCCACTACTCGATCGGTGAACTGTTCGCGCGGGCCGGCCGTTTCGAGGAGGCCGAGGTCGAGCTGCGGCAGGCGCTGGCGATCATCGACACCACCGTCGGGCCACGCCACCGAATGGGCGCGTATCCGAGGCTGGTGCTTGCCACGGTGCAGCACCAGCGCGGTCAAGCCGAAGCATCGCAAGCGACCTTCGCGGCCGCGCTGGCCATTGCACAAAGCGACACCTCGCGCCAGATCGGCAACACGAACGACCTGGCGCAACTCGCCCTCGCACAGACGGCGCTCGATGATGGCCGGGCCGATGAAGCACTAGAGCGCATTCTTGTCGCCGACGCGCGCTGGCGACCCGCCAACAACTTGAACTGGGCCGCCGTGCTGACGACCCGCGCCGAGATCGAACTGCTGCGTGGTGATGGCGATGCGGCCGTGCTCGAACTGCGGCGCGCGCTCGCCGTGATCGAGCCGCGCCTCGGCATGGCCAGCCTCGCCGCACGTCATGCCCAGAGCGTGCTCGGTGAGGCGCTCGAGCAACGGGCCACGACGCAGCGCACCGCGGCCGATGAAGCGAGGCTCGCCTACGCATTGGCGCTATCTGCATCGGACACCGACACCATGAGCGCATCGCCGACCCGCGACTGGCTGCTCGCGCGGGCCACGCTGGGCAGCGCGCGGCTCACGCTCAGTGCCGACCCGGCACGCGCGTTGCGCCTCGCGCGCGAAGCGCAGGGCCTTGCCAAGACAGGCGCCCAACGCGACCGGCTGCTGGTCGCGCAAGCCCGTCTGGTCGAGGCCGCCGCGTTGGCCGCCACCGGCCAGCCCGAGGCCGCCAAAGCGCGAGCCGCTGCGGCCACCGAGGCAATCGCCGGCCTGCAATCGGCGACCAGCCCGCGCCTGCTCGCGGCTCGCCGCACGCTCGCTGCGCTGACGACCGCGCCGTAGTGCACACGGGCGCCCACCGGGCGGCTGCAGACCGGATCATCGCCAGCTAGAATGCAGCCACCGGCGCAGTCACCAGTCACTGCGCCGACGTCATTTCTGACTGAGCCCACGTTCGCATTTCGACCGCGGCGCTCGCCACACCCCTCTGCCTGCGACTGGCGCTCGATATCCGAGCGACGGGCCGATCTCTCCCGTTTGGAACATCATGTCTTTCGACACCCTCGGCCTCGCCGAGCCTCTGCTGCGCGCCATCCACGAATACGGCTACACCACGCCGACCCCCATCCAGGCCCAGGCCATCCCGACCGTGCTTTCAGGCGCCGACCTGATGGGCGGCGCGCAGACGGGCACCGGCAAGACTGCCGGCTTCACGTTGCCGATGCTGCACCGCCTGATGGCCCAACCCGCGGTGCGCGACGCCAAGGGCCGGTTGCCGATCCGCGCGCTGATCCTTACCCCCACGCGCGAACTCGCAGCGCAAGTCGAAGAGAGCGTGCGCACCTACGGCAAGTACAGCAAGCTCACTTCGATGGTGATGTTCGGCGGCGTCGGCATGCAGCCGCAAATCGATAAATTGAAGCGCGGCGTCGACATCCTGGTCGCCA
>JAYUWC010000409.1:0-2715 GCA_043753755.1 Rhizobacter sp.
GGCCCGATTGCGCCGGTGCGCAGGTCGACGATGCCGCTGCGCGTGTTCAAAGCCCAGGGCTCGGCGTCCAGTTGTTCCGTCACCAGCGCGATCGCCGGATCGGTGCGCAGCAGCCGCTCGACGCCGCTGACAAACGCCGCGTTCGCGGTGCTGCGCTCGGCCTTGCTGGCCTGGACGAGAGAGCGCACCAGCTCGCGAATGCGCTGGTAGACGTGCCCGGCTGAGTCTTCACGCCACCGCATGCCGTCCCAGCGCAGCCAGCGGTGCAGCGGCACGACGAACCGATGATCGTCGTGGAGCTCCACGAACGCCAGCGCCACCGCGTCCTCGCTAGGCGTCGCCGAAGGCTCGGCCTGTTGTTGTTGCGCAGGCTCGGGCCGACGTTCTTCGGCGTAGCGCAGCAGCATCGAGGCGGCCAGCTTGCGCACCTCGCCCTCGAGCAATGGGGGCGTGCAGCGCTGGGCGTTCTCGGCAAGGAGCGCGGCAACGATGGTCTCGGCAGCAGCGTGTTTGCGGTTCAGCGTGCCGAACAGCCGGGTCAGGTGCTGATGGCGCCCGGGCTCGCGAATCATGCCGGCCACCGGCACCGCGACGGGCCGTGCGATCGCTGCCGTGCTGGTAGGCAAAGCGGCCTGCAGAAACCGATCGGCGCGCAGTTCGTCTCCACTGAAGTGCGCCAAGCGCACGCCAGGCGGGGGCAAAAAAACGGGTTGTTCCGGCCGGTGCGTCGAGTCGTCGAGCAGCACTGCGTCTCCGAACTCGGTGGCCAGGTCGTCGAGCAAAACCGCGCCGATGGCAATTCGTTCCGAGCGCGTCACGTCCCGGTCGAAAAAGATGATGACTCGTTCCCTCGGCGCCGAGGGCACGCTGGAATGCGTGGGCCAGGCCATGCCCGAAAAGCGCGCGAAGTACAGCCGCACGTTGGGCAGCACCTCGGGGTCGATGCGGTCGAGGTCAAGCGCAATCCAGGAAACGGGCAGCGCCCCTTTCGCGCACCGGTGGCCTTCGCCATTGAGCGGTCCCGCGATGTAGGCGGACTGCTTCTTCTGTTCGGCCCGGCCATCATCGAGTTCGAGCGCCGATGCGAACTCGGCAACGGTGGCGACCGACATTTGCCGGGGCCGGGTGTCGCGGATGTTGCGACCGCGAGAGTAGTTGAAGGTCATGGTCAATTGGGGCGCTCACGCCGCCGCCTCGGCCATCGAGTCTTGCGCCAGCTGCTCAATGAAAGCCTCCATCGCCGGGCCGTCGACGCGGCGCACGTTGGTGATCTTCGCGACCAAGCCGAGGCGGCGCAGCTCGGGTTGGTACCGGCGGATGAACCAGTCGAATGACTGCGGCGTTGCGAAGATGTTTTTGTGGCTGCTCTGGAACACGCGCCACTCGATCCAGCGGTCGATTGAGGGCTTCACGATCGGGGGGGTTTTCACGCTCTCTATCTCCTTGAAATGCAGCAACTACGAGCCGTCAGACTCGGCAGCCCCGGGGTATCCGGGGCCGTGTTGCGACATTAAAGAGACGAGAACTTCGAGGCAAACACCGGACGCACGAACAACGCCGGGGTTGTTCGTGCCAAGTTGCCCCCAGCGAGGGATTTACATCAACTATTTTTTCGCCATCTCGGCGAGAAGATCCCGGAACCGACGCTCGGCGCGCGCCAGCGTCTGCATGTCGATCCCCGCGCGTTCGGCCTGCATCGCGCGGTATTGCTTCTCGAAGCGCTGACTGCGCCGAAGTGCTGCCTGCGGATCTGAATCGCGCCCAATGGTCATTCGTCGCAAATGTGGAAGCGCGCGCTGGCGCAAAGTGCTCTCGCACGCGGCACGGCAGGCCATCAGGTTGATGATCGAATCGAGCACGTGGACGTGCTCGCCTTTCAGCTTTGCAATGCGCCGGGCAGGCCGGGGTCGGCACTCGTCGGAGATCTCGCGGTAGATGCGTTTGAAGGCAGGCGGGCACGCGCCCAATTCGAGCAACTCACTCACGACGATGTGGAAAACGGCATCGGCGCCGCGGTCCCAGAACCAGACGGCCACGGCGCACACAAACCCCTTTTCCACAGTCGCCGGGTCCAGGCTATTCGGGTCGATTCGAGCCATCAGGGCGAACAGCGAAACCGTCTCGCTTGTCACCGTCGTGCCCCACGTGCCGATCGGCACGGTGGCGATCGAGGTGCCTGCCGTTGGTTTCACTTGACGTCCACCATGACCCGCTGCACCAGCGCCTTGCGGCTTGCCGTGCATAGGTGGGCGTATCGCTGCGTCGTTTGCGTGTTCGTGTGGCCGAGCACGTCGCCGATCTCCAGCAGGCTGCAGCCGGCGCGCGCCATCGAGCTCGCCGCGTCGTGGCGCAGGTCGTGGAACCGGAACCCCTTGATGCCGGCGGCGGCGAGCGCCTTGGTCCAGCTGGGGACGCAGTTGAAGCACTGCGCCGGCCGGCGCTTCGAGGCGAATACCAGCGCCGTCGCGGCGCCCTGGTGCTTGCGCATCTCGTCGACCACGCCGGGCACCAGCACGAGCTGGCGCGGCTGCCCGTTCTTCGTGAGGGCCACAGCGGCCTCGCCGCGCTCGAAGTCGATGTCGCCCCAGCGCAGGCCCTCGATCTCGCCGCGGCGGGCGCCACAGGTCGCGGCGAGCAGCACAAACAGGTAGAGGCGGTCCCACTTCGACGCCCTCGCCGCCGCGAGCAACGCCGTGCGCTCGGTGTCGGTCAGGA
>JAYUWC010000410.1:0-2692 GCA_043753755.1 Rhizobacter sp.
GAGGGGGTAGTGGCGAAAGCTGTGCGAGTTCGAGTCTCGCCGACGGCACCAAAAGTTTTCGGCTGGACCGCTTCGGGCATTTTTCCGGCAGCGCCACCGATCGCAGAAGTCAAAATGGGCTTTTACGGGCCCATTTAAAACCTCATGAATCTTGAAGCCTATTTGCCGGTCATCCTGTTCATTTTGATCGGCGCAGCGGTCGGCATCGTGCCTCAGCTTCTCGGCTTCGCGATGGGTCCGAACCGGCCCGACAAGGCGAAAAATTCTCCTTACGAATGCGGCTTCGAGGCTTTCGAAGACGCGCGTATGAAGTTTGACGTTCGCTACTACCTCGTGGCAATTTTGTTCATCTTGTTCGACCTGGAAATTGCGTTTCTCTTTCCGTGGGCGGTTTCGCTAAGGGAGATCGGCGCAACGGGGTTTTGGTCGATGATGATGTTCCTCGGCATCCTGGTCGTCGGCTTCGCCTACGAATGGAAAAAGGGCGCTCTCGACTGGGAGTGAGGCAGCATTATGGGAATTGAAGGCGTACTCAAAGAAGGTTTCGTCACTACCAGTGTCGACACTTTGATCAACTGGTCGAAGACCGGCTCACTTTGGCCGATGACTTTTGGCCTGGCATGTTGCGCCGTTGAAATGATGCATGCGGGCGCGGCGCGTTACGACATCGACCGTTTCGGCATGCTCTTTCGCCCGAGTCCCCGGCAGAGCGACCTGATGATCGTCGCCGGCACGCTGTGCAACAAGATGGCGCCGGCCTTGCGCAAGGTTTACGACCAAATGGCGGAGCCCCGTTGGGTGTTGTCGATGGGATCGTGCGCTAATGGTGGCGGCTACTACCACTACAGCTACTCGGTGGTGCGCGGCTGCGACCGCATCGTTCCAGTCGACGTTTATGTTCCCGGCTGCCCGCCGACGGCCGAGGCGCTGCTTTACGGTGTGATGCAGTTGCAGGCGAAGATCCGCCGCGAAACAACGATCGCGCGCGCATGAAGATTGACGTTCTCGAAGCCGCGTTGCAGGTTGTCCTCGGTCAGCGAGTCAAAAAGCTGGTTCGCGACCGCGGAGAACTGACTGTCACGGTCTCGGCCGCCAACTACATCGAATCGGCGCTGCTGCTGCGCGACCACGCCGATCTCGAGTTCCAGCAAAACGTCGACCTCTGTGGAGTCGACTATTCGGCTTACAAAGATCGCGCCTGGGAAGGCCCGCGCTTCTGCGTCGTCTCGCATTTGCTCTCCGTGACGAACAACTGGCGCGTGCGTCTGAAGGTGTTTGCGCCCGATGACGACGTGCCGATCGTGGCCTCGCTCACCCAGGTCTGGAGTTCGGTCAATTGGTTCGAGCGTGAAGCTTTCGATCTTTACGGAATCATTTTCGAAGGGCACGACGACCTCCGTCGCATCCTTACCGACTACGGCTTCATCGGCCATCCATTTCGCAAGGATTTTCCGACCTCGGGGCATGTCGAGATGCGGTACGACGACGAACAAAAGCGCGTGATCTACCAGCCGGTGACGATAGAGCCTCGCGAAATCACACCGCGCATCATTCGCGAAGACAACTACGGCGGCTTGCACTGAGGCAGTACCGGCATGGCTGACATCAAAAATTACACGCTGAATTTCGGCCCGCAGCATCCGGCAGCGCACGGTGTGCTGCGGCTCGTGCTAGAGCTCGACGGTGAGGTGATTCAGCGTGCCGACCCGCACATCGGTCTGTTGCACCGCGCCACCGAAAAGCTTGCCGAGAGCAAGACGTTCATCCAGTCGCTGCCCTACATGGACCGGCTCGACTACGTCTCGATGATGTGCAACGAGCACGCCTACTGCCTTGCGATCGAGAAGATGCTCGGCGTCGACGTGCCGGTTCGCGCCCAATACATCCGTGTGATGTTCAGCGAGATCACGCGCCTCTTGAACCATCTGATGTGGCTGGGCGCGCACGCGCTCGATTGCGGTGCGATGAACGTCTTCATCTATTGCTTTCGTGAGCGCGAGGACCTGTTCGATATGTACGAGGCGGCTTCGGGTGCGCGCATGCATGCGGCTTACTTCCGTCCGGGCGGCGTGTACCGCGATCTGCCCGACGCGATGCCGCAGTACAAGGCTTCGAAGATTCGCAACGCGAAAGCGATGGCGCAGCTCAACGAGAACCGCCATGGTTCGCTGCTCGACTTCATCGAAGATTTCACCCGCCGCTTTCCGAAGTGCGTCGACGACTACGAGACGCTGCTGACCGACAACCGCATCTGGAAGCAACGCACTGTCGGCATCGGCATCGTGACGCCCGAGCGCGCGCTCAACCTCGGTTTTACCGGCCCCATGCTGCGCGGCTCGGGGGTGCTTTGGGATCTGCGCAAGCACCAGCCGTACGACGTCTATGACCAAATGGATTTCGACGTCCCGCTGGGGGTCAATGGTGATACCTACGATCGTTATCTGGTGCGCATAGAAGAGATGCGCCAGTCAAACAAGATCATCCAGCAGTGCATTACTTGGCTGCGTGCCAATCCGGGCCCGGTGATCACGACCAACCACAAGGTCGCACCGCCACCGCGTGTTGACATGAAGTCGGGCATGGAAGACCTGATCCACCACTTCAAGTTGTTTACCGAAGGCTTCCACGTGCCCGAGGGCGAGGCCTATGCCGCTGTCGAGCACCCCAAGGGCGAGTTCGGCATCTACTTGGT
>JAYUWC010000411.1:0-8247 GCA_043753755.1 Rhizobacter sp.
GCACGGTCGCGACCCCGCAACTCACCGCGGCCAGCATCGCGACCGCGAAGATGCCCGCCACCACCCTCGGCATCAGCTCATGGCGCAACGGGTCACCGCCCTGCGCGGCCAGCGCGGCGAGCGCGCCGCTGGCCTGCAGGCGAACCAGCTCGGCGCCGCTCGGCAAGGTGACCCGCAGTGCGACGAAAAGCGCGGCCGTCAGCGGGATCAGCTCGATCACCAGCACCCGAATCACCAGCGCGAGCGCGTACTGCGAAAGCCCGTAGCTGACGGCAGTGACCACCACGATGCGGATCAACACCAGGCTCACCACCGCCGAGAACAAGGCGAACCACGGCAAGATCGGCGCGGTGCCGCGCACCAGCTGCGCGGCCAGCGCCGTGCGGTTGTCGCGGTTGTAGGTCGAGGGCGAAAGCGCCAACACCAGGATCAGCGCCCCGACCTTCACCACATGCCACCAGCTGACCGACCACCCGATCGACGAGCCGATCAACGACCTCGCACCACCACGACCGAGGTGGCCGATTTGACCGAGGCTGTCTTGCAGCGCACGCAGCGAGGGGCCCTGCTTTGGCATGCGCGGATGATAGGCGCGGCCCTGCCTCGCACCTGGGGACTGCGTGCCCGCGGTGCCATGCCGCGGCATCTGTGCACCCGGGATTCGCGCCCGGCTGCGGTCGCGACCCGCGACCGGGTTCGCGGGCTCAACCGTTCTTCGGCGGGTTCGGTCTGCCGACCGGCTTGCCGTTGACCACGGTCGCCTCGACGACGTGGCCGACGCCGCCGATCAGCGGGCGCGCCTCGCCATCGGCCTCGACCCGGTCACCGATTTCCAGCCTGAGCTGGGCCATGCCGTCGGGTTGGGTGTGGATGAAGTCGCCGCTGTCGAGCACGACCCCGTTGGCCTCGCCGTGGCGCGCGAAGTTGAGCCGCACCACGATGCCGGTAAAAGGGGCGCTGCCTTTGCGTTCGGTGGCAGCCGCGGGCTTCTTGCCGTCGACCGAGACCATGCGCTCGAACCGGTAGACCCGGTGCTGCGCCGCGCCTGTGGCAGAGGGCGGTGCCAGCCGTACTTCGACCGCGACACTTGCGCCTGCTTGCAGGCTGGCGAACGCGTCGGCGCCCGGGCCGCCGTACGGCTCGAAGACGACCTGCAAGGTGTCGTGGCCGGCGTGCAGCAACGCGCCTTCGATGCTGCCTTTCGGGCTGTAGATCGGGTAGCGGTACTCGGCGTGCAGAGTTTCGGTGGGGTGATCGTGGCGGGCGCTCATGGCAAGGTCTTCTTCAAAAAATTCAATACCGGCAGATGGGGCGATGGGTCGCAGGGCACAAGTCGAGTCGTGCGAAGCAAGGTAGGGCTGGTAGAGACCCAACAGCGGCTCAACGCAGGCGCAGCAGCGCCGCCGAGGCCGTGCACACGATCAAGAACGGGATCGAGATCTTGTGAAACTCTCGCAAGGCGTGCGCCGACTTCGGCAGCTGCGCCAGCCTGAGCGCGATCAGGTTGGCGAGCGAGCCGATGACCAAGCCGAAGCCACCCACGCTGACGCCGGCCGCGAGCGCCGGCAGGTCGTGCACGTAGCGGTCGAGCGCGATGGCTGCCGGCACGTTGCCGATGAACTGCGAGGTGACGACCGCGGCGAGGTAGGCGTTCAAGCCGGAGGCTATCGGCAGCGCAGCGAGCCGGTGTGCGACCTCGGGCAGCGCCGCCAGCTGGCGCAAGTCGACGAACATCAGCGCGATGATCGCGAGCAGCGCCCAGTCGATACCGAGCAGAACCCGCGGCCTCAGCACCAGCAGCGCACCGGCCACGAGCACCAAGCCGAAGGTGAGCGCGTGGCGGTCGAGCGCGACGATGAAGGCCAGCAACAACACGCCGGCCGGCGCGAGCAGCCGCGGCGACAAGTCGGCCACCGGCGCGCCGGCTTGCAGCGCGATCGGCGTGAGCGCCGAGCCGGCGTTGACCGCGAGCGCCTGCAGCACCACCAACCGAACCAGTGGCAACTCGGCCTGGGTGGCGAGCACGCGGGTCAGCGGCACCAGCAAGAAGAGGCTCACGTCGTTGGTAACGAGCGCCGAAAGGGCGGCTGCAGCCACGGTCAAACAAAGCGCCAGCCGCCGTTGGGTCGAGACGCGGGCGAGCAGCCGCCGCGCGGTGGCCTGCAACACGCCGCTCTGCTCGACCGCTTGCGTGATGGCGAGCAGGCCGGCGAGCGCGCCCACCGTCTGCCAGTCGACCAGCGCGAGCCACGCCGCCGGGGCGATCGGCTGCCACAGCGCGAAGCCGATTGCGACTGCGAGCAGCAGCCAGAGCAGGCCGTTGCCACCGGTGGTCGCGTCGGTCGCGGTGGCGGCAGATGTGGGACACGCGACTGACGTCAAGCGGTGAATCCCGGGCCGGTGACAGCGGCCAATGCCGTTTCAGCCTAGCGCGCGAGTCGGCACATGGCTGTAGGCGAGCGCCACCATCGTGCACCGGCACGCTCGATGGCAGCCTGCTTTGCGCGCGGGCTCAGAGCCCTGACCAGGGCATCACGTCGACGCCTTCGCGCGTGAACCGGGTTTCGCCGCCATAGACCAGCGCGGGGTAGATGGCCGAAAAGTTGCCGCGCTCGGCCGCGTACTTGCGCCACTTGTTGAGCGGCCCGAAGGCGTCGGAGGCGACCACCGGGCCCGACTTGATCTCGACGGCGGCGATATCGTTGCCGCGCTCGAGGATCACGTCGACCTCGGTGCCGATGTTGTCGCGCCAAAAGTAGAGCGGCTCGCGCAACCCGAGGTTGCAGCGAGTTTTAAGCAACTCGTTGACCACCAGGGTCTCGAACAAGGCGCCGCGCAGCGGGTGGGCCATGACCTGCTGTTCGTCGACGATGCCCATCAGTGCGCAAGCCAGGCCGACATCGGTCATATAGAGCTTCGGCATCTTGATCAGGCGCTTGCCGAAGTGAGCGCCATGCGGGCGCACGAAATGGATCAGGTAACAGGTCTCGAGGATGGACAACCAGTGCTTCACGGTCTTGTCGGACACGCCCGCGTCGCTGCCGAGCGCCTGCATGTTGAGCAGCTGGCCGGTGCGCGCGGCGGTGAGTTTCAGAAAGCGTTGAAAGGCCCCCAGGTCTTGAATGGCCGCGAGCCGACGCGCGTCGCGTTCGGCATAGGTGACGAGGTAACCCTGCAACCACTCGTGGGGCGAGAGATCGCGCGCGTAGATGGCCGGGAAGAAGCCCTTGACCAAATGGCTCGCATAACCGGCATCGAGTCGCCCAGCGGCGCGCAGCTCACCGATCGACAACGGCAGCAACTCGACCAGCGCCGTGCGCCCGGCCAGGCTCTGAGAGATGTGCGACAGCAGCGAGAGGTTTTGCGAGCCGGTCAGCACGAACAGGCCCATCTTCCCGCTGGCGTCGACCACGCCTTGCATTTCAGAGAACAGCTCGGGCGCATGCTGCGCTTCGTCGATCACGGCGCCCTGCGGGAACTGCTGCAAAAACTCAGCCGGCCGTTGCCGCGCGAACTCGCGTTGCGCAGGCGACTCGAGCGTCACGTAGGGCTTGCCTGGCAACAGCGAGCGCACCAAGGTCGTCTTGCCCGACTGACGCGGCCCCGTCACCGTGACGACAGGAAAGCCGCGAAGCAGACGCAGGATGCGCGGGGTGGCTTGGCGAGGGATCATTCTTTACAGTATCGGAGTCAGAGTCCGAGATTGTAATAAGAGCCGGCGGCTCGAGCGCATGCCGTGCTGGCTCGTGTCAGGGCGCCAACGGCCGCTGCCTCGCCACCCCGAATTGCCACAACAAGAAGCTGTAGATGTCGGCCAGCTTGCTGCTGGCCTGTCTGGCGGTGCTGCCCATGCCGTGACCGGCCTGGCTGTCGGTGCGCAAGAGGATCGGCCGACCGCTGCTGCTCGCAGCCTGCAGGCGGGCGGCGGCCTTGGCGCTGTGCCACACGTCGACCCGCGGGTCGTTGAGGCCGTGAATCAACATCACCGCCGGGTAGGCGACACCGTTTTCGATGTGCGCATAGGTGCTCATCTCGAGCAGGCCGGGCAGCTCGGCGGCGTTTTTTACCGAGCCGAACTCCGAGGTGTTGGTGATGCCGTTGGCCGACTCTTCGGCGCGCACGGTGTCCATGACGCCGACATCGAAGATCGCTGCGGCAAAGAGTTCGGGTGCGGTGGTTACCGCACGCCCGACGAAGATGCCGCCGGCGCTGGTGCCCGAGATGCCCAGCGTCTTGGCCGATGTGTAGCGCTGGTCGATCAGATAGCGGGCAGAGGCGATGCCGTCTTTCCAGGTGTTGGGTTTGGTTGCCTTGAAGCCAGCGCGATGCCAGGCATCGCCGAAAGCACCGCTGCCGCGCACGTTGGCATAGGCGAGCACACCGCCGCGCTCGAGCCACGCGATGGTGCGTGGGTTGAAGGTGGCTTCGATCGACGAGCCGTAGGCTCCGTAGCCGGCCAGCAGCGTCGGCGCGTTGCCGTCGCGCGCCAAGCCCTTGCGGTGGACGATCGCCAGCGGCACGCGGGCGCCGTCGTGGCTGGTCACGAGCACCTCGCTGACCTCGAGTTCTGGCGCGCCAGACGGCAAGGCGCCGGCGCGCAGGCCGGTGTCGCGGGTGCTGCCATCGGCGCGGGTGGCCAGCACGCGCGAGGGTGCGGTCCAGGTGCTGGTGGTGACCCAGGCATCGCGAAACGCATGCGCCGGATCGTCGACGGGAAAGGTCGAACCCGGGGTGCCGGGCGCCACGTCGCGGCCCGGGCCCGGCGCGCCCGTGTGTTGCAACACACGGGTGTTGAAGCCGAGCTGCACTTCGCTGTAGATGACGCCTCGACCGAGCGCGAAGCCCTTCAGCACACCGGCCTGGGGCTCGGGCACAACCTCGTTCGCGCGGGCCAGCGTGGGCTCGGCCAGCGGCAGCGCGAGCACGCGGCCGCGCGGCGCGCCGGCATAGGTGCGCAGATAGAGCGTGGTGCCGCGCAATTGGGCATCGGTGATCTTGTCGGCCGCGGTCGAGATCGGGCGCCACGAGACCGGCTCGGTGCCGCGCAATGCCGCGACCGGGGCGACGAAGAGCTTGCCCTCGGGCGCAGTGGTGTCGGTGGTACGGGCGACCATGAAGCGGCTGTCGGGCGCGAAGAAGACCTCGGCCACGTCGAGCCGGTCGAGCTTCATCGCCTTGTCGACCAGCGGGCCGAACAGCGGCCGCGCCGTGCGCTCGGGCTGCCCGGCTTCGATCACGAACACGGTGGTGTCGAGGTAGGTCTCGGTCTCGGGTGCACCGGCCGGCAACTCGCGGCCCTGGTTGTAGGTGAGGTGGCGGTTGTCGGGCGCCCAGCGCACGGCCTCGCTGCGCACCCGCGCGATCGGCGCGCCCAGCGCCTTGCCGCTGGCCACGTTCATCAGGTAGAGCGAGGCGTCTTCGGAGCCTCCGGCCGAGATGCCGTAGGCCAGTGTCTTGCCGTTCCACGACGGCGCGAAATAGTTGATCGCGTGGGGTACGCCGGTGGTCTTGGCGAGCGCGTCGGGATCGATCAGCACCCGCTCGGCGCCAACGGCGCTTTGGCGCAGCATCAGCTTGAACTGGTTCTCGCCGACCTTGCGCTTCAGGTAGAACAGTTGGCCGTTGGCCAGCCGCGTGATGCCGCGCACGGTGTCGCCACTGGCATCGGCCAGGGCTTCGATGCGCCGCGCCATCGCGCCCTGAACGTCGATGCGCGCGAGCTCGCTTGTGGCGTGCTCACCCTGCGCCTGCAGCCAGGCCCGGGTTTCGGGGTTCTTCAGGTCTTCGAGGTTGCGGTAGGGGTCGGTGACTTGAACGCCGTGCAGCGTGTCGGTCGCGGAGTGCGAAGGCGCTGCGGGCGGGCCGGCTGCGAACGCCACGTTGCTGGCGATCAGGCCGCAGGCCATCAGGGTCAGCCGCAGGCGAAGGGAGGTTGTCAAAGCGCGCATCGATGGGCCTCGCAAAAATGGCTTAGGAGAAGTGGCTCAGAAGAAGTGGCTCAGAAGAAGCGACTTCAGAAGTTGTACGCCGCCGTGACCCCGATCGTCCTCGGCCTGAGGTAGTAGGCCTCGCTCACCGACTGGATCGACGGTTGTTGCAGCACGGTTTTGGTGTTGGTCAGGTTCTTCGCGAAGACCGAGAACTCCCAGCGCTCTTAGCCGAGGCCGGCGCTCGCATCGGCGGTGAAATAGCCGGGGCGTTCGTAGTCGCTCGATGACCGGATGAAGGTGCCGTGGCTGGAGCCCGTCCATTGCCCGGCCGCGCGCACGAAGGTGTTGCCGAACGACATCGGCGCGAACCGGTACTCGGTGCCCAGGCGCGCGCTGTACTTCGGCACGCCCTGCACGCGGTCGCCCTTGCGCACGTTGAGCTCGCCGTTGGCGTCGGCGCCCAGCGAGGGCGTGTCGTCGGCGAACACCGCGCGGGTGTAGCTGGCGCCGGCCGAGAGCGTCAGGCCCTGCGCCGCACGCAGCTTGCCTTCGAGCTCGATGCCGTCGACCTTGGCGCGGCCGACGTTGGTCTCGAAATCGAAGCCCGACGACGGCAGCACCACGTCTTGTTGGATGTCTTTCCAGTCGATGTGAAAGACCGCGACGTTGAGCGACAGCCGGTTCTCGAGCCAGCGCGATTTCATCCCGGCTTCATAGCTCCAGAGCGTGTCGGGCTTGAACGACGGCGGCACGGTGGTGAAGGGCAAACCGAGGTCTTTCAGGTCTTGCGCGACCAGCGGCGTCGACGGTACCGGCCGGTTCGCCGCGCCGAGGCGAAAACCCTTGGCGACGTTGGCGTAGAGCGTGGCCTCGCGGGTCGCATCCCAGCTGACCGCCAGACGCGGGGTGACGGCGTTGGCGTTGCTGTCGATCGCTGCGGTGCTCGGGCCGCCGGCGTAGTAGAAATCGCCTTCGCGGGTGAAGCTCTGCGTGGCCCGCAAGGCGCGCAATCCGAGCGTGGCGCGCAGACTGGCGTCGACGTTGTAGGTGATCTCGCCGAAGACCGAAGACTGCTTGTCTTTGTAGTGGCGCGCGCTGTAGTACGAGCTGTCGCCAGTGAAGGCACCAGGGAAGCTGCCGGCGAGTTGCGCATCGCTGTTGATGTCGGCGCCGGCGGCTGCGAACGCGGCGTTGATGCCGAAGATCGGCTCGTGGTCGATCACCTGCGTCTAGGTCTTCGCGAGGTAGACCCCACCGATCCAGGTGAGCGGGCCGCGGCTCGGGTCGTAGTCTTTCGAGGCGAGGCGCAACTCGAGCGAAACCTGGTCGGTCTTGTTGGCGAGCTGCACCGCCGAGGGCGGCGCGCCGACCACCCCGCCCAGTGCCGTGTCGGTCACTTGCGAAGCGATATAGGGCACATTGACGAAGGTGCCGTCTTGAATGCGATCGAAGCGCCGCTTGTAGCCGCTGAGCACGCCGGTGAGGTCGGCAAAACCGAGGTCGCCGGTGAGGGTGACGCTCGGAATCGTCAGCGTGTCTTGCGACGGCTCGCGCACGATCTTGCTGGTTTGCAAGCGCGCGAGCGGGGTGCCGGCGTTGGGCTGGTAGCTGCCGACCGCTAGGTACGCTGCATCGATGTCGTCGCTTTTGAAGCGCTGGTAGAACAAGCTCGGCGTGATCGACCAGCCCGCGCCCAGGTCGGACTTGAGTGCCAGCTTGACCACGTTCCAGTAGGTGCTGTTGATGCCCGTCTCGAGCGTGCCCAATGTGGCCGGCGAGACCCGGTCGATGTAGCCGCTGTCGCGCCCGGTCTGTACGCCGATGCGCAGGGCGGTCTGGTTCGCCACCAGTGGCACATTGAGCACCGCTTGCGCCATGGAGTTGGTGCCGCCGTGCGACGTATGCGAGACCTCGGTGTTGGCGTTGCCGCTGAAGCGCGTGGCGTCGGGCTGGTTGCTGATGAACTTGATCGTGCCGCCGAGCGAGCTTGCTCCGTAGAGCGTGCCTTGCGGGCCGCGCAGCACCTCGACCCGGTCGATGTCGAAAAAGCGCGGTTCGGCCGTGCCCTGGCTGTAGAGGTTGCGGGTGGTCAGCGACACGTCGTCGAGGTAGATGGACACCGTGGCCGACCCGGCTTGCGAGCTCACGCCGCGTATCTCGAGCGTGCCGAGGCCAGCGCCTGCTTGGATCGAGAACGACACGTTCGGCACGGCGCGGGTCAGGTCGGCGAGGCTGGTGATGTGGTCTTCGGCAATTGCTTCGCCGCCGATGACCGAGACGCTCAGCGGCACCTTCTTCGGGTCTTCCTTGCGTTTTT
>JAYUWC010000412.1:0-8238 GCA_043753755.1 Rhizobacter sp.
GCGCAATCGCCCAGGCGGCGCCCAGCGACGCACTGCGGTAGGTGTCGTTGTAGTTCGCCTGGCCGCCCGCGCTGGCCGCACTGTCGTTTCCGATCTTCGAGCGTCTGTATTGCAGGCCCGCATTCGCACTGATCTTGGCGGTGGCCGCGTAGTTGGCGCCCAGCGAGACGTTGTCGCTGACCTGGCTGTTCTGCACGAGGCCGCTGGCCGGGGTGCTGCCGGTGCGCGTATCGGACGGCGCGGCGTTGAAGAACGAGCCGTTGGTGCCGGCATCGCGGTTGTAGGCGAGCGTGAAGCCGGTTTTGGCGGTCGCGGCATAGTTGGCCGAGATGGCGCCGGTGAGACCCGAGAACTCGCTGCCGGAACTGTTGCTGTGCGTTTGGCGGGTGTAGCTCAGCCGGGCGTTCACGCCGGTTTGCACCGTGTAGCGCCAGTCGGCCGAGAGGTCGATGTTGCGACCGTCGACAGTGTCGGGCTGAAACCCGGTCGGGGTCTGGATCGCATTGGGCGATTCGGTGCGCGTCAGCCGAAACGCCGCGCCGACCCGCAGATCGGGGCTCACGTTATAGAACGCACCCAGGCTGCCGCTGTCGGCCGACGATTCGCTCGACGCGAAGCTCGGGTCGGAGTAGTGGACCCGGCTGTGCGCGTAGTCGGCTTGCAGGCCGAGCGCGCCAGCGCCACCCCAGCGGATGTTGGTCGAGAGTTGATCGCTCGTGACCTGGTTGCGGCCGGTCGAGGGCTGAACGGCGTTGCCGTTGAGTGAGGCCAGGCTCCGGTTGGCCGAGGCACTGAAGTTGCCCGAAAGCTTTTCGATCGTTGCCCAGTCCCAGCCGGCATTGGCGCCATAGCTGGTGTTGCTGAGTTCGTGCTTCAGGTACTTGTTGTAGTTCAGGTTGGCCGCGCCGTAGAAGCGCTGTCGGCCGTAAGGCTGGTTGAAGCCGCCGAGCAGGCCGGTACTCCAGTAGTTGTCGGCGCGGCCTTTGCCGTCGTCGGGCTGAACCCCTTCGGCGAGGCGGTACACGTTGGTGTCGTGGGTGAACGCCTGGCTCGCGCCGACGTACCACGGGCTCGGTTCGTCGGCCCAGGCAGCGTTGCACGCCAGGGCGGCGAGTGCGGCGATCAAACGGCGCGGTCGGGGCGCGAAAGTCGGGTGTCGAGCTTGCATTTAGATCTCTCTGCGGAGCCAGCCGGCGGCCGGCGGTGGTGTGGGTCGGTGAATCAGTAGGCGTGTCGGTCGAAGAACACGAGTCGGATCGTTCGCACGATGATCTGCAGGTCGAGCCCCAGAGACCAGTTGCGCAGGTACTCCAGATCGTATTCGACCCGCGCCTGCATCTTTTCGATGGTATCGGTCTCGCCGCGGTGGCCGTTCACCTGCGCCCAGCCGGTAATGCCGGGCTTGACCTTGTGCCGCACCATGTAGGCCTTGATCAATTGCCGGTATTGCTCGTTGTGTGCCACCGCATGCGGACGCGGCCCGACGATGCTCATGCGGCCTTGCAGCACATTGACGAACTGCGGCAGCTCGTCGAGCGAGGTGCGGCGGATGAACGCACCGAAACGGGTGACCCGCGGGTCGCCTTTGGTCGCTTGTTGCACCAAGCCGCCGTTGTCTTGGGTGCGCATCGATCGAAATTTGTAGACTGTGATCTCGTCCCCATCGAGCCCGTTGCGGCGCTGCCGAAAGATCGCCGGGCCCGGCGAGCTGAGCTTCACACCGACCCAGACTGCCAGCAACACCGGAGCAATCAGGATCAGGATCAAGCTGCCGAGCACGATATCGCTCCAGCGCTTGACCAACTCGTTCGTGCCGGTAAATGGTGTTTCGCAAATGCCGACCACGGGCACGCCGTTCATGTCTTGCAGGCGGCCCTGGATGATGCTGATGCCGAACACGTCGGGCACGAAAAACAGCGACGAGGTTGTGCCCTGCACCTGCTCGAGCAGCGCCACGATGCGCGGCTGCGAGCCCAGCGGCAAGGTGATGTAGACCTCGCGAATGCCGCGTTCGGTGGCGAAGGCGGCTACGTCTGTCAGGCCGCCCAGGTGCAACGCGTTGGCATCGCTGTGCAGTCGGTCATCGGTGCGGTCGTCGAAGTAGCCGACGAAGTCGACGCCGTAATCGGCACTCTGCATCAATGCCTTCGCGACCTTCACGCCGAGCGCGCCGCCGCCGACCACGACCGCGCTGCGCCGCGCGTCGGGCCTCGCCGAAAGGCGCTGCACCGCGAGTTTGCCGACCCAGACGGCCAGCCATTGCAGCACCGGCGTGGCCACGAGCCAAACGAGCATGACTTCGTCGGAGAAGAAATGCAGGCTCTGCGTCGCGTAGCCGCAGAGCACCAGGATCGCCACCAACGTGACCCAGGACGAGAGAATGTCGACGCCCGCTGCGATCAGGCTTTCGCGAAAGCGGTTGCGCCCTGGAAAGGTCAATGCGAAGACCAGCAGGCACAAAGTCAGCCCCGGCCGGTCGACGCTTTCGCCGGCGAAGGCCGAAGCGAAAAGAAAAGTCAGCACCGTGATGCTGGGTTCGAGAAATGCCGCGACGAGCGACGTCACCGACTGCGGCGCGCTGTAGAAGGTTCGCTTGTAGGTTCGGTCGTCAAACATGGATTGGTGGTGTCGGGCCGATCCGCCGTCGATGTGGTGGGCTCAGACATCAGGTGCCCTGGCTCACGTCGATACGGCGACGGGCAGGCGCTTGCAAGACGCGCCACGCTTTTCGACCCCCCTTTGCCTCATCGCCGCGGCGGCGGCGTGACCGGCGGATTCTCCATCAAAAATCCGACGCTTCAGACCGCGTCAATGAGGGGGTCGACCGAGGGCCGTGCCTACAATCCGTGCATGTTTCACAGTCTCAACACGCTGCTCGGCACCGCCGTCATCGAGCGGCTCAACTTGCTTGCAAATCACGTCATCGCGGCCGAGCCGATTGCGGTCGAGCGGCTGCGAACGCACGTGGGCCGCAGCATCGAATTGCGCTTCGAAGGCTGGCCCAGCGTGTTGCCTCCGTTGCCACTGGTAGCCTTTCGGGTCACGCCGGCAGGCTTGCTCGAGTGGTGTGGCGAGACGCCTCCCGAGGCGCCCGATCTTCGGGTCGTGATCGATGCGTCGAACCCGGCGCTGGCGATGGCGCAGGCTCTCGCCGGCACACGCCCCAAGATCGAGATCGCTGGCGACGCCGCCTTCGCGACCGACCTCAACTGGCTCTTCGACAACCTGCGCTGGGACGTGCAAGACGACCTGGCCCGCATCGTCGGCGCCGGCCCGGCGCGCGAGATCGGCCGCATCGGCGGTGGCATCGCGAGCGCGTTGCGCCAAGCGGTGGCGCAGGTTTCGGGGTTGGTCGGTCGTGCTCGCCGCACAGATTCGAGCCCACCGCCGAGATGAGGCATGTCGCGCGGCTGATCGTCATCACGGTCACCGTTTTGCGTTACGGGCTTGACGAGCTGGCGCTCTCGAACTTTCGCCAGCCGTGGGTGCGTGCGCTGGTCTGGCTGATGACCATCGGCCGCCGGCTCGATGCGCCGCGCGGTGAGCGCTTGCGGCTCGGGCTCGAGCGGTTGGGCCCGATTTTCGTCAAGTTCGGCCAGGTGCTTTCGACCCGTCGCGATCTGCTGCCGGCCGATTTCGCCGACGAACTCGCCAAGCTGCAGGACCGCGTGCCGCCCTTCCCCGCAGCGCAATCGCGGGTCATCGTCGAGCGCGCGTTCGGGCGGACTATCGATGAGGTCTTCGCGAGCTTCGATGCGGAGCCCGTCGCCAGTGCCTCGATCGCGCAGGTGCATTTCGCCACGTTGAAAAACGGCCGCGAGGTCGCGGTCAAGGTGCTGCGCCCCGGCATGCGCGAAGTGATGGACGACGACATCGCTTTGATGCGCACTCTGGCCCGCTGGGTCGAGCGCGCGTCGGCCGACGGCAAGCGTCTTAAACCACGCGAGGTGGTAGCTGAATTCGCCAATTACCTGCACGATGAACTCGACCTCGTGCGCGAGGCCGCCAACGCCGCGCAACTGCGCCGGAACATGGCCAGCCTCGACGTGATCATGGTGCCCGAAATGGTCTGGGATCTGTGCACCCAGAACGTGATCGTGATGGAGCGCATGCACGGCGTCCCGATCGGCCAGTCGCAGCGGCTGCGCGACGCCGGGGTCGACATCCCGAAGCTGGCGCGTGACGGCGTCACGATCTTTTTCACGCAGGTCTTTCGTGACGGCTTCTTTCATGCCGACATGCACCCGGGCAACATTCAGGTGAGCGTGGCACCGGCCACCTTCGGCCGCTACATCGCGCTCGACTTCGGTATCGTCGGCACGCTGACCGAGTTCGACAAAGAATATTTGGCGCAGAACTTCATTGCGTTCTTCAGGCGCGACTACAAGCGCGTGGCCGAGTTGCACGTCGAGAGCGGTTGGGTGCCGGCAAACACCCGCGTCGACGAACTCGAAGGTGCCATCCGGGCGGTCTGCGAGCCGCACTTCGACCGGCCGCTGAAAGACATCTCGCTCGGCCAGGTGCTGCTGCGGCTCTTCCAGACCTCGCGTCGTTTCAACGTCGAAATTCAGCCGCAACTGGTGCTGCTGCAAAAGACACTGCTCAACATCGAGGGGCTGGGCCGCCAGCTCGACCCCGAACTCGACCTCTGGAACACGGCCAAGCCGTTTCTCGAGCAGTGGATGAACCGCCAAATCGGATGGGCCGGGTTGCTCGACGGCTTGAAGCGCGAGGCGCCGCGCTACGTGCAAATCCTGCCCGAGTTGCCGCGCCTGATTCACCAGGCGCTGCAGCCGCGGGTTGCGGTCGAGCAGCGCCTGATCGAGACCTTGATCGTCGAACAGCGTCGCACCCGGCGCCTGTTGAATTGGATGGTTGGTGCGGCGCTCGTCACTGCGTTCGCGGTGCTCGGTGCGCAGGCGTGGGTGCACTGGCACTGATGCGGCCCAACCCGGCCTCGCCTCTATAATTTGCGGTTTTCGGCCTCGAAATCTGCCCCAAGATTTCGGTCGAATTCCGTTTGAATCCCCGTTCTCGAACCAGAGGCTTGGCCATGCCGATTTATGCCTATCGCTGCAGCAACTGCGGGCACGCGAAGGATGTGCTGCAAAAAATGTCGGACCCGCTGCTGAGCGTTTGCCCGGCGTGTGGCGAAGCGACCTTTGTGAAGCAACTCACTGCGGCCGGCTTCCAGCTCAAGGGCTCGGGCTGGTACGTGACCGATTTTCGCGGCGACAACAACAAACCGGCCGCAAAACCGGGCGAAGGCGAGGCCGACAAGGCCGCGGGCCCTGGCGATGCGCCGAAGACCGACGCCGGTGCCGCAGATTCCGGTGCAGCGGCCGCCGCGACAGGTGCCACAACCACGCCCGCTGCTGCGCCTGCGCCGTCGGCATCGAAGAACGACTCGCCCACGGCGTCACCGCCGGCGCCCGCCGCTGGTAGCAAGTGACCTGCGCGCCGCGACCCGCACCGTGAAGAAATACCTGATTGCCGGCCTGCTCGTCTGGCTGCCCCTGACCATCACGATTTGGGTGCTGCAGGCTGTGCTCGGGCTGCTCGACGGCGTGTTCGGCTGGTTTCTGAATGCCGGTAAGGCGGTGCTGCCGTCGGCGGCTGAGCCGGGGATCGACATGCTGCTGCGCATCCCGGGTCTGGGCGTGATCGTGATGGTGGCCGGGTTGCTCATGACCGGCGTGTTCGCCACCAACATCGTCGGCCAGTGGTGGTTGCGGCAGGGCAGCCGAGTGCTCAGCAAGATACCGATCGTCAAGTCGATCTACAACTCGGTGAAGCAAGTTTCCGACACACTTTTTTCGAGCAGTGGCAACGCTTTTCGCGAAGCCGTGCTGGTGCAATATCCGCGCGCTGGCAGCTGGACGATCGCTTTCGTGACCGGCAAGCCCGGCGGTGAGGCGGCGATGTATCTGCACGGGGACTACCTGAGCGTCTATGTGCCGACCACGCCCAACCCGACCTCGGGCTTTTTCTTGATGGTGCCGCGCGCCGATGTTGTGGTGCTGCAAATGACGGTCGACGAGGCGCTGAAGTACGTGATCTCGATGGGCGTGGTGGCGCCGCCGATGATCGTCGCCGCGGCACCGGTGCACGCGGCAGCCGAACCCGCCCGAAATTGACCGGGCTGGGCGGCCGGCATCCGCCCAGCTCCGCGCCCGGCCATTAGCGGTGCGCGCTTGAAAGCCCCGCCAACGAACACCCCCACGATGGAACGACGCGGCGCGGCCGTGTCTCCATCCAACCAATCTGCCCAGTGCAGTGGAGTGATGCGATGAGAACGACTTACTGCGGCTTGGTCAGCGAAACATTGATGGGCCAGACCGTGACCCTGATGGGCTGGGCCCACCGTCGCCGCGATCACGGCGGCGTCATCTTCATCGACCTGCGTGACCGCGAAGGCATCGTCCAGGTCGTCTGCGACCCCGACCGGGCCGAGATGTTCAAGGTTGCCGAAGAGGTGCGCAACGAGTTCTGCCTGAAGATCACCGGCAAGGTTCGCGCGCGGCCCGAAGGCACAGCCAACACCAACATCACCAGCGGCAAGATCGAGGTGCTCTGCCTCGAGATCGAGGTTCTCAACCCCAGCATCACGCCGCCTTTCCAGATCGACGACGAGAACCTGTCCGAAACCACGCGCCTCACCCACCGCGTGCTCGACCTGCGTCGCCCGCCGATGCAGCGCAACATGATGCTGCGCTACCGCGTCGCGATGGAGGTGCGCAAGTTTCTCGACGTCAACGGCTTCATCGACATCGAGACGCCGATGCTGACCAAGAGCACGCCCGAGGGCGCACGCGACTACCTGGTGCCGAGCCGCGTGCACGACGGCATGTTCTTCGCGCTGCCGCAATCGCCGCAGCTGTTCAAGCAACTGCTGATGGTGGCTGGCTTCGACCGCTACTACCAAATCACGAAATGCTTCCGCGACGAAGATTTGCGTGCCGACCGCCAGCCTGAGTTCACGCAGATCGACATCGAGACCTCGTTCCTCACCGAAGAAGAGATCCGCACGATGTTCGAGGGCATGATCCGCAGCACTTTCCAGCACGCGATCGGGGTCGAGCTGCCGGCGTTCCCGGTGATGAAGTACGCCGATGCGATGCACCGCTACGGCTCCGACAAGCCCGACCTGCGCGTCAAGTTGGAGCTCACCGAACTGACCGACTGCATGCGCGACGTCGACTTCAAGGTCTTCTCGGGCCCGGCGCTGATGGAAGGCGGCCGCGTCGTCGCGTTGCGCGTGCCGGGCGGCGCCGAGATGAGTCGCAGCGAGATTGACGCTTACACCGAGTTCGTCAAAATCTATGGCGCGAAGGGCCTCGCCTGGATCAAGGTCAACGACGTGGCGAAGGGCCGCGAAGGGCTGCAGTCGCCGGTGGTGAAGAACTTGCACGACGCGGCGATCGCCGAGATTTTGAAGCGAACCGACGCGAAAGACGGCGACCTGCTGTTCTTCGGCGCCGACAAGGCCAAGGTCGTCAACGACGCGATCGGCGCATTGCGCGTGAAGGTCGGCCACAGCGACTTCGGCAAGGCGCGCAATTTGGCGCAAGGCGCCTGGGAGCCGCTCTGGGTCGTCGACTTCCCGATGTTCGAGTACGACGAAGGCGCGCAGCGCTGGAGCGCGGTGCATCACCCTTTCACCAGCCCGAAAGACGGCCACGAAGACCTGCTCGAGACCAACCCAGGCGCGGCTGTTTCCAAGGCCTACGACGTGGTGCTCAACGGCATCGAACTCGGCGGCGGCTCGGTGCGTATCCACCGCGAAGAGGTGCAAAGCAAGGTGTTCCGCGCGCTCAAGATCGACGCCGAAGAGGCGCAGCTGAAGTTCGGCTTCTTGCTCGACGCGTTGCAGTACGGCGCACCGCCGCACGGCGGCATCGCGATCGGCCTCGACCGCTTCGTGATGCTGATGACCGGCGCCGAATCGCTGCGTGACGTGATTGCCTTCCCGAAAACCCAACGCGCCCAAGACTTGCTGACCAACGCGCCGAGCGCGGTCGACGAGAAGCAGTTGCGCGAGCTGCACATCAGGCTGCGCAACACGACAGCCGCCTGAGACTTGTCATTGCGGGCTGACCCGCAATCCGAGTGACGGTGCTTGTTCATGCGCAGTTGCTGGATGCCGGATCGAGCCTGCCCCGGACTTGATCCGGGGTCCGGCATGACAATGCAGGGGATGCCTCGCCCCTTCAAGATTCCCGAGTCCGTGCTGGTCGT
>JAYUWC010000413.1:0-24587 GCA_043753755.1 Rhizobacter sp.
CATCGACGCCCCAGTGATCAGCCACCTTGGCGCAGTCGTCAATTTCACCGCCGGCACGCTGCGTCGTTCACCGATCGGCTATCAGAAGCTGGGGCTGGAATGGCTGTGGCGCATCGGGCAGGAACCCGGCCTCTGGCGCCGCTACGCATACGACGCCCTGGCGTTGTCGGGCCTGTTGGTCACGCGCGTGTTACCGCATGCACTGGCTTTGCGACTGCAGACGAATTGCGCAACCGACGCGGCGTCGGCTGTGGTCGCGAACGACACGAGCGAGCGCAGAGTCGTGTTGCGGCTCAGCGGTGCTTGGCAGCACGCCAACCTGGGCGCATTGCGGCAGACACTGCAATCGATGCTGCCACTCGATCGAGCCGTGGCGCTCGATCTGTCGCACGCGACTCGACTCGACAGCGCAGCTGTCGGCCTGCTGGCGCTGCTTTATGGCGCGGCCGGCAAAGCAGGTGTCAGCTGGCAAGTGCTGGGAGTCTCTGGCGCGGCACGGCGCGCCATTCGCGGCATCTGCGCCGACTACCTGCTCATCAACCGACCCCGTGTGCCCGAACGATGACGACACGGACAGCGTTTGCGTGGAGAAACGTGCGCCTGCCCTTTGCCGCGCAAGGCTTTGCGTTTGCCATTGCGCAGGCCGCGGATCGAAAATCGCCTGAAGCTCTGACACTCGATACAGGATCGCCATGAAAGCCCAGCGCATTGCCATCGTCCTTGCAACCCTGATGTTCGGCACTGCCCTGGCCGGAATGGCCGTGCGCCCGGGTTCGACCGCGGCACAAAAGGGCGGGGGCCTGACACTGGAGACCGCGGTGCCCAAGCAGTTCGGCGACTGGACCGAAGTCGTCGAGCGCAACGCGCAGGTCGTCAACCCGCAGACCAAAGAACTGCTCGACAAGCTCTACAGCCAGTTGCTGACCCGAACCTACGTCAACAAAGACGGCTACCGCATCATGCTGTCGATGGCCTACGGCGACGACCAGCGCGGTGGCCTGCAGGCGCACCGGCCCGAGGTCTGTTACCCGGCACAAGGCTTCAAGCTCGGCAAGGTCGAAGACGGTACGCTACCGACGCCCTTCGGCAACATTGAAGTGCGCCGTCTGGCCACCAATCTTGGTGCACGCAACGAACCGGTCACGTATTGGCTGACAGTCGGTGACCAAGTGATCCGCTCTCGGCTCGACAAACGCATCGCCGAAATCAGGCTGGGCCTGACCGGGCAGATTCCGGACGGCCTGCTGTTCAGAATTTCTTCGATCGACGGCGATGAAGCACGCGCGTTCGGCATGCAACAAAAGTTCACGGCCGACATGATGGGCGCGGTGCCGGCCAAGGCCCGCAAGCAGCTCAGCGGTCTTGCGAGCGAGAACAGCCAAAGTTGAACTTTGCGAACTTATGCAGCGTGCACGACGTATCTGCGTTTTTTTCTTAGGAAATACGACTCGAAGTACTTGAAGCTGAGCGCCGCAACAGCAACCGCGCAGACCGTGGTCGCGACAAAGACGAAATAGCGGCTAGATGCAAAGCCGAGGTGGGGCGCTACCTTCACGATCGCATTTTTGACAAGCATGTGCAGCAGATAGATGCCGTAGCTTATGGATCCAAGGAAAGCCAGCACTCGATTCCGGAGCAATGGCGCTAGGAAATGATCTTCCCTGTAGACGCACGCCACGACCAATAGAGCGAGCGACAAGTGAATTGCGGCGGTGGAACTATTCGATTGCAGAATCCAAAGCGCAACCCCAAGCAGCAATGGGCTACTGCAGCGCCAACCGAAAATCCAACGCAGGCCCTCGTAGGTCCGACGGTGATGCAGCAGTCGAGCGAACAGCACCCCAAAACATATCGCCAAAGGTATGCCGTTCAGAATTCGGTACCAGATACTGGTCCCTTGGCTCGACCCGTCACCAAGCGCCTGCGACGTTATGACCACAACAATCACCAAGACGATAAGGGCAGTCGCCGACTTTGCCGTCAGCCACCTCTGCAATGTGGGCCACAGGAGATAGAACTGTTCTTCCGCTGCGAGAGACCAAGCGAAGTAAAAAATTACGCGGCCTTCGAGGAGTACGAACCAATTTGACGTGTAAGTAGCAAAGAAAACTACATTTTGCAAAAATTCGCGGCCTGTCGAAGAATTCCGTTCAAGCAACAGTACGAGTACGGCGTATGCGCACAAAACTGAGTAGTAAAGCGGAAATATTCGCAGTGAGCGCCGAATATAAAACGCTCTAAGGTCGATCCCACCGGTGGCCGCTTGCTCTCGAAGAAGTAGGGTCACGATAAGCATTCCGCTGATCGCAAAAAACAGACTGACTCCCTCTGATCCGGTGGAAAACAAGTACGGCAAGTTGGCGTCGTGACCTACGGTGTGATGCCAAACCACTGCGACGACGCTCAAAGCACGCAAGCCATCAAGCGATCCAAAATGGCGCTGCCCTCGGAACGCACTAAACATATCGCTCGGAACAGCCGAGGCCTTCTCCGTCTCGGTCATCAAAGCTCGAGTTGCGCCTTAGTGCGGCGCGACGGCAGCAGCTTGTCGAGCGCCATGTCGAGGAAGAAGAGAAACAGCAGGGCGACCAGCATCAGCACCATCCCGGCGGCGCCGTGCAAAAAGCCTTGGCCGGCCTCGTCGCCGAGGTAGTAGGTAACGAGCACCAGCGTCGTGACGCGGATGATGTTGGCCACAAACGCGATCGGCAAGATCGCTGCCAGCATGATGCCGAGATGCAACTTGCGCTTGCGGCCCATCATGTACATGAAGAGCGTGCCGAGCGCCGAGAGGCTGAACATCGAGTGCAGGCCCGAGCAGGCATCGGCCACCTGCAACTGGTAGGGCCCGATCGAGAGAATCACCCCGCTGCGCGCGATCGGGTAACCGACGCCATACAGGCCGCTCTCGACGATGTTGGCGATCACGCCTTTCAACGAGCCGGTGATCGCATCGACCAGCACGCCGGGCAACGGGATCATGAACACGAAATAGATCAGCGGGAACCACGCCAGGCGAATCGCAGCCTTGCCCTTGAGCAGCAGCAGTACTCCGGCGACAACAAACGGCTGCGACGCGAACTCGAGCACCGTGATGTCGAACACACGGCCGACGAAGTAGATCACCAGCCCCAGCGCGAAGACCGGCCCGCCGAGCCACGGCAGCGGCGCCTCGGGGGCTTCGTCCAGCGGCTCGCGCAGGGTCCAGAAGACCCACACTAGCACCGCGAGAATGATGGCCCCGTGGCCGTGTTCCTCGGTCTGCCAGAGGCCTTGTGCAGAAGTCCAGTACAGCGGCGCGTACATCACCAGGAAGCCGGCGATCGCCAGCGCCCATGACGAGCTCAATCGTTGCATCAGATCGCCGCCGCGGGCCCTGCCCGGCAAAACGCTGCTCATTCAGGCGCCACCCTCTTCTTGGCTTTGACGATCGGCACTTCGTTGAGAACCGAGCCGACCACGCTCACACCGGCGTTCATCAACCCTTGCACCAGATCGCTGAATGCCGAGACGCGTGTCTTCGCGCTGCGCGCGACCGCGAGCGCGGCGCCGGTGCGCACCGCGATCATCGCGGCGTCTTCGCCGACCGAGAGCGCCGGCGTATCGATGATGACGATGTCGAAGGTCGACTTGACCTGCATCATGAATTCGTCGAAGTTCAGGCGGTTCAGCAGCTCGAGCGGGTTGGGCGGCACCGGCCCTGCCGGCAGCACGCACAGGCCCGCCAGATCAGGGATGCGTACGATCGCCTCTTCGCGCGAGCGGCCCGAAAGCACCGTTGAAAGGCCGATCTTGTTTTCGAGAAAGAAAAGTTCGTGCTGGCGCGGGTTGCGCATGTCTGCGTCGACGAGCAAAGTGCGTTCGCCGAGCTGTGAGAATACGACCGCCAGATTGGCAGCGAGGTTGCTCCGGCCTTCGCCGCGCTCGGTGCCGACGATGGTCAGCACCTGGCGCTGGTCGGCCTTGTCGAACCAGCGCAGCATCAGCTGGCTGCGAATCGCCCGCAGCTGCTCGACACGTGCGCTGAAGGGCTCGTAAGCCGCGACCAACTCGTCGCTCACCGGCTTCTTGTCGCCTGGCGTCTTGCGCAGGTAGGCATACGCAAATTGACGCGACAACGCGTACTGGATGTCGGCCTCGGTCAACAAGCCGAGGCGAATCGCCGCATCGCCAAACCGCAGGTTGTGTTCTTTTTGGACCAGCAGGACGCGTTCAGCGTCTTCGGCCTTGAGCAGGCCGCTGTCGACCAGAATGCCGCCCAGCGAGCGGCTCACGCGCGGCGCGCCCGACATCATCTGCACTGTCATCTTCACGGCCGCGCTCCCGGGCCGCTCAACAGCGGTCGGGTCGTGACGCCCATCGGGCCGGCCTGCAGCATGCGGCGGAAAACCGGGCGCTTGGAGCCTTCGGGCCGCAGGACACCGATCACCGGCACGCCGGCCATCACCATCATGTCTTCGGGATCGCGCACCCGGCGATCGAGCAGCTCCCAGCCGAGCGCAGCCAGCATACCGACGACCAAGCCGCCGAGGATCGACCCCAGAACCCCTGTCATCACCCGCGGGCGCGACGGCTCCAGCGGTTCGACCGCGGGGCTCAGCAACCGAGTGTTGGCCTGATTGTTTTGGCTTTGCTGCGTGAACTGCACGGTGCGGGTGCTGATGCCTTCGTAGGCCCGCTGGGCTGTGTCGACGTCGCGCTTGATGACGGCTTCGAGGTCGCGGTCGGTGCGCAGGCCTTGCAGCTTTTTCTTCTGCTCGTCAACCATGCTCTGCAGCTCGGCGACCTTTTGACCGCTGGCGCGGCTGACGGTTGCTGTGCCGCCCGACACACGCCGCGATTCGGCGGCGATCTGGCCGCGCAACTCAGTGATCTGGGCTTCCAGCTGAATGCGTTGCGGATGGTTTCTGCCGAGGATCGCGCCCAGCTCGCCGAGCTTGGTTTCGGCGGAGGCAAGCTGACCCTTCAGGCCCTGGATCTGGCCGTTGTTGAGGATGTCGATCGACGACTGGCCGCCCGAGTTGCGCGCGCGGGTGTCGGCGTCGACCCGATCGGCCTGGGCCGCGCTCAGCTGCGACACCAATGCCGAGTAGCGAGCGTTTTCCTGGTCGAAGCGCTCGTCGGAGACCACGATGCCCTTGTCTTGCTGAAACTTCGACAGCTTGGACTGCGCCTCTTCCAGCTTGTTGCGCAGCATGCTGGTCTGGCCGTCTAGAAAGGCCGTCGATTCGCGTTCGGGCGCGACACGCAACTCGACCGAGATGTCCATGTAGGCCTGCACGAAAGCGTTGGCCGCGGCCTGCGCAAAGATGGGGTCCTGGGCCGAAAAGCTGACGTTGATCACGTTGCTGCCGCGCGCGGGCTCGACCGCGAGGCCGCGCTGAAGTAAGTTGGCAAAGTAGCGCTCGAGTGGGATCTTCGCCTTGGTTGCATCACGCCACTGCGATACCGCCGAGGGCGAACGCTCGACGCCGAGCATCTTGACCACGCGGGCCGCGACCCGTTCGCTCTTCAGGATGTCGATTTGAGTCGCCATGTAGCCGGGCGCAGCGAGGCTGGGCGCGAGCGCGCCCAGCACCGGGTCGATTCGCATCTCGACGATCATCGCGGCCTCGGCGGTGTACTGCTTTGGCAGCAGCACGGTCCAGACCGTGCCCGCGACCGAAACGACCGTCAGCAGCGCCAGCACCAGCCATTTGCGCGCCCACACGATGCGCAGAAACTGTTTGATCGTCATGACGTCTCGGCTTCACTCAGAAGAGTGATTCTTTGATGTAGATCACGTCGTCACGAACGACCGGATCATTGAGGTTGATGTCGAGAATGGCTACCGTGCCGGCTGCATCGCGGCGATGCACCTTGATACCGCGCTGGGTGCCACGCGCCGAGAGGCCACCGCTTTGCGCGAGCGCCTGCATCAGCGTCATGCCGCGCTCTAGCTTGAACTGCCCGGGCCGCTGCACTTCACCGTAGATGTAGGCAGCCGGTGCGCGGTCGGCGTAGATGATGTCGCCGTTCTGCACTTCGATGTCGAGTTCCGACTTGCCGGATTGAAGAATCGCCGGCATGTCGATCTCGAGCTTGATCGGCTTGCCGTTGCGCGTGCCGACCAGCGTGACCACATCGGCACCACCCTGCGCCACGCCGCCCGCCACAGCGACCATCTCGGACACCTTGGTGCCCACCGCCTCGATCGGGAAGCGGCCGGGCTTGCCGACCTGGCCCAGCACCGAGACGACGCTGCTGCGAATGGTGCCGACCTGGATCGTCACCTGCGGGCGCAGCACGAAGCCACCGTCACGCAGCGCCTTTGCAATCTTCTGTTCGGCGGCCGAGACCGTGAGGCCGCCGATCGCGACGCTGCCGATCAACGGAAAATTGATCTGGCTGGTCTCGGAGATGCGTGCGCCCTCGACCGTGAGGTCGGGGTTTTGGTAGACGGTGATCTTGACGATGTCGCCCACGCCGAGAATCGCCTCGGGCTTGGCGGCCGACGCCGCGGCGGCCGGGCTGGTCTGGGCGAACGCACTGCCGCACAAGGCCAGCGAGAGAAGCAAAAAGCGAATGAAGTTGCGCATAGGGGGTCTCATGCTTCGATGGAAAAAAAGATGTTGCCGGCCCTGCGAGCTTGCCCGAGGGCGGGCACGTGCACGACGCACCGACAACGCGAGGTCATCACTTGAATCCCTTGATGCCTTTTTCGAGGGTACCGGCAGCGGGCGATGAAGCCGGCGCGGTGTTGATCGGCTCGACTTCGATTTGTGGCGCCGCGCTCGGGATCGAGCCCGCCGGCATGGCTGGGGCAATGCTGGTGAGCGGCAGCGCTTCAGCAGAGGCCGCCGCCGATGGCGCGGTCACTTCGTTGGCACCGCCCTTGCCGTACGCGCCGACATATTCGATCTTCGCGGCGCCACGCATGGCCTTGACGTCGTCGTCGACGACCTTGCGCTTGCGCTCGTTCCACAAGAATTGTTCGATCGCCGGCGCCGCTCGCGTTTCATCGATCGGCTGGCTGCGCGAGCCGGCAAGGATCAGCACTTGCGCTCCGGTGGCGGTGCGGCTGAAAACAGTCTGGCCGTCTTTCATTTGCGCGAACTGCTCCAGATTGGCCATCGGCAGCTGCTCGGCGCCGCGCACTGCCTGATTCGCCCCGAACTTGATGTCGTTGCTCTTCATGTACTCGACGAACGCGGGTACGTCTTTCGACGCCGCCAGCTTGGCCTGCAGGTCGGCGAGTTGCTCGGGCTTGGCCTGAATCGCCAGCTCTTGCAGGTTGTAGACCTTGCGATCCTTGAAGAGTGCCGGGTGAGCGTCGTAATAGGTTTTGACCTCGGCCGGACTGGGCTTGGGCGCGCCCGCGGCAATCTTCTCGACATAGGCCCGCGCAATGATTTCGCGCCGCGCAGCCTCGAGCTGCTGCACTACGCGGGGGTCGCGGTCGAGTTTTTGGTCCTGCGCCTTTTGGAGCGCCAGTTCCTGGTCGACCAAGCGCTCGAGCACCTGTTTGCTGGCCGAAGCGGCCTGTTCGGGCGGGATGCCGCGCTGTTGCGACAACACGTAGTTGATCTGGTGGACGGTGATCTCTTCTTTGTTGACCTTGGCCGCGGTTTGCGACGCAGGCTTGTCTTTGTCTTTTTTGTTGCCGCAACCGGCGAGCACCAACACCAAACTTGCAGCCGTCAGCACGGCGAGCGATCTGGCGGCGCCGCTGACGCGGCGCATGGCAGGTGCATGGAATCTTGAAGTCATTCGAAGTCGCTCCCAACGCGAGAAAAATTGGCATCGTGAAGGGTTGCCAGCACTCGGCGAAACCCCGGCGAAAACCTCGTGCGAGGCCGCTCGACGGCTGGCCACGTGAGCCGAGCGCACGCCCTGCGCGAGCATCGCGAAGTGTACCGGCGAAGCGTGGCGCCCGAGCAACCCCTAACTCGGGGCTGAACCCCATCGGCGTGCAGCCGAAACGTGAAGGATTTGCTGCTATCGACTCGCCGTCGACCGGCCTTTCGACAACCCGCTCAGCAGGCGCACGCGACGCGTGGATCGTCCGACGGATGGGTCCTCGGTAGGTGGCAGGGCTGTTACCAACCACCCACGCGACTGCAGCTCAGCATTTGATGCCGACGTGCAACGCGACGACGCCGGCACTCAAGTTGTGGACATCGACATGCCCGAATCCGGCCGTCTTCATCATTGCCTTCAACTCGGTCTGCCCGGGATGCATGCGGATCGACTCTGCCAGATAGCGGTAGCTTTCGGCATCGCCCGCTACCCACTGACCGATGCGCGGCAACACGTTGAACGAATACCAGTCGTAAGCTTTGGAAAGCGGCGCGGCGACCTTGGAGAACTCAAGCACCAACAACCGACCGCCCGGGCGCAGCACCCGGTTCATCTCGGCAAGCGCCTTGTCTTTGCGGGTCATGTTGCGCAGCCCGAACGCGACGCTGACGAGGTCGAAGGTGGCGGTGGCAAACGGCAGGGTTTCGCCGTCGCAAATCAGGGTGGGCAGCACCAAGCCTTCGTCGAGCAGGCGGTCGCGGCCCTGGCGAAGCATGGCTTCGTTGATGTCGGTGTGCACGACGGTGCCGGAGGCGCCCACCTTCTTCGAGAAAGCGCGGGCGAGGTCGCCAGTGCCGCCTGCGATATCAAGCACCCGCTGGCCCTCGCGCAGATCGGCGACAGCCAGCGTGTAAGCCTTCCAGGCCCGATGCAGACCCATGGACATCAGGTCGTTCATCACGTCGTACTTCGACGCGACCGAGTCGAACACGCCGCGCACACGCCCGGCCTTCTGGGTCTCGTCGACGGTTTTAAAGCCGAAATGCGTGTCGCTCATGGGACGGGTCCGGTCAAGGGTCGGGATTTCAGTCGGAGTGGCTGCAGCCGGCGGCGGGGGCAACAACGGCTGCATCGTTCATGGGCGCATCTCGGCTCATGCCGGCAGCCAGCAAGCGCGCTTCGTAACGGCGCCAGAGGACGTCTTGCTGCGAGCCGAGAAAGTACAGGTAGTCCCAGGAATAAATACCGGTGTCATGGCCATCGGAAAACTGCGGCTGCACCGCATAGTTGCCGACTGGCGCCAAGCCGAGCAAACCGACTTCACGCTTGCCGGTCTGCAGTACCTCTTGCCCAGGACCATGGCCTTGAACCTCGGCAGAAGGCGAGTAGACACGCATCAACTCGAACGGAATTTCGAACCGTGCGCCGTCGCCGAAGCTGACTTCGAGCACGCGCGATTGCTGGTGTGCCGTGATCGAGGTGGGCTGCGGGGTTTGAGGGGTCAAGCCGCCCATGCGTTGCGCCTCGCTGGCACGAAATGGAGCGCAGGTATCGCCAAAACGCCGCTTCCGTAAACCGCTCGAGCCCTGTCGGTATTCGAGCCCGATGACGAAAGCATGCTCATGAACTCAACACGCCGGTCTGGTTGCGCAGGCGCTCGAACGTGTGCGCCAAACCGGTGGGGCGTTGCCGCGCCAACTCACCGACCGGCCGCTCCATCGTCGCCAGCATGTCGGTAACGCGGTGGCTCCAGTCGTGGGCTCGCAACATGTTGAGGTAGTTGCGTGTGCGGGCGGCCTCGAGGCGCAACGTGTCTTTCAGCAGCGCCTCGACGAAAGCCAGGAATTGGCGGCTGTCTTCCGGGACTTCGATGGTGGCATCTTGCCAGTCGAGCAGTAGATCGGTCTCTGCGCAGCGAGGGCGAAAACCAAGCACGACGCAGCCGGCGGCGAGACTTTCGAACCAGCGCTGCGCCAAGAAGGCAAGCGGGAACTGGCGGCCACCCGGGTCAACGCGCATCGGGTCGTACGCGAGCGCAAGCCGGCTCAAGGACAACAGCTTCCAGAAAAAAGCGCGGTGCTGGCGGTGGTTCGTGACGTCGCCGACCTGAAAGTGGTCGGTGTGGTGCAACACCCGCTCCGAACTCCCCTCGTTGAAGGCAACCGAAAGTGCCGCCACATGACCGGGGTGCTGACGACCGTAAGCGTTGACCGAGATCGGTCGATGCGCCTGCATCGAGCCGAATCGTTTCACGTCGGCCGCCATCGGCAGATAAGCCACCGGCACGCCGCAAGCCTCTTGAAACGGCATCACCGCGCTGGCCGCCGGCACGAAAATCTGGTCGACGCCATGGATCGCCCGCGCATAGCGCGAAATCCGGCCCCGCCAGCCGGGTGCAGGCTGCGTCGACGCGTTGAGCCACGCATCGAAAACGTAGACAAATACATTCCGGAACGGGCGCCGCCAGCCGGCGATATTCTTCACGCTGCCACTGAATTGGGCGAGCGAAATCGCGGCCACGAACAAGTCGCCCTGGCGCGGTGGTAACCCGGCCAGCACCACTGAAAGTTCATCGACGCTGCGCGGTGCGAGCACCGTAGCGCCGGTCATTTCGGCCAACACGTCTTCGAGTTCGACAACGCAACACTGGGCCGGCCCGCGAAACATCTCCCGAAGGCTCAAGACGTGCAACGGGCCGGCCGCGCTCACTGCAGTACCTTCGTACTGCGCACTCTGGCATTCGCCCTTGGAGCGGCCCGGCGGGCTCACACCAGCACCCGTTCGATCCCACCGTCGTTGGCGCGCTCCACGTAGGTGGGCATCCAGTCGGCGCCGAGGATGCGGTTGGCCATTTCAACAACGATGTAGTCGGCTTCCAACAAGCCGTTGGCCAAGTCGCCGGTATAGCGCGAGAGGCCCTGCAGACAGCTTGGGCACGAGGTCAAGATTTTCACGGGCCCAGCCGCGGCCAGTGCGCCGGTCTGGCGCAGTGCCGCTTCGTCTTTTCGCAGCTCCTCTTCTTTGCGAAAGCGCACCTGGGTCGAGATGTCGGGCCGGGTCACGCCGAGGGTGCCGCTCTCGCCGCAGCAGCGCTTGCTCTCGAGCACATTGGCGCCGACCAGCGCCTTCACCGTTTTCATCGGCTCCTGCAGCTTCATCGGCGTGTGGCAAGGGTCGTGGTACAGGTACCCGCCGCCACCCGCCGCGCCCAGCGTGATGCCTTTTTCGAGCAAGTATTCGTGGATGTCGATGATCCTGCTGCTAGGAAATATTTTGTCGAACTCGTAGCCCTGAAGCTGGTCGTAGCAGGTGCCGCAGCTCACCACGACGGTCTTGATGTCGAGGTAGTTGAGCGTGTTGGCAACACGGTGAAACAGCACCCGGTTGTCGGTGATGATCTTCTCGGCTTTGTCGAACTGCCCGGAACCACGTTGCGGGTAGCCGCAACAAAGATAGCCCGGCGGGAGCACGGTTTGCACGCCGGCGTGCCAGAGCATCGCCTGCGTGGCGAGGCCGACTTGCGAAAACAGACGCTCCGAGCCGCAACCCGGGAAGTAGAAAACCGCCTCGGTTTCGCTCGTGGTCGTTTTCGGGTCGCGAATGATCGGAACGTAATCCTTGTTTTCGATGTCGAGCAGCGCGCGCGCCGTTTTCTTCGGCAAGCCGCCCGGCAGTTTCTTGTTGATGAAGTGGATCACCTGCTCTTTGACAGGTGCGCTGCCGATCGTCGGACGCGGCGCCGCGGTCTGCTTGTTGGCCAGGCCACGAAACAGGTTGTTGGCGATGCGCTGGGCCTTGAAGCCGATGTCGACCATGCCGACGCGGAGCGCCTTGATCGTCTCGGGGTTGGTGGCGTTCAAGAACATCATGGCCATCTTGTTGCCGGGTCGAAAACTCTTCTTCCCCATTTTGGTCAACAGATTGCGCATGTTCATCGAAACCTCGCCGAAGTCGATGTCGACCGGGCATGGGCTCAAGCACTTGTGGCAGACGGTGCAGTGGTCGGCCACGTCTTCGAACTCTTCCCAGTGCTTGATGCTGACGCCGCGCCGCGTCTGCTCTTCGTACAAGAACGCCTCGACCAACAGCGAAGTCGCGAGAATCTTGTTGCGCGGGCTGTAGAGCAAGTTGGCACGCGGCACGTGTGTTGCACACACCGGCTTGCACTTGCCGCAGCGCAAGCAGTCTTTCATCGAGTTGGCAATGGCACCGATTTCGCTGCGCTGCATGATGAGCGACTCATGGCCCATCAGACCGAAGCTCGGCGTGTAGGCGTTGGTCAGATCGGCCCGCAGGCCCTGCCCTTCGAACACGACACCGCGCAGCAGCTTGCCCTTGTTGAATCGGCCTTCCGGGTCGATGCGCAATTTATACGCACTGAACTCGGCCATCTCGGCTTCGGTCAAAAACTCCAACTTGGTGATGCCGATGCCGTGCTCGCCAGAAATCACGCCGTCGAGGCTGCGCGCCAACTTCATGATGCGTGCGACCGCTTCATGCGCGGTCTGCAGCATCTCGTAGTTGTCGGAGTTGACCGGGATGTTGGTGTGCACATTGCCGTCACCGGCATGCATGTGCAGCGCAACCCAGACCCGCCCCTTGAGGATGCGGCCGTGGATCTTCTGGCATTCACCGACGATCGGGCTCAGCTGCGCGCCGGCGAAGATGTTTTGCAACGGCGCGCGGATCTGCGTCTTCCAGGAGGCGCGCAGCGTGTGGTCTTGCAACTCGGCAAACACCGTGCGGCTCGCGCCTGGCTCAGACGCATCGAGATGAGTCAGCCAGTGCTGCCACTGCGCACCCACGTCGCGAACGACGGCCAGCGCCTGCTGCACACGGTCTTCGAGCAACTCGGCCGAGGCGATCTCGCCAGCGTCATCGCTCTTGCCGAGCGGCAGATCGCCCTTGGTGAAGAAAGCCTCGAGCGCGTCGACCAGCGCCAGCTTGTTGCGCAGGCTCAGCTCGATGTTGATGCGCTCGATGCCTTCGGTGTACTCGCCCATCCGCGGCAACGGGATCACCACGTCTTCGTTCACCTTGAAGGCGTTCGTGTGCTTGCTGATCGCCGCGGTGCGCTTGCGGTCGAGCCAAAACTTCTTGCGGGCTTCAGGGCTGATCGCAACGAAACCTTCTCCGGCGCGGCCGTTGGCGAGGCGCACGACCTCGCTGGTGGCGCGCGCGACCACATCGGCGTCGTCGCCGGCGATGTCACCAAAGAGCACCATCTTCGGCAAGCCACCGCGTTTGCTCTTGGTCGCGTAGCCGACCGCCTTCAGGTAACGGTCGTCGAGGTGCTCGAGGCCCGCGAGAATCGCACCACCGCGCTTGGCCTCGGCGAACATGAAGTCCTTGATATCGACGATAGACGGCACCGCGTCTTTGGCGTTGCCGAAGAACTCGAGGCAGACGGTGCGGGTGTGCGCCGGCATCTTGTGCACCACCCAACGCGCACTGGTAATCAGGCCGTCGCAGCCCTCCTTCTGGATGCCCGGCAAGCCGGCGAGGAATTTGTCGGTGACGTCTTTGCCGAGGCCCTCTTTGCGAAAGGTGCGGCCCGGAATTTCCAAACTTTCGGTGCGCTCCAGCGTCTTGCCGCTCGCGTCGAAATACTTGAGCTCGAAGCGCGCCATGTCGACATCGTGGATCTTGCCCATGTTGTGATCGAGCCGCGTCACCTCGAGCCATTTCGCCTCGGGCGTGACCATGCGCCACGAGGCGAGGTTGTCGAGCGCGGTGCCCCACAGCACAGCCTTCTTGCCGCCTGCGTTCATCGCGATGTTGCCGCCGATGCACGAGGCTTCGGCCGAGGTCGGGTCGACCGCGAATACGAAGCCGCTGCGCTCGGCCGCATCGGCAACGCGCTGGGTCACCACGCCGGCTTCGGTCCAGATGGTTGCGATCTCGCGGTCGAGCCCCGGCAAAACCAGCATCTCGACCTCGGTCATCGCCTCGAGCTTCTCGGTGTTGATGACCGCGCTGTCCCAGGTCAGCGGGATCGCGCCGCCGGTGTAGCCGGTGCCGCCCCCGCGCGGGATGATCGTCAGGCCCAGTTCTACGCAACCCTTTACCAGCCCCGCCATTTCGGCTTCGGTGTCGGGCGTGAGCACGACGAAAGGGTACTCGACACGCCAGTCGGTCGCATCGGTGACATGCGACACGCGGCTCAGGCCGTCGAACTTGATGTTGTCTTTGCTGGTAACGCGGCCCAACACCCGCGCGGTGCGTCGGCGCAACTCCGTGACTGCACCGAACTGCGCGGCAAACGCGGTCACTGCATCGCTTGCCAAGCGCAGCAGCTCACCCACGGCCGCGTCTCGCTCGCGATCAGCGGCGGGTGTGCGGCGCTTTTCAACCTCGCCGAGGCGGTGATGCAACGCATCGATCAACAAACCGCGGCGGCGTGGGTTGTCAAGCAGGTCGTCTTGCAGATACGGGTTGCGCTGCACGACCCAGATGTCGCCGAGCACCTCGTAGAGCATGCGCGCCGACCGGCCGGTCTGGCGCTCATCGCGCAGTCGGCTAAGCACTTCCCAAGCGCGTGCGCCGAGCAAGCGGATCACGATCTCGCGGTCGGAGAACGAGGTGTAGTTGTAGGGAATTTCGCGCAAGCGGGTCGCCCCGTGCGCGGCGGCGGCGGCTGTGATCTGACTCAGCGGGACGGGTGCGTTCATGGGTTCCGGGTGCGCGGTGCGCCCGTGCTGCACGTGGGTCTGAATCGTACCGCAGCGCAGCAAAACCTTCATCGACGCAGGCTGTGGTTCGCCCCGATTGCCGGTGGAAGGCATCACAGCGATAAACGCGGCTGACACATCGCCTGCGCACATTGCGCGGTTGACCTCGATCGGTCTCTCCTCGCCCAACGGAGCCCCCATGACCCTCAAGCCCTACGCTTTCGCAACCGCTGTGCTCACTACCCTTCTCGCTGGCAGCGCCCAGGCCCAAACTGAAATCCAGTGGTGGCATTCGATGACCGCCGTCAACGGCGAATGGGTGGGCGACCTTGCCAAAGACTTCAACGCAAGCCAGAAAGACTACAAGGTCGTGCCGACCTACAAGGGCACCTACGATGAGTCGATGACCGGTGCCATCGCCGCGTTTCGCGCCGGCAACGCGCCGCACATCCTGCAGGTGTTCGAGGTCGGTACCGCGACCATGATGGCGAGCAAGGGCGCGGTCGTTCCGGTCGGCCAGGTCATGAAAGACGCGGGCATCAAGTTCGACCCGGCCGCTTATGTGCCGGCCGTCGCGGGTTACTACACCGCACCCAACGGTCAAATGCTGAGCTTTCCGTTCAACAGCTCGACCACGATTTTTTACTACAACAAAGACGCGTTCAAAGCCGCCGGTCTCGACCCCGAGAAGCCGCCGGTCACCTGGCCCGAAGTGGTGGGCGCTGCGGCCAAGCTGAAGGCGAGTGGCCACAAGTGCCCCTTCACCACCGCCTGGCAGGGCTGGACCCAGCTCGAAAGTTTCTCGGCCTGGCACAACGTCGAGTTCGCGTCGCAACGCAACGGGTTGGCCGGCCTCGGCGCTCGCATGAAGGTCGACTCAAAGCTGCATGTGCGCCACATCGAGAACCTGACCAACATGAGCAAGCAGGGCCTGTTCGTCTACAAGGGCCGCGGCAACGTGCCCGAGGCCAGCTTCATCTCGGGCGAGTGCGCGATGATCAATACGTCGTCGGGCTTCTACGGCAACGTCGCGAAGAACGCCAAGTTCGGCTACGGCCTCGCCGCCCTGCCCTACTACCCCGACGTGTCCGGTGCGCCGCAAAACACGGTGATCGGCGGCGCGAGCCTCTGGGTGCTCTCTGGCAAGAAGCCGGTCGAATACAAGGGCGTTGCCGCGTTCTTCAACTACCTGTCTAGCCCCGAGGTTCAGTCGGCCAGCCACAAACGAACCGGCTACCTGCCGATCACCACGGCGGCCTATCAGCTCACCGAGAAGTCCGGCTTCTACAAAGAGAAGCCGGGCACCGATGTCGCCGTGACGCAGATGATCCGCAAGACCACCGACAAGTCGCGCGGCATCCGTCTCGGCAACTACGTGCAGATTCGCGCGATCGAAGACGAAGAACTCGAGCAGGTCTGGGGCGGCAAGAAAACCGCCAAGGAAGCACTCGACTCGATCGTCAAGCGCGGCAACGAGTTGCTCGAGCGCTTCGAGAAGGCAAACAAGCCCTGATGGCCTTGTTCGCTTCGCGGCCGGCATGACGACGTTTTTACGCAACCGATGACCGCTGAAAAGCGCGTCGTCTTTCGCTCCGGCTGGCTGCCTTGGGTGCTGCTGGCGCCACAGGCAGTGGTGATCGCGGTGTTCTTCTTCTGGCCGGCGGGTCAGGCGCTGGTTCAATCGCTGCAGCAGTCGGATGCGTTCGGCACCTCGGTCGACTGGGTCGGGCTCGAGAACTTTCGCAATTTATGGAATGACGAGACCTATCTCGCGTCGTTTCAAACGACCGCGGTGTTCTCGATCCTGGTCGCGGTTTGTGGCATCGCGCTCGCGTTGCTGCTCGCTGTTTTTGCCGACCGCGTGGTGCGCGGTGCCTCGGTCTACAAAACGCTTTTGATCTGGCCGTATGCGGTGGCACCGGCTGTGGCGGGTGTGCTCTGGCTGTTCATGTTTTCACCCAGCATCGGCATCGTGGCCTATGCGCTGCAAGCGATCGGCATCGACTGGAATCACCTGCTTAACGGCGGCCAGGCGATGGCACTCGTCGTCGCGGCGGCGGTCTGGAAGCAGATCTCGTACAACTTCTTGTTCTTCCTCGCGGGTCTTGCGAGCATCCCGAAATCACTGGTCGAAGCCGCCGCGATCGATGGCGCACGGCCGTGGCGCCGGTTCTGGACGATCCAGTTCCCGCTGCTCACACCGACGACGTTCTTCTTGCTCGTCATCAACATGGTCTACGCGTTCTTCGACACCTTCGCGATCATCGACGCCTCGACTCAAGGCGGCCCCGGCAAGGACACCTCCATCCTCGTCTACCGCGTCTACTACGACGGCTTCAAGGCGCTCGATATCGGCGGCTCGGCAGCGCAATCGGTGGTGTTGATGGTGATCGTGGTGGCATTGACGGTGCTGCAGTTCAAGTTCGTCGAGAAGAAGGTGAATTACTGACATGGTGGAGCGCCGCCCCGGGCTCGACTTCATCGCCCACCTGATTTTGATCGTCGGCGTGATCGTGATCGCGCTGCCGGTCTACATCACGTTCGTCGCCTCGACCCACACCGCGCAAGAGGTGGTGCAGCGGCCGATGCCCATGCTGCCAGGCTCTCACCTGATCGAGAACTACACCGCCGCATTGCAAGGCGGCAGCCACGGCGCCGGCTCGACTGCGGCGGTGGGCCGAATGATGTTCGTGAGCCTGGTCTCGGCGCTGATCATCACCTTCGGCAAGATTGCGATTTCGCTGCTCTCAGCCTTTGCCATCGTGTACTTCAGATTCCGGTTTCGGATGTTCTTTTTCTGGGCCATCTTCGTCACGTTGATGCTGCCGGTCGAGGTGCGCATCGGGCCGACCTACAAGGTCGTCTCCGATCTGGGCATGCTCAACAGTTTCGCCGGCCTGACGGTCCCGCTGATCGCATCGGCCACCGCCACCTTTTTGTTTCGGCAGTTCTTCTTGACCGTGCCCGACGAGTTGGTCGAGGCGGCGCGCATCGATGGTGCCGGGCCTATGCGATTCTTCAAAGACATCTTGCTGCCGCTCTCGGCGACAAGCGTTGCCGCGCTGTTCGTGATTCAGTTCATCTACGGCTGGAACCAATACCTCTGGCCGCTGCTGATCACAACCAACGAGAACATGTACCCGGTCGTCTACGGCATCAAGCGCATGATCGCCGGTGGCGACTCGCAGAACGAATGGAACCTGGTGATGGCCACCGCGATGCTCGCGATGATCCCGCCGGCACTGGTCGTGATGCTGATGCAGAAGTGGTTCGTCAAGGGCCTGGTCGACACCGAAAAATAAGCGATACCCACATGGCTTCGATTTCTCTTCGCAACGTCGTCAAGCGCTATGGCACCGGGCCCAAAGCGAACCCGGTGATTCACGGCGTCAGCGCCGAGATCGCCGATCACGAGTTCGTCGTCATCGTGGGCCCTTCGGGTTGCGGCAAGTCGACACTGCTGCGCATGGTCGCGGGGTTGGAAGAAATCAGCGAAGGCGAAATCGCGATCGGCGGCCGGGTTGTCAACGACATCGAGCCGAGCGAGCGCGACATCGCGATGGTTTTCCAGAACTACGCGCTCTACCCGCACATGACGGTCTTCGACAACATGGCTTACGGCCTGAAGATCGCCAAAGTGCCGATGGCCGAGATCAAGCTGCGGGTCGACAAGGCAGCGAAGATTCTCGAACTGGGGCCGTACCTACAACGCAAGCCGCGCGAGATGTCGGGTGGGCAGCGACAGCGGGTGGCGATGGGCCGTGCCATCGTGCGCCAGCCGCAGGTTTTCTTGTTTGACGAGCCGCTGTCGAACCTCGATGCCAAGTTGCGTGCGCAGACGCGGCTCGAGATTCAAAAGCTGCATGCGGAACTCGGTGTGACCTCGCTTTTCGTCACCCACGATCAGGTCGAGGCAATGACGTTGGCGCAGCGAATGATCGTGATGAACGCCGGCCGCATCGAGCAGATCGGCACGCCCGACGAGGTCTATCACCGGCCCGCGACCACCTTCGTCGCCAGCTTCATCGGCTCACCGCCGATGAACCTGATTCGCGGCCGCGCCGAGGGCACGCGCTTTGATGCCGGCGGTAAAACGTTGGCGTTGCCAGTCGCGGCGCCGCGCACCGGCGAACTGGTGCTCGGCCTGCGGCCCGAGCATGCCGAACTGCAGACCAACGATGCCGCGGGCTGGCCGCTGAAGGTCGAAGCGCTCGAGATGCTGGGCGCCGAGCGGCTGGTTTACGGCCGCATCGGTGAGACGCTGTTCACGCTGCGGATCGACGCCACGCGGGTGCCGCCCAAAGTCGGCGACATGGTTTCGCTCGCGATGGCCGCCGCGCACCTGCACTGGTTCGACGCCACCTCATCACAACGTTTTTGAGCATGAGCGGCTGGCCGTATCCGCTGTGGATCGCGCACCGCGGTGCCGGCAAGCTGGCCCCCGAAAACACCCTGGCGGCCTTTCGCGTCGGCGCGGCGCACGGTTACCGCGCGTTCGAGTGCGACGTGAAGCTGAGCGCCGACGGCGTGCCTTTTCTGTTGCATGACTCAACCCTGGAGCGCACGACCTCGGGCCACGGCGACGCGGCGCGATTCGACTGGTCAGACCTCTCTCGCCTGGACGCCGGTGGCTGGCACAGCCGTGCGCACGCGGGCGAACCGCTACCGAACTTAGACACCATCGCGGCTTACTGCATCGGCAACGGTCTTGCGCTCAACATTGAGATCAAGCCGACGCCGGGGCTCGAGGCCGAGACCGGCCGCGTCGTGGCCGAGGCTGCAACGCGGTTGTGGGCGGGCCAGCCGTTGCCACCGCTGCTGAGTTCGTTCGCACCGCAAGCCTTGCAAGCGGCGCGCGGTGCCGCACCCGCGCTTCCTCGCGCACTGCTGCTCGACACGCTGCGCGAGGGCTGGCTGAGTGAAGCCAACGCGTTGGGCGCGGTCGCCGTCGTCACCCAGTTTCGCCTGATGGATGCGAACCTGATCGCCGCGCTGCGTGCTTCCAATCTGCACGCGCTTTCCTACACCGTCAACGAACCCGCAGAAGCCGAACGCCTGATCGCCCTCGGCATCGACGGGCTGATCACCGACGCGGTCGATCGCTTTGCGCCGACAGATTCAGCCTCTCGCATGTGACGCGTCGGCCGGCCGCGTGAGCGCATAAACCCGTGTGTCGCGCAGCTCACCGTCAGTTGACAGTGTGTCGCTGCGCAGGACGCCCTCGAGCGCAAAGCCGCATCGTTCGGCGACCCGCCAGCTGCGTTCGTTGATGTCGTCCATGCGCACCTCGACGCGGCGGGCATGCAAGTGCTCGAACGCGAGGTCGGTCAGTGCCTGCACCGCCTCGCTCACCAGGCCGCGACCTCGGCGCGAACTTCGGCACCAATAGCCGACCTCGAACCGCCGCACCCACCAGTCGATGCGGTGCAGCCCGGTGCCGCCGACGAAGCGGCCTTCGCTGCCGTCCGACTCGCGCTCGAAGGCAAACATCGTCAGGTCTTCGCGCAACAAGAACTTCGCCTGCATGCGCCGGCAATCGGCATCGCTTTGCGCCAGTGACGGCGGGGTCTGGGCCCAGGGCATCGTTGGGCGCAGCTCGTCGATCGATTCGAGCACCGCGGCGTTGAGCGCGGCGGCGTCGCTGCGCCGCGGCATGCGCACGATCAGCCGCGGGGTCTCGAGCCGCTCGGGCACGTCTTCGTTTAGGGCATCCATCGTCAACGCTCCCGGGAATGGATCAAGTCACTGCATCGACCGCCGGCCGCACATCGGCTTCGGCGCCGAGCCAGTCATGCTCAGGCTCGGCTCGGGGCAGCGTGCGCACATTGCGAATGACCGGCGCGTGCCACGCGACCAGCGCCAGCAGCAGCGCACCGCCGCCGGCGAATGCAAGCGACGACCGCAAGCCGTAGTGCTCGCCGAGCCAACCGCCGAGCAGAGCCCCCGGCCCCGCCGGGATCAGGATCATCCAGCGCATCGTGCTCGTCATGCGGCCGAGCAGCGGCGCTGGCGTGACCGCCTGACGCAGCCCGAGAAAGTTGATGATCACCAGCACCGCACCCATCGAAAACAGCATCAGCATCAACGCAAACGCCGCCACGCCCCAAACATTGGCCGGGGCCACCGCGAGCAACAACCAGCCCACGCCGCAGACGGCGAAACCGAGCACGAGACACGGCCCCGGCCCGATGCGCCGGCTGATGCGGTTGCCGAACACACTGGCAACGACCGTACCCGCGCCCATGCCCATGTAGCTCAGGCCGACGGCTTGTTCCGACAGGCCCAGCGTTCGGGTCGCGAACAAGATTTGCACCACGGTCGCCGCGTTGTGGCACATCTGCCAGACACCGACCGCACCGCCCAGTGCCACCAGCATGCGGTGCCGCGCGACGAAGCGCACGCCGGTGCGCAGGTCACGCAAAAAATGCGCGTCGGGGCGCTGTTGCGGGTTCTCGAAGATCACGACGCCGCGCAGGATCGCAGCCGAGACCAGCACCAACGTCGCATCGACCAAAAGCGCGAACGGCGCGCCGACCAGCTTGATCAGCGCACCCGCCAACCCCGGCCCGGCGACCTCTGCGCCCGACGACGCGAGCGCGTTCTTCGCATGGGCTTCGACCAGTCGCTCACGCGCGACGACCTGCGTCAACACGATCTGCGCGGCGCTGCCGGCCACGGTGTAGATCGTGCCGAGCACGAACGCGGCGGCATACATCCAACCCATCGAGAGCCAGCCCATCCACCAGGCCAAGGGCACGCTCGCGACCACCACCGCCAGCAGCGACTCGCCCGCGATGTAGACCGGCAGCTTGCGGACCCGGTCGAGCCACACGCCGACCGGCAGCGAAAACAGCACGAAGGGCGCGATCTCCATCGCGGTGAGCTAGCCCATCTGCGTCGGTGTGGCGTGCAGCAGCACGGCGGCCGTGAGCGGCAGCGCGAGCAGGGTCACCTGCCCGCCGAGCGAGCTGATCAAGATCGACGTCCAGAGCCGCCGGTAGATCGCATTGCGCAGCAAATCGTCGGCTGGCAAGCGGATGCGGCGTTGAAGACTCGCCAACCAATTCATCCAGACCTGTTGCATGGTCTTCGCCTCGTTTCTCGTCTTTCGCGGGCCTCGGTGGAGGCCGTTTCGGGCCGAGGCCCGTTGCAGCGAAAGGAGGGGTATCCGATCCTTCCGCCGACTGTTCGGCGGAAGCTCCTGGTTCAGAAGCGGATGCCGAGGGAGCTAAGGCGCCAGGCCCGCGTCGACCCGCCCGGTGGCTGCAGCCGCGCGCGCCAGACCGCGAGGTGCAGTGGCGAATGCGTGAGTGGCGGCGGAGTTCATGGGCGTGGCGTATGCGAATCGAGCGCGAATCGTAGCAGCGGCTCCACGACGAACGCAAGGCGAGAAGCGGTCGTCGCATTGTCCGGCATCCACTCGATGATGGAAGGCTGCGCGGTGTTCGTGCGCCGAGGCAATACCGACGGGCTCACGCAATGCGCTCGCGCAGCCGCACGCTTGATGCGTTGGGGCACGCCGAAGCACGATGCCTGCTCACAAGCTTTCGTCGCATGCGACGCCCTCACCCCATGAACGCCCCGCGGCCGTCTTCTTCACCGCGTTCGGTTCTGCGGCGTACCACCGGGCACCTGGCAATGACGCGCTTGCGTTCGATCGCCTGCCGATCGCCTGGGCGTGCACGGCGTCGACAGATGCGTTGCTTGAAACTGCGGCCTGCTGGCTGTTGCGTACAACAAGCCGGCCGCAAGCAGCGCGCCGGTGAGGCCGATCAGCTGCGGTAGTCGGCGTTGATCTTGACGTAGTCGTAGCTGAGATCACACGTCCACACGGTCGCGTTGGCGGGGCCGCGGTGCAGGTCGACCCGAACCGTAATTTCGCTTTGCTTCATCACGCGCTGGCCGTCTTCTTCGCGGTAACTGGCGCGCCGGCCGCCCGATTCGACGACGTGCACGTCGTCGAGAAACAAATCGATGGCGGTTTGGTCGAGGTCGTCGATGCCAGCGTAGCCCACGGCCGCGAGGATGCGCCCGAGGTTGGGGTCGCTGGCGAAGAAGGCGGTCTTGACCAGCGGCGAGTGCGCGATCGCGTAAGCCACCTGTCGACATTCGTCGACGTTGCGGCCGCCATCGATCTGCACCGTGATGAACTTGGTGGCGCCCTCGCCGTCGCGCACGATCGCCTGCGCCAGCGTGCGCGCGACCTCGATCAGCGCGTCGCGCAGCTTGCGGCCATCGCCTGAGTCCAAGGCCGTTATGGGCGCGTGCCCGGCCTGACCTGTTGCGATCAGCAAGAAGGAGTCGTTGGTCGAGGTATCGCCGTCGATCGTGATGCGGTTGAACGACTCGTCTGCGACTTCGCGCACGAGATGGTCGAGAAGATTTTGAGAAATCACCGCGTCGGTCGCGACAAAGCCGAGCATGGTGGCCATGTTTGGACGAATCATTCCTGCGCCCTTGCTGATACCGGTGATGGAGACCGTGCGCCCGGCAATTTCGAGTTGCACCGAGGCGGCCTTGGGCAGCGTGTCGGTCGTCATGATGGCCGCAGCGGCTTCGTTCCAGTGGTCGGCTCGCAGATCGGCCAGCGCCGCCGGCAGCCCGGCGACGATGCGGTCGACCGGCAGCGTCTCCATGATCACGCCGGTCGAGAACGGCAGCACCTGCTCGGCCGCGATGCCCAGGTGGCCGGCAAGCGCGGCGCAGGTCGCGCGGGCGCGCGCCAGGCCGTCGTCGCCAGTACCGGCGTTGGCATTGCCGGTGTTGATGACGATGGCCCGCGTGCCGGCCGCGCTCGCCAGATGCGTGCGGCACACCTGCACCGGCGCCGCACAGAAACGATTTTGGGTGAACACACCGGCCACGCTCGCGCCTTCGGCGATCGTCACGACGGTGAGGTCGCGTCGATTCGCTTTACGCACGCCGGCCATCGCGATACCGAGTTCAATGCCGCGCACCGGGTGCAATTCGGACGGGTCGGGGGCTTGCAAGTTGACGGGCATGGCGAGGCTTCAAAAAGAGGGTGGGCGCGATTGTAAGAAGTCGAACCTACAGGCCGTTGCGGCAGCGAGTGCATGGAGTGCCCGCGTCGGCTCTTGGAACACTTCGTGCACTAGAGTCATCGCCACACCAGCGGGTGAGCGCGCCGAGAGATCGACGCCAACACCACCCGCAAACTTTGAATCACCTTTGTTGGGAACCCTCTGAATGTTGCCTTTCTTCGCTGACCTGGTGATGCGCACCGACGAAGCGCGCCGTGAATTTGAAACCAACCCGGTCGTGCTCGATGCCGTCGCGCACGGCATGAGTCTCGAGCGCTACCGCAAGCTGCTGCTCGAGCTGTACCACGTGGTCTGGCACTTCAACCCGGTGTGTGCTGCCGCCGCGAGCCGCGTGCCTGACGACCAGCGCGAAGTGCGCTACTACCTCTACGAGCACATGCAAGAAGAGTCGGGCCACGAAGAGTGGGTGTTGAACGACCTCGAGGCCATTGGTGTCGCGCCGGTCGAGACACGCGCACACGCGCCCACGGCGAACACGCTGGCACTCACCGGCTACAACTACTGGGCTGCGGACCGCCGCCATCCGTGTTCGGTACTCGGCATGATGTACGCGCTGGAGGTGATCGCGTCGGTCTACGGCGGCACCTTTTCGGCGGCGATTCGCGATTCGCTGATGCTTGAGGGCGAACGCGGCGTCTCGTTCATCAGCTCGCACGCCACGATGGACGCCGACCACATGGTCTCGTTGCGCAAAGTTTTGAATACGGTCGCCGACGAGGCTGCGCGCGAGGCGATCGCCGAGTCGACCTTGCTGAACTTTCATCACATCACGCGGGTCTTCGAGTCGGTATGAACACGCCCACGAGTCAGGTGCCCGACGCACTGAACCGGCCCTACAAATACCTGCGGCTCGAGTGGCGCGCCGACCTCTCTTTGCTGCGCGTGCGCACCTGCGTCAAGCCGATCCAGTGCTACAGCCTCTCGGGTCTGGCCGAGATGCAGCGCGTGCTCGACGACATCTCGGCCAACCCGCAGTTGGTGCGCCACCTGGTGCTCACATCGGACGTCGCCGGCGTCTTCAACTTCGGCGGCGACCTGGCCCTTTTCGTCCTGCTGGTGCGCGCGCGCGACAGCG
>JAYUWC010000414.1:0-8174 GCA_043753755.1 Rhizobacter sp.
GAAGACGTGTTGGGCGGCCGCACCAACGCCGATCGCAAGGACATGAGCGCTGCGCTCGACAAGATCGACCGCACCCGCATCGGCCCCAGCCGGGGCGGCGGCGCTGGGCGGAGCCACACCCCAACCGAGGTCAAGAACATCTGGCGCCAGATCGACAAGCGCGGCGGCGTCGATGCCTTGCCTGAAGCCACACTGCGCGAGGTCACCGGAATCACCGAGCAAGCGATCAAAGACACTCGGCTCACGCCCGCCGAGCGCGGCGACTTCACCCACCGTCTGGCCGAGGCGCGCCAGACTCAGACGCAGCATCACAAAGCGCGCGCAGCCACGAAGAACAAGCCCCCCGTCGACATGTCCCGTTCGAACCTGCCCATGGGCGAGTCGGTCTTTGGCAAGCTGCCCGATCCGGGCACGAGCTTTCCCGGCTTGATTCAACCGGCCGGCCGGCGGCGCCCCGCTTCGCTCACCGCGCCCGTCACCTTCACCGATCCGCTCACAGGTGCCGTTGTCGATAGGGACGTGTCGGGAAAATTGCGCAGGCGCGACCCGAACGCACCCACGAACATCACGGCAAGCCAGCTCGGCCGTTCGTCCTTGGACGTGCCGTCTCTGCAGTCGCTCGAACGCATCGGTTTTCAGCGCAACGGCTTGCGCATTCAAATTTCCGTCGGCGACTACTCGGTGGTGGCCGACGTGTGGGGGCAAAAAGACCCGCGGGAAATCATCGATCTGCGCGACTTGCCCAAAGACGACATCCGCAGCTCGCAAGACTTGGTCGATCGCGTGGCGCAGACCCTTGCCACGAGGGCGCCGCCAGGCGCAGGCTGGTCGGTCAAGGCTGTTGGCCCCGCTGCGACGGTCGGTGCCACTCTGCTGGGCGCGCACATCGGCGACTACCTCGACATCGGCCACTTGGAAGCTGCCGTCGACGAGGGAGCTGTGCTCTACGACCGGAATGCCGCTCTCGGCATGAATTACCGGCTGAACACCAGGATGGACGCCAATGGCGATGCCGTGCTGGTCGTACCGCTGCGCATTTCCGTCGGCACGCGAGCTACGGTGTCGCCGACCAGCATTCCCGGCATGCCGCCGATCGGCATGCGCCTGGCTTTCAGCAGGTCCAGCGAAATCAGAACGCGGTTCGAGGGCAAGGTGAATTCCGGCCTGCTGCAATCGATCAATTCCGGCCTGAACAATCCGCTGGCCAAGCGAATCGCGCACACCGCTGGCAGCTCCGACTACCGCCACGGCCGGCTGATCAACTTTGCCTTGCCGGGCACCCTCGCCCGCGAGGGCTCGTACCACTTGCCCGATGGCTGGTTCACGCTGCGGGGGCAGCTCGTTCCCGCCAGCAAACGCAATGATCCGTCGCAGTGGTTCACCTCCACATCGGGCATCGGCTCCGTGGGTATGCCCAAGATCTTCGGCCTGGGCTTCACTGTGGGATTCAGAACCCAACGCGTCGAAAAACCTGGGGCGGACTATCGACAGGCGATCCGCGAGACCTACGATCTGCCGGCGGCGGGCGGCACAGTGGCGCGGCCGCAGTCGATCAAACCTTTCTTCTTCACCGCGACAAGTAGCGACGGCAGCCTCACCGAACTGTTGCCCGACAACCCATCCGAGCAGAGGCGCGCTGGTGAGTGGGTTCAGCCCGACGTCATCGGCTCGCTCTCGGTCCCCCGCAACACCGGACGCCCCAAGGTGCCCATGCCCGGCGCGGTGCTGAACGCGATAAATGGTCACAAGATCGATTTGAACGATGTTCCTTTGATCGCCAAGTTCATTCGCAGCCTGCAGACGGGCCCCGATGCGCGAGCCGTTGATCAAACCCTCTATGACGTGATGCGGGGTTTGACGATAGGCCAGGCCATGAGCAGCGAGGGCCAGCAAAGTATTCGCCGCGCGATTCGTGACTACGCGAGCGAGGGGTCTTGACGCCGTTGCCCTCGCTGCGTCAGGGCTGCGCAACGGCTTCGACCTGGATGCGCAGGTCGACCGTCATCTTGAAGCCGTATTCCTTGCCCGCGCCCAGGCCGAAGTCGTCGCGGTTGAAGCTGCCGCTGGCGTCGGCGCCGCAGTAGTCGCGCTTGAGCATCGGGTGCTGGATGCACTTGAGCGAGTTGACCACCAGCGTCAGCGGCCGCGTCACGCCGTGCAGCGTCAGCTCGCCGACGAGCTGCGTCGGCACGCCGTCGACCGGTGACTGCAGGCTGCCCTTGAAGACCGCTCGAGGGTGTTTCTTCACGTCGAAGAACTCCTTGCCGCGCGCCCAGGTGGCCAGCGCGTCCATGCCGAAGTCGACGCTGGCCAGCTCGGACGCGATCTCGACGCTACCGGCGCCCGTGGACTTGTCGTACAGCACCTTGCCGCTGCTCTTGTTGAGCTTGCCGCGCCACACCGAGATGCCCATGTGGTCGGCCTCGAAGCTCGGGAAGGTGTGGCTCGGGTCGATCGCGTAGGCGATGGGTGCGGCGCTGGCGGCCACTGTCGCCAGCAGCAGCGCGGTTGCGGTCAGGTGGGTTTTCATGCGGTTCTCCGGGTGGTTGATGAGGGCACGACGGCCGATCGGCTGCGGCTCAGCCAGTGATGATCGGGCGCAGCGTGTCGATCTCGGTGACTATGAACTCGAAGAAGGTAATTGTCCGCGCCGTGCGGCTGAGTCAGCCCGAGCAACGCTGTTGCTTTGGGCTGCAAACGGTGTGTTTTGCGCGACCTCCGGCGGCCAGGACAAATCAGGATCCAGGGAACCAGCGCATGATGAGCCGCACCGTTCCAACCCAAGCCGCCACCGCTTTCACCGCGGAGGCGCAGCAGCCCAGGGAGCACTCGATGACGACGCCGCAGCACAACCCCAATGGCGAGACCACCTCGTCTCCAACCTCCGGTGGCGAGGCCTTCAAGGCCGCTGCCCGCACGCAGTGGGACCAGGCCGCGGCCGGGTGGAGCGACCACAGCGCCGACATCCACGCCTGGCTGGCCCGCGGCACTGACGCCATGCTCGACATGGCCGGCATCGGCATCGGCTCGCGGGTGCTCGACGTGGCGGCCGGCGCCGGTGATCAGACCTTGACTATTGCCGAGCGCGTCGGGCCGCAAGGCCGGGTGCTCGCGACCGATCTGTCGCCGGCGATCCTGGCGCTCGCGCAGGCCAACGCCGATCGCGCACAGTTCACGAACGTGCACACGCAGGTGGCCGACGGCGAAGATTTGCCGGTGCCCGCGGCGGGCTTTGACGCCGTGGTGTGCCGACTCGGGCTGATGTTGTTTCCGAACCCGCTGCGCGGGTTGCAACAGATGCTGCGCGCGCTGCGGCCGGGTGGCGGCATCTGCACGCTGGTGTTCTCGCGGCCCGAGCGCAACCCGTGCATCACGACGATGGTGTCGTCGGCGCTCGCGCATGCGGGCCGGCCCGCGCGTGACCCCTACTCGCCGGGCGGCCTGTTGAGCCTGGGCCGGCCCGGGCACATCGATGCGCTCTTCACCGAAGCGGGTTTTCAAGATGTAGCGACAACCACGATCGACGCGCCGTTCGTGATGCCGTCGGTCGCGCACTACCTGCGCTTCGTTCGCAGCTCGGCCAGCCCGATCCATCAGATTCTTGCCGGGCTCGACGAAGCAGCGACCAACGCGGCATGGGCCGAGATGGCGGAGCGGCTGTCGGTGTTCACGACGCCTTCGGGCTGGGCCGGGCCCAACGAACTGCTGCTGACGGCGGCCAGGCGTTCTGGGCTTGGCCATCGGCGGACGAATCCGTAGCCGCGGCGGCATCCGATCTGCACTTCTCACTTCTGATTGCGCCCACGCGGTACAGGGCACTGCAACGGAAGTCCGAAGTCATCAGCTGCCCGAAAGGGGCGGGATTGCCGCAGACCTTCTCGGCATGATGTTTTCTCGGTTGGGTGACTCGAGCCACGACTTACACAAGAGGTCGAGACATGCACCGGAGTCGTTTCCTGTTCTCGATGGTTGTCATTCCGTTCGTTTGCGACGTCACGCTTGCGTCGGCCCGGGAAGCCCAACCCAGCTGGGCTGAGGGTCGGCCCGCGACCGGCACGGCCATGAAGATGGCGCCGGTTCCGGCGATCCCGATCCCGATCCCGATCCCGATTGCGGCCGCCGATTCGCTGGCACCAAACAGATCTTGCGCTCACTGGTATTCGACTGCCTGCGCTGGGCAGAACTTCTTGTAGGTTCATTGGTGGAGCGTCCACACAGCGCGTGAGCAGAGCATCCTCCGACACTTGGCCAACCGAGGTCGATTCACCGTAGGCAATCTGATGAAGTCGCCCAGCAGCCGTGTCACGTTGCGGTGAATCCTCTCAGCCGCACTCCCGGACCTTTTCTAGTGTGGCTGCGGTCGCAATTGACCAGCCGACTATTCCTGAGTTATGAACTTGACGATGGCCTCGATCTCTGTGGGCTTGGCGTCAAACCACTCGGTCCCGGGAGCGTGCTCCCGCCACTGTCCGCGTGCCTTCAGGGTCTGGTGGATCGACATTTCGACCGCACTAACTCGACTAACTCGCCATCGGCCGAGCACGATCGGCGTATCAAAGGCGGCACTACTCCGGCATTGAGTTGTTACGCGCACGTCCACGTCTGCAGCCGTCATTCCGACCTTGATGGGAAAGCGCTCGTCTTGCCTCATGAGCATCGGAAACGAGAACGCATAGATCCGGCCGCCGAATTCGGAGACCTCTCCGTTATCGTCAGCCTCAATCGTTTCGACCTCTTCTGCTTCATCAGCCGCAGGGCCAACGTCTTCTAAAGTTGGCACACGAAACATTCCGTCGCCCAAGGGCACCGCCATCATATTTTCTCGACATCTGCTGCTGGAGAGTCAGGTCGTTTCCAATTCTGCCAGTCGTCCCGTGAGCGGGCAGCATGGTCACCTTGAGCTACTGTCAACGACAGCCCAGTACGCATGGTCAACACTTCAAATCTCCTGTCTGCGCTTGGCGACTTGGCGTGATCTGATCGATGTGCCGATCGCGGCGTCGCTTTTAAATCTGCTCGCGGCAAGAGCCGTCGTGCGTGCTCGGAGACGGCGAATGACCGCAATCGGCGTCTCAAGCTGCCAGCGAGACCTACGACCAACGCATCCGCCGCTGACCAACCTCCACCGCCTTCAAAGCGTTTGCCGACAACCACGTCCAACCGGTCGAACGGTCGCCATGCCACGCCCACCGCCATCCAACCAAAAATTGGACTCGCACCCACCCAATCCCCCGCCATCACTCCGGCAGCCGAACCAACTTCTTCCCATCTTTCGGCAACGCGTACTGCGCCACATTCAGCTGCATCGCCAGCAGCGCGTAGTACGCGTTGATGCCCGTCAAATCGACCACGCCTTTCTTGCCGAAGCGCTTTTCGGCGCGGGCGTAGGTCGCATCCGAGACGCGCTTGTTGCGGTGCAGCTCGGTCGAGAAGTCGTAGACGGTGGTTTCGTCTTCGCTCATCGCGCTTGGGCGGCGGCCGTCGGCGATGGCCCCGACGACATCGGGGGCGATGCCGGCTTTGAGCGCGATCGGCTGGTGCACGTACCACTCGTAGTCTTGCGTCCACTCGCGGGCGGTGACGAGAATCGCGAGCTCGCTCAGCGTGTTGCCGATCGCCGATTTGTGGCGCAGGTAGTCGCCCATCGAACGGGCCTGGCTCATCACCTGCGGGCTGTGCATTAGCGGCTCGAAGGGGCCGAAGACCGGCACCTTGCGCGCAGCGACGAATTCTTCGGCGGCCTGCTTTTGCTCGTCGGTGTATTGCGCCGACGGGATGGTCGGCAGGCGCTCGGCGGCGTGGCTGGCGGGCATGAGGGCCGCGACCAGCACGAGGCCGGCGATGTCGGATTTTTTCATGGTGTCTCGTTAGTTCGGGGTGAAGGCGATTGCGCGCGGCAGCGGTCAATACCCGAGCGCCAGACCCGAGTTTCGGCGCGGGTCGTGGGCACCGTAAAAGCGGTTCTTGCCGACCGGCTTGGCGCCCAGCGCGGGCGCGCCGATCAAGATTGCGGCGACGTGATTCACCGGCTGCGGGCCGCTGAACTTCTGGCCCCAGCCTTCGAGAATCTTGCGGGTGTCGGGGCTGAGTGCGAAGGCGTCGACGTTGGTCGTCTCGGGCAACCACTGCTGGTGAAACTTGGGCGCGTCGATTGCCTCTTGCACGTTCATGCCGTAGTCGATCACGTTGATCAACGTGTGCAGCACCGCGGTGATGATGCGGCTGCCGCCCGGCGTGCCGACCACCATGACCGGCTTGCCGTCTTGGGTGACGATGGTCGGCGCCATCGAGCTCAGCGGCCGCTTGCCCCGGGGCGATCGCATTGGCCTCGCCCTGCACCAGGCCGTAGAGGTTGGGCACACCGACCTTCGAGGTGAAATCGTCCATCTCGTTGTTGAGCAGCACACCGGTTTTGGCGGCCGTGACCTTGGCGCCGAACCAGTCGTTCAAGGTGTAGGTCACCGCCACGGCGTTGCCGAATTTGTCGACGATCGAGTAGTGGGTGGTGTTGCTGCCCTCGTGCGGCGCGGTGCCGGGCTTGATGTCTTTCGAGACGCCCGCCTTGGTCGGGTCGATCGCGGCACGAACCTTGGCGGCGTAATCTTTCGAGAGCAGGCGATCGAGCGGGTTCTTGATGAAGTCGGGGTCGCCGAGCGCGCTGTTGCGATCGACGTAGGCATGGCGCATCGCCTCGATCTGGTAGTGCACGGACTGCGCCGCACGAAAGCCCAGCTCTTTCAGCGGATAGCCCTCGAGCACGTTCAAGACCTCGCAAATGACCACACCGCCCGAGCTCGGCGGCGGCGCCGAGACGACGCCGTAGCCGCGGTAGTTGCATTCGATCGGCTTGAGTTCGCGGGTCTGGTATTGGTCGAGATCAGCCTGCGTGAGGATGCCTTTGCCGGCTTGACTCGAGGCCACGATCGCGGCACCCACAGGCCCTTTGTAGAACCCGGCCTCGCCCTTGTCGGCGACGGCCTTCAGCGTTTGCGCGAGATCTCTCTGGACGATCTTCTGGCCGGCTTGAAAGGCTTCGCCGTTGTTGAGAAAGATCGCGGCCGAGGCCGGGTCTTTGCGAAAGTCTTCGGTCGCGGTGGCGAACATGTCGATGTCGCCCTGGTCGAGCGTGAAGCCGTCTCGCGCGTACTTGATCGCCGGTGCCATCACCACGGCGCGTTTCATCGTGCCGTATTTGGCGAGCGCGTATTCGAGGCCCGAGACCGTGCCCGGTACACCGACCGCAAGCTGCCCCGTGGTGCTCAAGCCCTTGACGACGTTGCCGTCTTTGTCGAGGTACATGTTGGCAGTGGCGGCGAGCGGCGCCTTTTCGCGAAAGTCGAGAAAAGTCTTGCGGCCATCGGCGAGCTGGATCGTCATGAAACCCCCGCCGCCGAGGTTGCCCGCCGCGGGGTAGACGACCGCCAGTGCGTAGCCGACCGCGACCGCCGCATCGACCGCGTTGCCACCGTCTTTGAGCACATCGACACCCACGTGGGTCGCAAGGTGCTGCGCGGTCACCACCATGCCGTTCTCAGCGGCGACCGGGGCTTGCGAGGCGGCGTGGGCAGCGTGGCCGACAAGGCAGACCGCGAGCGCCGCGGCGAGCGTTGAACGAGCGTGACAGTCGAGTCGCATGGCGCTACTCCAGCGGGGTCATGAACGAAAGGTGATCGCCAGACGCACAGGTCGACGGCAAGCGATCGGTGAGCAGGCTCAAGGCGTTTGCAGCCATTCATCGCCGGGCGCGATCCGGCGCATGAACTCGTCGAACAAGGGCACGGTGAAGGCGGTGTCGCCGTGGTTCGGGCTCCAGATCATTCCCTTCGCGATGAGCTCGTCGCGCGTCGGCGCTAACGATGCGACCTTGCGGGTCAGCCGGTCGGCGATGTCGCCGGAGCGCTGCGGCCCGGGGCCGAGTTCGGCCATCGCTCGGAGGTGCTTTTTTCGCTCGGGGTCAGGCGATCGAAGCGAACCCTGAAAAAACTTTCGTCGAGCGCGGCAATCGCCGAAACCGTGGCGTCGTCGACGTCGTCGAGTTGAATGGGCGAACCGTCGACCGCATTGCAGGTGGGCTTGCTCGACTCCTGCAGGAAGTACGGGTAGCCCTGCGTCTTTTCGACGATGCGCTCGACCGCCTCTTCGCTGATGGCCAGGCCGAGGTCATGAACCGGCTT
>JAYUWC010000415.1:0-2656 GCA_043753755.1 Rhizobacter sp.
CGGTGATGCCGGCGATGTCCCAGGCGTCTTCGTCGCTCCAGCCATGTTCGCGCAGCAGCGCGAAGTCGTCTTCGCCGATCGCGTAAGAAGCGTTGCAGACCTTCATCGCGAACCCGAGCATCGCCTTCTGGCGCGGCGTGATGTCGGCCTTCAGAAAGTTGGTCGCGAGCTGGTCGGCCAGCATCGGCGCCTTCTCAAAGACCCGCAAGATGGCGCCGTGTGCGACCACGCAGTAGAGACAACCATTGGCGCCGCTGGTGGCGACGATGATCATCTCTTGCTCGCCCTTCGACAGACCCGACTCTCGCAGCAGCAGCGCGTCGTGATAGGCGACGAAGGCCCGAAACTCGTCGGGCCGGTGCGCAAAGGTCAAGAACACATTCGGCACGAAGCCGGCCTTTTGCTGCACTTCGAGAATCTTGGTGCGGATGTCGTCGGGCAGGTCGGCCATCTCGGGCACGGGGTAGCGGCTGATCGGGTGGGGTGTCATCTTCAGGTCCTGAATTGCAGCGCGTGCAACCGCGCATAGAGGCCGCCGTGCTGCAGCAGCTCGGCATGGCTGCCCTGCTCCTTGATGCGGCCGGCCTCGAGGGCGACGATGCGGTCGGCGCGCTCGATCGTCGAGAGCCGGTGCGCGATCACGATGCTGGTGCGCCCACGCATCAGCACCTCGAGCGCCTGCTGCACCAGCCGCTCCGATTCGGAATCGAGCGCCGACGTGGCCTCGTCGAGCACCAAAACTGGCGCGTCTTTGTAAATCGCTCGCGCGATCGCAAGGCGCTGGCGCTGGCCGCCCGACAGCTGAGTGCCGTTGTGGCCGATCACGCTGTCGATCCCGTCGGGCAAGCCGTCGACGAAGCTCGCAAGGTTGGCGGCAGCGATCGCCGCGACCACGCGCGCGCGGTCGGGCTCGCCGCCGAAGCAGACGTTGGCGGCGACGCTGTCGTTGAAGAGCACCACGTCTTGACTGACGAGCGCGAACTGCTCGCGCAGCGCGTGCAGGTTCCAGTCGCGCAAAGCCACGCCGTCGAGCGCGATGGTGCCGGCGGTGGGGTCGAGAAAGCGCGGCAAGAGGTTGACCAGCGTCGTCTTGCCGGCGCCCGAGGGGCCGACCAGTGCGACTGTTTCACCGGCCTTGATCTCGAGGTCGACGCCACGCAGCGCCTCGGCACTCTCGCCGAAGCGCACGGCCACGCCGTGCAGACTGAGGTCGCCGCGCGCGCGGCCCGGGGCATGCGTGCCACCCGACTCGCGCGGCGCGTCTTCGATCAGCATGAGCCCGCGCTCGACCGCGGCCAGGCCCCGCGAAATCGGCGCCACGACATCGGAGAGACGGCGCAGCGGCGTGGCGACCGCGACTGCCGCGGTGATGAAGGCCACGAAATCGCCGACCGTCATGCCGCCGGTCTTGCTTTGCCAAAGCGCTGCAGCGATCACTGCCGCGAGGGCGCAGGCGGTGATGAGTTGCGTGACCGGCGTGACCACCGCCGAGGCCACCGTCGCCTTCAAGCTCAGCCGCCGCAGCGCGCTGCTCGCAGCGTCGAATCGGCCGTGCTGGTTGGCTTGCGCGCCGTGCAGCCGCACGATGCGCCAAGCGAGGACGTTTTCTTCGACCACATAGGCGAGCCGGTCGACCGCAATTTGTGACTCGCGCGTGATGCGGTGCATGCGCTTGCCGAAGACGCGCATCGCCAAACCCACCGTGGGCGCCAACGCGGCGATGAACAACGTGAGCTGCCAATTCAGATAGATCAACGTTCCCAGCAGGAACAGCACGGTGAAACTGTCCTTCAGTACCGTCTGCACCGCGCCGACGAGCGCGGCGACGCCGCCGAGAATCTCGTAGACCACGGTGTTGATCAGGCTGCTCGCGCTGCGCGCACCGAAGATCTGCGGGTGGGCATCGAGCAGCCTCGAGAACAGCTTGGCGCGCAGCCGCAGCGCCGCATGTTGGGCCGACCAGGCGAGCGCGTAGTCGAGCACGAAGCCCGCTACGCCGCGAATCGCGAACAACACAATGATCGCGAGCGGGATCGCCCAAAGCGGGAGCGTGCTTTGCTGCAGGCCGTTGTCGACCAGCGCCTTCATCATCCACGCCAAGCCGCTCTCACAGGCGCCTGAGACGGCAGCGCCGATGGTCGACGCCACGAAGGCCCATTGCGTCCCGCGAAAGTAGGGTCCCAGCACCTTCAGCTTGGCCCACATGCCGTCGACCTTGCTCTTGCTCACCTCACCCAGATCGCTCATGCAGGGAACTCCGGCCGCCGCGCCGGGCTCTGCAAAAACATCAGCTTGATGTACTTGTAATAGGTGTACTCGGCGTTGTAGATGGCCAGCATCAGACCGTGTCGACCATCCAGAAACCCCAGCCTGAAGAAGTAGGTGCGAACGAACGCGAACAACCCGTGCCACACCGCCTTGCCGACGCTGCCCGACTTGCCGGCGGCGAGCATGTCGCGGGCGTTGCCGGTCGAGTAGCGGTCGAGCTTTTCGAGCACGTCGTGAATGTCGGGGTAGCTGAAGTGCACCAGGTCGTTTTGCAACATGCCGATGCGGCCCTGCACCGTCATGTGGGCGTGCAAAAAGTGGCCGGTAAACCCCGCGGCCGCGCGCCGGCCGAGCCGCAGCGTGTGGTCGGGCCGCCAACCCGAGTGCG